>JACVJK010000071.1 GCA_015711955.1 Actinomycetota bacterium | reverse complement strand
GCTTTCCGAGCAGGGTCGAACGACCGCTGGGGTGAGTGTGAGGTCGAAACGCCCCTCTCCGTAAACCCAAGACCCCACCGGCTCGAGACGCCGTTTCGCGGATCTTCGGGATGGACTTGCCGCTTTTCTGGATGCCCTTCAGTGCTTTTTTGCTCAAGGACTCACGGGGTCTTCCAGCGAACTTGCCTCTTTTTTTGGGCTTGGCGCGATGCGAGCGGGGGCACGCGCCGGATCGGGGCCCTTCCTCACCGGAAGGTAACCAACCGTCACGGGTGAACATTACAATAGCGGAGACAGGTTTCAATTTCGGAGAAGGGTTTCGCGCGGGGATCCTTATGGGCCTGCAAGCCGGAGGGATGACCGTCAGCCTCTTTGGGGGGTTGAGCGGTGAGCGGCCCGACCGAGGAGGAAATTGGCGTGGCTTTCGCGGGGGGAGGTAAACGAATGGCAAGGGAAGGAAGGAAGCGCGGGCATAGCTTCCGGGAATTCATCGGGAGGGGGGCCGTTCCTCGGGGAGCCAAGAAGGAGGCGGGAAAGACGCTCTCTTTCTTCGCTCGCGTCGCCTCCGAGAGGTCCCGCTGGGTGGTGCTTTTGTGTCTGGTCCTCACCGTCCCGGTGGCGGCGGGAATAGCCCGCATGGAGGTCCGGTCGGGCCAGTGGGACCTGATCCCCACCGGCTTTCCCTCCACCGAGGCCCTAAAGGAGGTCAACCGCCTCTTCGGGGGCATCGACTACTCTGTGGTGATGGTGGAGAGCGACCACCTCCTGTCCTACCCCATGATCAAAAAGTTCATCCTCCTGGAAAGAGAGCTGGCCCGGGAGGTGGGAAGGGAGAACTACGTGGGCGTCAGCCACTACCTGGGCGGTTTCGTGGCCAACCTGATGCTGCGGGCGAGGCAGGAGTACGGCATCCAGATCGACGACCCAGCGCTGATCCTTTTCCAGGAGGGGGCCAGCGTGCCCGACCCGGAGGACCCCTCTCGCCTTACGCCCTTCCCCCAGGTCATCGAGAAAGGGGTGAGGATGTACCTGGACGACCCCGTGGCCAGGAAGTGGATGGTGGAGAAGGAGGGGACGGCCCTCCTCACCCCCGACATGAAGAGGACCCTCATCAGGGTGAAGGTGAACCCCGACCTCGACACGGAGCAAAGAAGGGATCTGGCGAACCGTCTGGAGTCCTTCTTCCACGGATATTTCGGGGGCGACCCTCAGGCGGCGGTGTCGGTGAGCGGGGGCGTGTCGGTGGACAAGGACCTGGAGGACTACGCCCTCTCCAGCACCTGGCTACTGGCGGTGGCGGCGGGCACTTTCCTCCTTATGGTGCTCTACCTCACCTTCCGCAGGGTCACCGACGTGTTCCTCCCCTTGCTCATAACGGTGCTCACGGCCCTCTGGATATACGGACTCATGGGTTGGTTCGGGCTGCCCTACACGGTCATATCGGCCCTCATAGGCCCCCTGGTGTTGGGCATATGCCTGGAGAACCTCATCTACATGATGGGGCGCTTCTACGAGGAGTTCGGCATCTCCTCCAGCGGGAGGGAGTCCGCCCGCAGGGCGGTGGTGACGGCGGGGGTGGCGGTCTTCCTCACCTCTATCACCACCTTCTTCGGCTTCATCAGCTTCCGGCTATCGGCCTTCGAGGCGGTGAGGCAGTTCGGACTCATGTGCGGCGTGGGGATCGGCATCTGCTTCCTGTTCAGCGTGACCTTGCTTCCCGCCCTCATGTGCCTCCGGGAGGAGAGGAGGGTGGCGCGGCAGGGGGAGGGGAGGGGAGGCAGGGTTCCGATGGGGGTCTCAACCTTCACCTTCCGGCGGGAAAGGAGGGTGGACAGGAGCCTGGAGGGCCTGGCCCGGCTCTCGGTCCGCCACTCCTGGGCGGTAGTCGCTGTGTACCTGGTGCTTCTGGCGCTGTGCGGCCTTTCCCTGCCCCGGCTCAAGACCACCCCCGACCTGCGGGCGCTGGCACCTCAGGACATCCCCAGCCTGCAGGCGGAATACCGTCAGGAGGAGTACTTCGGGGGCCAGCAGGAGGACGTGATCCTGGTCAAGGGAGACGTGCTGAGGCCGGACGTCTTGGTCGCCCTTTATGATCTCCAGCTGAAGTTGGCCTCCACCCCCTACTTCGGCGAGGAGAACTCTTCCAGCTTGGCGGAGCTCCTTTACGACTTCAGGAGGGCGACCGGAAAGGTGAAAGATGTGCCCTTCCGCCCCTCCAGCTGGGAGGAGGCGGCCACAGGGCTTCCCCGCAGCAGGGAGGAGGCGGAGGCCGACCTGGCGGGCATAGCGGAGGCTTTCGGGCCCCAGGAAGGTTCCCTGATCACGGCGGGGCACGACGCGGCGCTGGTGAGCGTCATGAGCCGGGGAGCCAAGGACAACCGGGAACTGCTGGCCAAGAACGACGCCCTCCGGTGGGCGGCAGACCAGGCCCTGGGCTCTCGGGGCATCGATTATTTGATAGGCGGCATGACCCCCATGACGTCGGACCTGCTGGGCAACCTGTTGCCCACCCAGCTCTGGTCCAGCTTCATGGCCCTGCTGCTCTCGGCGGTAGTGCTTGTCGTCATATTCCGATCCCTGACCTACGGGCTCGCCACCCTCAGCGTGCTGGTGGCCGGGATCGGCGCCGAGCTGGGTTTCATGGCCCTCATGGGGTGGGAACTGGACATGATGACCATCCTCATCGCCTCCATGGTCATAGGGGTGGGCATCGACTTCGGCATCCACCTGACCCACCGCTTCCTGGAGGAGATGGGGTCGGGAGAGGTGGACTCAGCCATCAGGAAATCTCTGGTAACGGTGGGAAAGACGATTGTGGCGAGCACCGTGTGCGCCGCCGGCGCCTTTGCCATCATCTCCCTCTCCAAGATGGCGCCCATCGCCCGCTTCGGGGCCATCACCTCCGTGTCGCTGGTGGTGTCCATGGCTGCCAGCCTGCTGGTGCTTCCCTCCATCATCCACATCCTGAGCGGGGGAGGGGCGGTGGCGGTGCCCGAGGCGGCATCGGAGAGCAACGGCAAGCTGGCAGGTTGAGAGAAGCCCTTTTTGGTCCCCAAGGGATCGCCTGCATAGGCTGGTTCGGCTTGAAGCCCATCGAGGGCGAGCGCCGTCGGCGGGATGTCCAGGGGGACAGGGGAAGGAGAGGGTCGGGGCGGCGCCTTCGAAGAGGAGGCGTTTGGCGCGGGGACCTGCGCGGGAGATCGGGCTACTGAGAGGGGAATCGATCCGGGCGCGAGAGTCGCGTCTCTCCGTTGACGGGTGAAAGGGAGGGTCGTGAACGTTTGTGAAATAATGATGTGTGATGGACGGCTTGCAGGAAGTTTTCGCTGGTTTGAATCCGAAGCGGGGGCGTTTTAAGGAGGGGTAAGCGGATGCTCGGCCTTTATTTCGACGGCACGTTAAGGCTCAAGGACGACCTGCCCATGCCGGAACCGGGGCCCGGCGAGGCGCTCATCAAGGTCATCGCCGCCGGGATCTGCCACACCGACCTGGAGATCGTCCGGGGGTACATGGATTACGAGGGGATCCTGGGGCACGAGTTCGTGGGCGTGGTGGAGAGGGCCGACGATCCCTTCTGGGTGGGGAAAAGGGTGGTGGGGGAGATAAACTGCCCCTGTTATTCTTGCGAACTTTGCGTGGAGGGAAAGCATCACCACTGCCCCAACCGCACGATCCTGGGCATGAAAGGGAGGCAGGGGGCTTTCGCCGAGTACATAACCCTTCCCTTGGCCAACCTGCACGTGGTACCCGATGCCCTTCCCCGTTACGCGGCGGTCTTCGTGGAGCCTTTGGCCGCCTGCTTCCGCATACTGGAACAGGTGCACATCAAGCCGGACATGAGCGTGGCGGTGCTGGGGGATGGGAAACTTGGGCTGCTGGCGGCCCAGGTTATGCGCCTCCCCGGCTGCAACCTGCTGGCGGTGGGAAAGCACGACCACAAGCTGCACATCCTGGACCGCATGGGGATCAGGACGACAAAGGAGAGCGAGCTCTCAGGAAACGAGTGCTTCGACGTAGTGGTGGAGTGCACCGGGAGGCCCGAGGGCTTCGAGCTGGCCAGGAGGTTGGTCCGCCCCTCCGGGGTGATCGTCCAGAAGAGCACCTACGTGGGGCAGGTTGACGTGGACATCTCTTCGCTGGTGGTGGATGAGGTCACGGTGGTGGGATCCCGCTGCGGTCCCTTCGAGCCGGCCATAAAGGCGTTGGTGAGGGGCCTGGTGAACGTGCAGGACCTCATAGACCGCAGGTTCCAGCTGGAGATGGGACTGCAGGCCTTCGAATACGCGTCCAAGGAAGGGTCGTTGAAGGTGATCCTGGAGACCAGGAGCTTTCCCTCAGAGGGCCTTTCCTACGCCGGCGAGCTGGGAGACCAGCCGGTGGTTTGAGGATGCGCATTACAGCCCACCGTTTGCGGCCCTTCATCCGCAGGGACTCTCAGGTGGGGAACTTTTCAAGCGCTGTGGCGGAGGGCCGCTATCCCGTTTCAGGAGCATGAGGTCGGTGCAGAAAGGGATTTTTACATAGGAAAGGAGCGTTCATGGAAGGGTCTTCCCTGCGAAGGGCCGTCGAAGACGCCGTTATGAGAGTCCTGGCGGTGGCCAGGGGAGAGGAAAAAGCGGACCTGGTCCTGAAGAACGCCCGGGTGGTCGACCTGATGGGGGAAAGGCTCATCGAGGCCGACCTGGCGATAGCCGAGGGCAGGATCGCGGGCATCGGCTCCTACAGTGGGCTGGAGGAGGAAGACTCCGAGGGTGCAGTGGTCTGCCCCGCTTTCATCGACGGGCACGTGCACCTTGAGTCCTCCATGGTCTCCCTCCCCGACTATGCCCGATCGGTGGTGCCCAGGGGAACCCTGGAGGTGGTGACCGACCTCCACGAGATAGCCAACGTGTTGGGCATGGAGGGGATAAGGTACATGCTGGAAGTGGCCCGCGGCCTTCCCCTGGAGGTCCACGTGATGGCGCCCTCCTGCGTGCCCGCCACCCCCATGGAGAGCGCAGGGGCGTCACTGGGGGCCAACGAACTGTTGAGGTTAAAGGATGAAGGTTTGGTCATCGGACTGGGAGAGGTCATGAATTATCCCGGGGTGGTGGCTGGTGATCCGGAGGTCATGGCCAAGGTGCGGGCTTTTTCCGGCTTGCCGGTGGACGGGCACGCACCGGGCCTTTCGGGAAATGAGCTCAACGCCTATGTCTCCGCCGGAATCCAGTCGGACCACGAATGCGTGAGCGCCGAGGAGGCCCGGGAGAAGCTCGCCAGGGGGATGTTCGTTTACGCGAGGGAGGGCTCCACCGCAAAGAACCTGGAGGCGCTGCTCCCGGCGATCCTTGCAGGAAGCCCCGACCGCTTCCTTCTGGTGACCGACGACGTGAACCCGGAGGACCTTTCCGAGAAGGGGCACCTGGACCACCTGCTGAGGAAGGCGGTGCAGCTGGGGCTTTCCCCCATCAGGGCCCTGCGGATGGTGACGGTTAACCCGGCCCGCCGCTTCGGTCTCGCGGGGCGGGGAGAGCTCACGCCCGGTCATCGGGCCGACCTGGTGGTGCTCGAGGACCTCGAGAGGTTCAGGGTGCTGCGGGTGTACCGGGAGGGGGTCAAGGTGGCCGAGGAGGGGGAGAACCTGTGGGCTCCCACCGCGGAGCCGCCCGCCGTACCCTCTTCCATGCGCATAGCCTGGGAGAAAATACCAGGTATCGAATTGAGGGCTGAGGGCAAGAAGATAAGGGTGATAGGGGTGGTGCCGGACCAGATAGTCACCGAGAGCCTGACGGAAGAGGCAAGGGTGGAAGGGGGCATGGCGGTGCAGGACCCCTCCCGAGACATCCTGAAGATTTGCGTCTTCGAGAGGCACCGGGGGACGGGGAACGTGGGCATCGGTTTCATCCGGGGTTTCGGCTTGAGGGAGGGGGCGGTGGCCTCCACCGTGGCCCACGATTCCCACAACCTGGTGGTGGTGGGCGCCTCCGACGAGGACATCCTGGCGGCGGCGAGGGCAGTCGAGAGGATGGGGGGAGGGCAGGCTGTGGTCAGGGCCGGCGAGGTGTTGGCCGAGCTTCCCCTGCAGGTGGCGGGCTTGATGTCCGTCCTGCCGATGGAAGCGGTGCGGGAAGGGGTGCGGAGGCTCAGGGAGGCCGCGCGCCTTTTGGGCTGCGGCCTTTCCGACCCCATGATGACCTTGGCCTTCATGGCCCTTCCGGTCATACCCAAGCTCAAGATCACCGACCGGGGACTGTTCGACGTGGAGGCCTTCCGCCACGTGTCGGTTTTCGTGGACGGGGCGGGAAGGCGATGAAGAAAGGCCGTGTCCTTGCCGCCAACGCGGCTCGCCTCGAGGAGTCATGGGCTTGAGCCGGCGTGAAGTCGCTAAGCGCGCGTTCAGCTCGGGGATCGGCGGTGCGTGCGCCTTCACCTTGGTCGTCGAGGAGAGCCCTCTCGTTATAGCCCGGGAGAGGAAAGGCCCGCTTGCAGTGCCTGCGCACGATTAGAACCCTCCCATGAGACCGAAAACACCGATAAGGACCGAAATCCCGTTTCGCGCGAACGGGCGTTTTGCGTCGATCCGTGCAAGTAGGCCGTCATTTCTGCGGCCTGGGAGGGCTCTTGAGAATCGGCGGGAAGAAACGTCCGATGGGCGAAGAGGGTGACCGGGGGCGAACGGCCGAGCTGTCCCCCGAAATGGCGGGGATAAGGCGGTGGCGATAGGGATCAGCGGGACCTGGAGCGAGATTTCTCCCTGCGGGACCTTCTAAGGGCCAAAATCCCCCTCAGGGCGTTAAGTAAAGTGGAAATAAGGATGATGGTCAGGACGAGGGACACATCCCGCATCTTCCTGGGGAGGGGAAGGGATTTAAGAACGCTTTTGGAAAGAGTTGGAAGCGGTATACCGCCCCGCCCCACCTCGCTGCTGGGCGGCGCGGTGCGGGCAGAAGAGACATCGGCCTTCCCCTTATCCTGAGGCTTGAGGAGGCTGTCCAGAGGTGTGAAGAGCTTCAGGCCCACACTTTCCCCCGTCTTAGAGGGGGGCGCGGGGCACGATTCCCTCGGCTCTATCGATTCCGTCCAGTCCATCGTCAAGGTCTCGATCGCTTCTCGAGGGCCTTCGCCCGGGCACATGTCGTGGTTTTGCTTACCAAATAATTCCAATAAAGTCAAAGTCTGAAGCCCTCCCTATGTTATACTTTGGGCGTCGGCGGGGGAAGGGCCGAGTTTTAAGCGGCCCCTGGATCAAGGAGGTGGGATATGGAGATAAAGAAGGTGTTCGTGGTGGGCTCCGGCCTTATGGGAAGCGGCATAGCCCAGGTGGCCGCCCAGGCGGGTTACAAGGTCACCATGCATGACCTGGACGACGAGCGCACCGCCAAGGGCATGGAATCCATAAAGAAGTCGCTGGGCAAGTTCTTGGAGAAGGGGAAGCTCACCCAGGAACAGCACGACGCCGCCTTGGCCAATCTGGAGACCACCACCGACCTGGGCAAGGCGGGAGACTCGGACATCGTGGTGGAGGCGGTGTTCGAGGACCTTGAGGTGAAGAGGAAGGTCTTCGCCCAGCTGGACGAGATATGCCCGCCCCACACCATACTGGCCACCAACACCTCCGCCATACCCATCTCCTCCATCGCCGCGGCCACCAAGCGTCCCGACAAGGTGGTGGGCACTCACTTCTTCAGCCCCGTCCCCCTGATGCGCCTGTGCGAGATCATCCGGGGCGTCCAGACCTCCGAAGAGACCATGGAGATTGCGGAGAAGTGGGCCCGCTCGGTGGGCAAGGAGACGGTGCGGGTGCTCAAGGACCACGCCGGGTTCATAGCCAACCGCCTGTACATGCCCATGGCCCTGGAGGCCATCCGCATGCTGGAGGCGGGTGTGGCCTCGCCGGAGGACATCGACACCGCCATGCGCCTCGGATACAACTTGCCCATGGGTCCGCTGGAGCTTTCGGACATGGTGGGAATTGACGTGATGATGAACGCCTCCCTGGCCATCTACAACGACACCGGCGATCCCAAGTATTGCCCGCCCCCGCTGATGAAGAGGATGGCGGCCGCGGGCCTTCTGGGAAGGAAGACGGGGAAGGGTTTCTACGACTACTCCAGCGGGGACAAGGCGAGCTACTGGAAGGTTTAGGAAGAAGGACAGGGGGCGCCGCGGGCGCCCCCTCATCTTTTCAGCCCCCTTTTTGGTGATGAATTCAGACAGCGAGCAACAGGGCCCGGCAAGGGGCGAGGAGAAAGTCCTCTGGGATCACGTGGAAGGCGGCAGCTTAGGATATCGAAAAACGGGCGCCGCTGGCCATGGAGGCCGCGTGGCACACGCCGCCTTCGGAAGGCGTGACGGGGCAAGGCGGCTACTTCGGCGAGGGGTTTGAGGTTGCGGCGGAGGGATCCAGCGGAGGCGTTTTTGGGATTCTTTCTTGCCACTTCAGGAAAATAGGTCGGAGGTACTTTCAGGACTCTTTCGCATCGCCGCAGGACTATCGAATAGACGACAAGAGGATGGGGCAGGGGTGGAGGAAGGGACGGTGCAAGGGTGGAGTCCCGGTCCCCCTGACGGTTCGGAAACGACGAGGAAGGGTGATGGCGATGGAGGAAAGGACGGAGGGCGTCATCCTGAAGAAGGCGGGGGAGGTGGCTCGTTTGGTGCTCTCCAGGCCGGAGCGCATGAACGTGATGCGGCCGGCGGATTTGCGCCATCTCTGGCAATATATGGTAACCGTCGAGGCGGACGAGGCAGTGCGTGTTCTGGTGTTGGAGGGTGAAGGGGACAGGGCCTTTTGCGCCGGGCTCGACCTATCGGGTTGGAAGGGCGCCGGATTGGCGGAGATGAGGAGAAGGGCCCGAGAGGCAAGAGTGGTTATAAATCGCTTGGCGGAGCTCGCCCTTCCCACGGTGGCCCTGGTGCGGGGAGTGGCAGCGGGACTGGGCCTGGAGCTCTGCCTGGCGTGCGATATCGTGTTGGCGGAGGAGGGCGCCCGCTTCGGCTTTCCCGAGGTGATGCTGGGACTTTTGCCCTGGGCGGGGGGCGTGCGCAGGTTGGCTCGGGCGGTTGGGGACAAGAGGGCCGCCGAGATGGTGCTCCTGGGGGGCATGGTGGAAGCCGGTACGGCGGCCAGCTGGGGGTTGGTGAACGAGGTCTGCCCCCCGGGCGAGTTGGAGAAATCCCTGGAAAGGATGGTCAACGGGTTACTGAGGGGAAGCAGGGCTGCTCAGGTGGCTGCCAAGAGGGCGTTGCGAGCTGCCAGGGACGGGATCTCCCCCTCCGAAGGTGACTTCGAGCTCGAGCTTCTAACCTCGGCCTTGGCCCTGGGGGACGGTCGGGAGAGGATCTCGAGCCTGCTTCCCAAGGAATCGGGGGAAAGGCCTTCGGGGGAGCGTCGCGAGGGCGTGACGGAAGAAGCGACTGACAGGTGAACTGCGAGCACGCGCAGGGATCCCAGGTAAAAAGGGCGCGCGCGTCCACCGCTTGCTTGCGATGTTTGGGATGAACGGTGAACCACGAGCGCGTGAGGGGATCCGAGAACTTTTATAGGGGCGTTAGAGCTTCAAGGCCATCGATGGCAACGGGGTTCGCGGACGGGCGGACCGGGGCTGCGGAGTCGGATGGTGCCGGGATCTCAGAGGAGCACAGGTGGTGCTTGTGCCCCCGAGATTATATAATCGACTTAAGGTCAAAAAGTTAGACTCATGTTCATTTAGGGAGTGGAGACGGATGAGGTAAGGAGGTAGAGGATGGACTTCGAGCTCACTCCTGAACAGAAGGCCTTCTTCAACGAGGTGAAGGAGTTCGCCGCCCGGGAGATTGCCCCTTACACCGAGGAGTACGACCGTAAGGGGGAGTTCTACTGGGAGGGCTGGCGGAAGATGGCCGCCATGGGCCTCTTGGGGCTTCCGTTCCCGGAGGAGTACGGCGGCTCCGGGGCGGGGGCCTTGGACACCGCCATAGCCATGGACGCCTTCGGCGCCGGGGGCGGGGACGCCGGCATGTCTCTCTCCTGGGGAGCCCACACCATCATCGGGGCCATACCCATCTGGGTGATGGGCAACGAGGAACAAAAGAAGAAGTACCTGCCCCCCATCTGCTCGGGGGAGAAGATCAGCTGCTTCGCGCTCACCGAGCCCGATGCCGGTTCCGATGCCGCCTCCATCCGCACCACCGCGGTGCGCCAGGGGGATTACTACATCCTCAACGGGACCAAGATGTTCATCACCAACGGGCCCATCGCCGACATCTGCGTCGTCCTGGCGGTGACGGACAAGGAAAAAGGGGGAGCGGGCATCAGCGCCTTCATCGTCGAGAGGGATTTCGAGGGTTTCGAGGTGAGCCGGGAGCTGGACAAGATGGGCAACCGCACCTCTCCCACCGCCGAGCTGGCCTTCAACGACTGCAAGGTGCCGGTGGAGAACCGCCTGGGCGAGGAAGGCGAGGGCTTCTACGGCGTCGGTAAGGCCACCCTGGAGTGGGAGCGAGCCATCATGGTGGCCCCGGCGGTGGGCGGCATGGAGGCCAACATAAACCGCTGCATCCAGTACGCCCGGGAGAGGAAGCAGTTCGGCAAGCCCATCGGGAAGTTCCAGGCGGTGGCCTTCAAGATAGCCGAGATGAAATGCCTGCTGGACGCCTCCAGGCTGCTGGTGTATCGGGTGGCCTGGATGAAGGACCAGGGGATACCGGCCATGCTGGAGGCCTGCGTGTGCAAGCTCTTCGTCACCGAGGCCGCCTTCCGGGTGGCCAGCGAGGCGGTGCAGATCTTCGGAGGCTACGGATATATCCGGGAGTATCCCGTGGAGAGGACCCTGAGGGACGCCAAGCTGGGCACCATCGGGGCGGGCACCTCAGAGATCCAGAAGCTGATCATCAGCCGCATCCTACTGGGAAAGCTGTGAATAGCGGTGCGGGTAGGGGCCGCCCGGATGGGCGGCCCCCCCTTTTTTTTTTTTTTTTTTTTTTTGGGGGGGGGGGGTGGGGCAAACGGCCCAAGGAAGCGAGATAATTGGGAAAAGGGGTGGCAAGCGGGAAGCGCGCCCGAGACGG
>JACVJK010000070.1 GCA_015711955.1 Actinomycetota bacterium | reverse complement strand
CGACGGTGAAGGTGAGCGAGACCAGGGCGCCGAAGGCCAAACCCTGCCGGAGCCCATACCAGAGGGCTATGTTGACTATGGGGAGGATAAAGAGGATGTCGAACTCGAAGACGGGTCGGCTTTTGGTGAAATAAAGGAGGAGCGAGAGGAGGGCCAGCTCCACGAGCATGAGGGAATAAGAGGTGACCTTGAACCTCCGCGACGGCACCCGGTAGACGGCCCAGTCCATGAACATGTAAAAAACACCCAGGCCAGCGACGATGGGAACTAGGGTAGCCTTAGGGAAATGGTCCTTGACCTGGACGTACTGGATCAGCAAAAACAGGAAAGAGAGCAGCCTTATGAACCTGGCGAAATAGAAAAGGTTTCTTTTGAGAGTCAATCTCGCTCCCCTCGCTTCCCTGCGGCCTCGTGATCGCGCTGGATTCCTTTATCTCCCTCGTCCATTCCCCCGATTTCACCCGTTTTCCCGCGAAATTATGGATTTACTCGTCACGAAAGCAAAGCGATCGGTCGTCGTTTATCCATTTATCGGCTCGTCCTCGAACATGCTGAAGCCCTGACTAACCCTAAGACATCATCCGTGAGGGTTATTGTGGGAACACGATAGTTTGCAAAGCTTGCGGGTAAGTCTCCGGGCCTCTTTCCCGACCACCAGCAAAGCCGCCCCTTACTCGGCGCCGAACCTCGGGGGGCCGAGAAAGGTCGGTGGCGACCAGTGCGTATTCGCGGCCCGATCCCGCCCGGGGATAAAGGGCAAGGCCACGCGGGCGACAATCTCACCCGACCCTTAGACACCTCCGCGCTGACTTGGCAGGGACCACAGCGGAAGTGCGAGGCCTCATCGCCCTCTCCCCATCGCCGGTAAGGCGAGGTCACGACCTCCGATGGGGGAGACGAGGTGAAAATGGGATTAGGAAAAGCGCTGCGCCTTGCGCCGAGCGGTGCGCTCAGGCCTGAAGGAGGTCCTCATCGAGTCCGCCTGGCGGGGTCCCTCCCAGAACGGCCAACTCCAGGGCCTCAGCCCATCCCTCGTTCAGATAACCCTCTGTCACCACGACGTTTTCCCTCTCCCTCACCAGCTCCACCGCTCTGGGATTGGCCAAAAACCCGTTGCGCACCAAGAAGAACGCGCCCACCACCTCCGAAAAGGCCAAATCGGCCAGGGAGTCTCCCACCGCTATGGCCTCGTGCCTGGAAAAGCCCCGGAGCTTCATGTCGTTGAGGGCCGCCCTTTCCTTGCTGACCCCTCGGGGCATGAGGTGATAGGCGTGCACCTCGGGCACATCCAGGGTAGGGCTCCGGAAAGGAAGCACCCCGTTGTCCACCACCTTAAGGCCCGGGAACCTCTCTCCCAGCTCCCGGTTGACCTCCTCCAGATCCAGAAATCCCCTGAAGAGAGGGGTGTGTTCTCGGTACCTGGACCAGGGAGTGTGATATTCCAGCCTTCCGGGGTATCGGCTGAAGAGGAAGTCCACCGCTCCACAATCGTGGATGAAGCGATACAGCTCCTCGCCCGGCACCCCGATTTCCCCGGTGTCTATGACCACTCTCTCTCCCTGGTCATAGCCCGTCTCCACCCCCAATTCCGCTATGTAGTTGCGCAATCCCAGCAACCTCACGTTCTCCCTCAGCTGATAACCGCTCCGGCCCGAGACCAGAACCACGTCCACCCCTCGTTTCAACGCCTCCAAAAGGATCCGGGCTGGTCTCAGGGTATAACCGCCCCCGAAACGGGTGAAGAAGCAAGCTCCCGGTCCCAACATGGTGCCGTCCACGTCGGTATAAACCACCCTCACGGTGGAAAGGCGCCTTGCCAGGTGGTCCCACCTTCTGTGGGGAGAGAACTGGGCGGCCGTCCTCTCCAGCTCCTTCAGCCTGCTCTCCTCCAGGCCCCAAGGGGAGCTCATCCAAATACCTCCTTCACCCGAGCAGCAAAACCGCGGAAACGACGAAGAGAACGATGAGGGCGCGCGCCGGCCTGACCTTATCGGCCCTTTGAGCCGCGCTATCCTGCGGGCAGCCCCCTGGCTTCGCGGTATTCCTCCACCTCGATCATGGGGGGCCTCTCCTCCACGTGAAGGTCCACCTTCTCCAACAGGTATTGGCCTTCCTGATAATCCACCTGTATGAACTCGGGGCTGGTCCTGGTCAACAGCTTTATCCTGCCCTGCTCCTCCAACCTCTTGAGCAGGGCTTGGATTATCTCGAAAGCCATCCTTCCCAATGCGGAGAGGGGCTGGTTGAAGTGTTCCCTCTCCTCCAGGTCCACCTGCCCGATGACCTCCATGCCGAAACGGGTATAGATGTCCACGTTGAGGCCGATCTCCACCCCGTAACGGGTGAAGAAGGGCACCCTCTCCAGCACCTCCCTCCAGCCCCCATATTCCCCAGCCAAGGGTTGGATCAGAGACCCCAATTCGGGGTAAAAGAGGCTGAGCATGGGACGGGCCACCAGCTCGGTAACCCTTCCGCCGCCCGCCCTGAAAAGTCGGGATTCCCCGGCGAGGGGACGCTGGTAGAACCCCTTGACGTATCGTATGTTTTCCTCGAACAGAAGAGGGCCCAGGATTCCGTACACGAAACGGGGATGGAAGTTCCTGATGTCAGAATCCACCCAGACCACGATGTCGCCTCGGGTGCAGAAAAGGCTCCTCCAAAGGGCATCCCCTTTTCCTTGAGGGCTCCCTATGTGGGGCAGAATATCCCCCTGCCGGAACACCTTGGCACCCTCCGCCTCGGCCACCTGGGCGGTGCGGTCGGAGCTATCGCCGTCCACCACCACCAGTTCGTCCACCAGAGGGACTTTCTCCATTAGCTCCCTCCTGATGGTGCGCACGATGTCGCCAATGGTGGACTCCACGTTCAGACTGGGAAGACAAACGCTGACGCTCGCCCTTCTTGCTCCCTTTTTTTCCAGCAGCCTTTCCAGATCGGAAAACTGCCGGTGATGAAAGGTGTTGGTGGAAAACCAGTCACACCTTTCCCAACTAGGTTCCTCCTGCTCGTCCCAACAAGCCCTGAGCGCCTCCCAGTCCATGGACCTCACTCTCCCTAAAAGGATCTCGGCGCCCTAACACCCATGAACGAAACGAACCTCACCGCTCGCTCGCTCCGAGCCTTTTCCCCAGGTCGAAGGCCTTCAGGTTCACGTCCACGTACTCGGTGGGGCAGAACTCCTCGATGGCTTTGCGCCAGGCCTCTTCGGGAAAATCCACGAAAACCGATAGGGCTCCCAGAAGGCAGGAACCCATGGCCCTGAGAGAGCCCGCCTCGAGAGCCAGCTCCCGGGCCGGCACTATCACCGTCTTCCCCGCTCTCTCCATTATCCTCTCCAGGGCATCCTCTGGGTAAACCGCGTCCCCCCTAAGCACCGGAAGGGGATCCATCCGGTAAGGGTTTACTATGGCTATTCCATGCGGGGCCAAGCAACCCACTTCCCTCAGTCCCTCCAACATCTCAAAGGCCAGCATGAAATCGGCGGTACCTCTGGGCACCAAAGGCGAAAAGACCTTCTCTCCCCACCTCACGGCACTGGTCACACTACCCCCTCGCTGAGCCATCCCGTGCACCTCGGAGGTCTTCACGTCGTATCCCGAAAGGAGGGCTGCCTCCGCCAGCACCCGAGTGGAGAGCACCGTGCCCTGCCCACCCACGCCAGCCAGAACAGCGTCAGGCATGTTCCACCTCCTCGATCGCCTCCTTCCTGCACAGCTGGGCGCACATGGAACACCCTCGGCAGAGATCCCCGTCTATCCATGCCTTTTCATCCCGGCGGGATAGAGCTGGACACCCCAGACGCATACATCTCCAACAAGAATCGCAATCGTCCGGGTCCACCCAGAAAGGAACGACCTTTTCGGGCCGTTCCCGGAGAGAGCATCCCCTCCGGGAGATGACCACGGAAGGTTCACTGGCGGCGAGTTCCTCCCGCAGGACCTCCTCCGTCTCCTCAAGCCTCCAGGGGTCCACCACCCTCACCCGGCGTACGCCCACTGCGAGGCTCAAGGCTTCCAAGTCCAAGGCGTGGGTTTCCTCCCCCTTGATGGTCCTCCCGGTCCCGGGATGGTCCTGAAAACCGGTCATGGCCGTGGTCCTGTTGTCCAGGATCACCACCGTCACGGGAGTCTTGTTATACACCATATCGATCAGGGCAGGGATCCCGGCGTGAATGAAGGTGGAGTCGCCTAACAACCCTACCACCCTACCCGCCCTTTCGGCGTTGAGCTCGCTCTGGGAGAAGGCTCTCTCCAATCCCAAGGCCAAGCCGATGCCCGCCCCCATGCAAACCTGGCAGTCTATCCCATTGAGTGGGGGAAGGACGCTTAAGGTATAGCATCCTATGTCGCCAGAGACCGTGGCCCTCGCCCTTCCCAGGGCGAAGAAGAGGCCCCGGTGAGGGCAGCCGGGACACATTACCGGCGGACGTGGAGGCAGTTCCGCCTTGTCCTCGGTGGCCTTGTCTTCTGCGGCCGCCGATGGCCACAACTTGGGAGGTTTGCCTCCGTCCAGTTCCACCAGTTCCCTCAACGCCTCCGCCACTATGTCGGGGTTCAGCTCCCCCATCCTGGGGATCCTGCTCTTTCCCACCGCGTCTATACCCATGGCCTTCAGGGAGTTCTCCAAGAAGGGTTCCAACTCCTCGACCACGTAGACCCGCCGGAACCGGGAGCAGAAGTCCCTGAGCAACCTCTCGGGCAGGGGATGGGTCATGGTCAGTTTGAGCACGCTGGCCTCCGGGAATGCCTCCCGCACGTACTGATAGCACACCCCCGAGGTGACTATTCCCACCCGGGGATCGCCCATTTCCACCCGGTTGTAGGCAAAGGACTCCCCGAACCGCCTGAGTTCCTCCAACTTCGAGAGGAGGACGGGGTGGCGCAAGCGGGCGTGGGCGGGTACCATGACCCTCTTCACCGCATCCTTAGAGTATGGGAGATCCACTTCCTCCCTGACCCCATCCTCCACCTCAACCACGGTGCGGGAGTGACTTATCCTGGTCTCCAGACGTAAAAGCACCGGCAAGTCGAACCTCTCCGAAATGTGAAAGGCCTCCTTCACCAGCTCCAGTGCCTCCTGGCTGTCCGATGGCTCCAGCATGGGAGCCTTGGCCATGAGGGCATAGTAACGGGTATCTTGCTCGTTTTGGGAGGAATGCATGCCCGGGTCATCGGCCACTGCCAGCACCAGCCCGGCGTTAACCCCTATGTAGGTGAGGGTCATCCAGGAATCGGCGGCCACGTTCAGGCCCACGTGCTTCATGGCCGCCAGAGACCTCTTGCCCCCCAAAGCTGCCCCGATGGCCACCTCCAAGGCCACCTTCTCATTGCTGGACCACTCGCAATAGACCTCAGGGAACTTGCTCATCTCCTCAAGTATCTGGGTACTGGGGGTACCAGGGTAAGCAGCGGCCACCGCCACCCCTGCTTGGTAGGCCCCCAATGCCACCGCCTCGTTTCCGGAAAGAAGCACCTTTCTCTTCAACTTCTACCTCCAGGATTGCCTTACCAAGGGGTTTTCCTGCCTGGAAATGGCCCGTGCAGAGCCATCACTCTCCGCGACCACGCCGGCCAAGCGGCGTCCCGGCCGACATTCTGTGGAATTATATCACGGCACTGCTGAACATAAAGGCAGCGCGGTCTCGAGAAAAGGAAGGCTTGGCCGGAACCCCTCTGGTCCGGGGGCCCGCACGCAATAAGAGGGGGCAAGTTTTTCGTTCCACCTACAGGCCGCGTCCTCCGTCAACCTCTGGACCAGGACCGTTGCTCGCCTCACGCCGGGCCGCCCGAGTACATGAGAATCGACCCGAGGGAACGCATCTCACCTAATTCACGTTCTCGCGGCGCTTTTAGGCTTTTCCGCCGCGGATGCGTGCCGTAGCACATGTATCTTATTAGGCGCAAGAGGTACTTTCCTCTCCCTACAATCCTTCTTTTTCCTATGGGACGGCCCCGTAAACGGACATAAGCGCCTCCGGTCACCGGTGCCTGAAGAATGGGGCTGTCCTCGCCGGGAGGCCATCGCGCCCTCGTCCCAGGCTCTACCGACCCGGGCGACGCCCCTTTGCTCACGTGCCCGGGTGAGGAGGCCGTTTCAGCCTGTGCTAAAATTACAGGGAATTTTCACGGAGGGGGGTCGACATGGCGAGGCAAAGGGCCTCCAAGCCTACCGACGAGGAACTCGTCGCGGCTTACCTGGAAGGCGACACCAACGCCTTCGAGGAGCTGGTCGAGAGGTACAAAAACCGCATTTACAACCTGGCCTATCGGATGCTGGGAAACCCCGATGACGCATACGACCTGACGCAGGAGGTCTTCCTTTTGCTGGTGCGAAACCTACCGTCCTTCCGGGGCGAGGCTCGTTTCTCCACCTGGCTCTATCGGGTGGTCCTCAACGCTTGCTACGACAGGGCCAGGAAGAGCCGTAACCACCTCTCCCTGCAGGAAAGCCCGGGGGAGGACCTACCGGAGCTCGGCGAGACCTTGGCCGACGAAGACGCGGTCTCCCCCGAGGAAAACATGGAGAAGGCGGAGATAAGAAGCCGCGTCCAGGAGGCCATTTCCAAGCTCCCCCCCAAGTTCCGGGAAGTGGTGGTGCTGCACGACATCCAGGGATATGACTACCGGGAGGTGGCTGAGATACTGGGGATATCTTTGGGCACCGTGAAGTCGCGGCTCAACCGGGCCCGCAACAAGTTGGCCCGCGAACTTTCCGGATTTTGGGCAGAAAGCGCCGGGGAAGGGGAACTGAGCCCAGGAAAACCGGCCAGCCAGGGAGCCGGTCCCTGACTGGTGGTTTTCAACGAGGTTGTCCTCATATTCGAACCGGCAGACTTCCCCGATCTCAAGCCGCCGAAACGGGCGCACATACCCCCGGCGGAAAAGATCGCGCCAAAAGGATCGGTGGAACAGGGAAGCCCCACGGGCACATCAAACCACATGGAGGGTGACCGGCAAAAACCGAGGCCGCGCATCCCACCTTAAGGGCTTCCGATTGACTTGGTGAAGGACGGCGGTTTTGACGACCTCTCAAGGTGTGGCGGACATGTTCAGGGCTCAAATAGTTGACGAGACCGTGCGGGTTGAGAAGGCAGGAGGTCATGGGAGTTGAGGTGCCGAAAAGCCAGAAGACTCCTGGGAGAATACATTGACGGTGAGCTATCCCAACGCCGCAAGGAGAACGTGTCAAAGCACATAACCCACTGCAACGAGTGCGCCTCTCGGGAGCATTCGATGAGGAAACTCGTCGCCGAACTCGGCTCGCTTCCCCAAAAAGTCCTCACCCCCCCACAAGAAGCCAAACTCAAACTGGCAATCACCTCCTGCCTAGAGTCCGCCTCGCAGAAGAACCGCCCTCGATACACGGAAACGCCGGTGCACAGGGCCATCACATGGTCTCCCATGACGGCGGCCGCACTGGTGGCGCTCATCCTGGGAGCAGCAGGGTTGGCTTACGGTCTGGTGGCCAAAAGAGGGCCCTTCGCCACTGAGGAGACGGGAAAGGCCGCCGCTACGGCGGTATCGGAAGCGGAGCGAGGTGCTCGCTTCGTTCAGGCCTTGGTGGAAACCACCGGTGAGGAGATGGAACTCCCGGTGGAACCGGCGGTGGACCTTTCCGGTCGCCCCCTCAACCCTGGGGATCTCGATCTCTTCTCAGAAGACGTCCCCACTCGCCTTCAGTTCTACTCCTCCTACTGGTACCCCCTGACGGCCTGGGAGCGGGGGAGCGAGGCCCTGAGTGCCCTCAAGGCCATGGTATACCGTTCCCTGTTGAACAGGACGGCCGACTTGGAGCACTCCCAGGGTCTGAGGGTCTTTTTGGACGGACTTATCGCCCGACTCGATGGTTCGAGGGCGCTCCCGTGTTACGTGGCTTACGTCCTGTGGGAAGGAAACCGGCCTGCCTGGCTCGTGTCCTTCTCGACCTCCAGCGACGCCATACATCTGGGCGACGCTGTGCTGGGATTGGATACCAACACCTTGACCGTGGGCGCCACCACCGGAAGGACCTTATCGGGAACGACAAGCCATGAAATCGCCGTCTACTTCCTATATCACCTCCTGTCACATGACCCGGGAAGCGCCGCTCTACCAGACCTGGGGAACGGCGAGGGAGAGGACTCCAGCGCACCCGAGCGGGAAAAAAGAGAATGGGCACCCAATCAAAGCGCTCCAGCCAACGCTTCCGGCAAGGCCAACAACGCCGAAGACGTCAGGGAACTGGTGAAAAACAGGATCTGGGGCATCTCTCCCAGCTGGGGAGGGGAATCCCTAATAAATGCCTGGCAGAACGGCGATTACGGGACGGTGCTCCGCATGATATCCTCCGATTGGCGGGGCTTCTGTGAGGCAGCTTTGAGGAACCGAAGATACAACCTTGTTCCCCGTTGGATCTGGGTGGCGGACGCCGCCACCGGGGAAGTGCTTTATAAGGCCGACCCAGGCCTTTGAGCTCCAAGTTACGTTGCAAAAACCTTTCTTCGATGGGAAACTTCCCTCGTTTCCGAGATCTTCTCCTCCGGGTCGCTCGGATCTGCCCATTGACCCCTCATCTCGACCGGCCTTTTAACCTACAACCCCTTTCCGGCTTCTTTCCCGAGCAGGCCAAGTCCCCAAACCGCGGCAAAGGGGATGAGGTCGCCCTCTATCTCAGGGTCTTGGGGCTTCGCGAATCGCCGCCCGCGGCCATCTCGAGATCCCTTGCCGCCTCGAGATGGCTCCCGCACGAGGAGCTCCTCGAAACGAGATGCCCTTTCGAGGAAGGGCGAGTTAGTGGAGCCTATGCACCCCTGTTCGCCCCAACTCCAGGTCAGGATACACGCCAGGGATACCGCGGACCGACAGCCTCACCACGCTCTTGAAACGAAAAGCCGTCTGAGTCTATGGCGGGGCCGGGGTCAGTCACTTTCTGGTCCCAAGATACAGGGTGTTCATTGGAAGGGTAATCACACAGGAAGGGGCGCCGGATGCCCGGCGCCCCTCACTCGTCTTTACCGTTCAGAAGCAGAACAGCTTGTTGGGATCCACTTCCTCCCGCAGGATGCGCAGTTCTTCCTCGGTGGGCTTGGGAGTCTCGTGCACGTTCTCGTCGATCAATAACTCGAACCCGGTGAACTGCTGGATGAGCTCAGGGGTGACCCCTGGATGGTAAGACAGAAGCTTCATCCGGCAGGTCTCCTCGTCGAAGCCCATCACCCCCAGATGGGTTATGACCCTCCAGGGGCCCCTGCCCGGAAGCCCAGCCCTCTCCCGGGCCCCGGGCCCGTCCAGAAAGCCAGGGGTGGTTATGTAATCTACCCTCTCGGGAAGGCGTTCTGGCAAGTGGAGGCCCATGAAGATAACCCGGTCGCACAGGGAGGCGATGTCGTTGGCCCCCCCAGATCCGGTAAGCCTCACCTTGGGGTTGCGGTAATCGCCTATGCAAGTGGCGTTGATGTTGCCGTACATGTCTATCTGGGCGCCCCCCAAAAAGCCGACGTCGACATAACCGGCCCTGGTGTGACCGAAAACCGAGGACATGGTCAGGATCACTGGCGCTTTGTAGTAGGTCCACGGGCAGGACACCGACCATGGGAGCTGGCGAGGTTCCGGGTCCACGGCGCCGCACTCGTACACCGCCATCATGTTGGGTGCGTGCATTTTCTTGGCCAACATGGCTCCCACCAGGGGAAGTCCCGTGCCCACGAACACGCTCTCGCCATCCTTGAGCATGCGGGCTGCCACACATGCCAGAAGCTCCCTCGGCGTGTACTGGATATCGGACATCGTCCTCACCTCCGTCCTTAAATGGCCCTCTTGGCCACTTCTTCGTATCTCCACTCCCTCTCGCCGCCGACACCCCAAGTGCCCAGACCAAAACAGGCGGCGTCGCAGGCCAGGTACTCCAGCTGCTTCACGTACTCGAGGACGTGCATGCCCTCCTCCTCCGCGGCCAGCTGGATCATCTCGAAGTGGTCTTTGGTCCCGAGGATGTACTTCTCGTACCACTCGCGCGTGCCTTCCTCGGTCTTCCACTCCACCCGGACCACTCTCTCCTGCAACCTGCGGTCGAAGTAGTACATTCCCGGCATGTCCCCCGGCCAGGCCCCGTAGGGAACCTCGCACACGGCGTCCACGCAGTAATGGGGCACGATTACCTGATAGGGGTTGGTCCTGATGTCCTCGGTGTCCACTATCCTCTCGCAGGTGAGTATGACCTTGCGGGCCGCCACAGCTATGGCGGTGTCGTTCACCGAAGGCCCGATGATCCTTCCGTTCCCGTACTTGTCGGCGAAGTGCACGTGGATGATGGCCACGTCGGGATACATGGCGGGCACCAGACAGACCGGCTCACCTGTCCAAGGGTCCTCGGCCAGCTTTATATAGGGGTTGGTCTTCATTATGTCGGTGCCCAGCATGGACTTGCAGGCCACGTAGTTGACCCCCTGCTCCGCTGCTCTCAAGGCCAAAGCAAGGCCCCCATGGCTCCACTCGGAGAAGATCTTGAAGGTTCCCCTCTCCACGCTACGGCGGAAGGGGGTTATGAGGCCCCTCATCTCCACTCCCACGTAGGCCACGTGGGCGCCCTCCATGCCTCCGAACTCGTGCCACACTGTGTTCATGCCCCCAGGAGTGAAGATGCCCACCAGGTTCTTCTTCTGCTGCCTTCCGATCTCCCAATAGGCGGCCATGGGGCCCCTCACGTAGGAGAAGCCGGTCTCGATGATGGAGTCGCCATCCTCCACGTATTTGGCCACGGCCTCCTTGAGGGACATCCTCTTGTCCACTTTGGCCCGGGTCTTTTTTAGCTTCCACTCCCTGGCCAACTTGTGGTCGAACAATCTCTCGTTGGCGTGGCTCATGCTCTCTCAACCTCCCTTACTCTGGAATCAACGGAAACCCGTCATCTCGGACAGGCTGCCCTCCTCGAAGAAGGGAACAATGGTTCTAGGTCAAAGGATCCGGGGAAGGAATTCGGCGGGGCTTTCGTATCGAGGGACCGAAAGGACGACGCGCGCCCGACAGTAAGCCCTGACGCGATGCGGATTGCCGCTGTTGCT
>JACVJK010000069.1 GCA_015711955.1 Actinomycetota bacterium | reverse complement strand
TAGGAGGTGTTGAAATGGCCTCCGAGGGGCTGAGGGAATTGCAAAAGCTAAAGGAAAAGACGGAGTTCATCTTCGCTTTGGCCGGTAACCCTAACGTGGGCAAGTCCACCATCTTCAACCGCATCACCGGGATGGGCGTGATGACCGCCAACTACCCGGGCATGACGGTGGGACTCAACCTGGCGGTAACCGAGTTGGGGAAGAGAAAGATAGGGATAGTGGACCTCCCTGGGACCTACGCCCTGGATGGGATCTCGGAGGATCAAGTGGTGGCCCGGCGGGGCGTCTTGGAGGGCAGGCCGGACGTGGTGATCGTCATCCTGGACGCCAACAACCTGGTACGCAACCTATATCTCCTCCTACAGTTCTTAGACCTGGGCTTCCCGGTGGTGGCCGCCCTGAACTTGGTGGACCAAGCGGAGGCGGCGGGCATCCACACTGACGCGGAGGCCCTTTCCGACATCTTGGGGGTGCCGGTGGTGCCCACCATCGGCGTCAAGGGGAAGGGACTGGACGAACTGATGAAAAAGGCCCTGCACGTGGCCGAGCATCGGGAGGATTACCCGGTGATACCCTTCCGGTACGGGGCAGACATCGAGGATAGGGTGGAGAGGCTCTCCTCGGTGGTGGGGGGAGAACTCCAGGAGCTCCCCTATGGGCTAGGGCCCCGGGCGGTGGCCCTGCTCCTGCTGGAAGGAGACCGGGAGTTCGAGGAGCTCGTTGCCGGTCTGCCTAATGGGGGTAGGGTTCTGGAGGCGGCGGTAGGGATGAGGAAAGAGCTGCTCGAGCTCCGAGGGGAGGAGGCACCCCTGGTCATGGCCCGGGAGAGATACGGCATAGCTGGCAGTATAGCGGCTGGGGTTCAGAGGAGAAGGGAGGTGGACTCCATCCCCTTTGGGGAGCGGCTTTGGAGGGCCTCCACCTCAGCGGCCTACGGTTTCCCTCTGCTCCTGACGGTCCTTTCCGCCTTCTTCTTGGTCATCTTCTGGGGAGGGGGCAAGCTTTCCGAGTTGGTGGCTGAGGCCTGGGCTAGCTGGTTGGGAGGGCCACTGGAAGAATTCCTCGCCAACGTCCTGGGGGATGGTTTCCTGGCCAGGTCCCTACTCTGGGCGGTGGAGGGCGTGGGAGCAGTGCTGGATATAGCCTTCCCTTACATCCTGTTGTTTTACCTCCTCCTGGCCTTGCTCGAGGACAGCGGTTATCTCAACTCGCTGGCCTTCCTCTCCGATCGCTTCCTGCACCGGCTGGGGCTGCATGGGAGGGCGGTGATACCCATCCTCTCCGCCGCGGGGTGCAACGTGCCCGCAGTGATGGGGACCCGCGTGCTCTCAAACCGCCGGGAAAGAGTGATCGCTTCCTTCCTCATCGTGCTGGTCCCCT
The DNA here is from genome assembly GCA_015711955.1 of Actinomycetota bacterium. Lineage (GTDB taxonomy): Bacteria > Actinomycetota > Geothermincolia > Geothermincolales > RBG-13-55-18 > JACVJK01. The sequence goes on along the minus strand of JACVJK010000069.1, from coordinate 9,689 downwards.
GCAGCGCCCGGTTGGCGGTGATCATGGGAGGGCTGGGGGAGTTCGCCGGGTTTGGCTGGGTGATCTTGCTCTTGCTCGTACAGGCGGGTTTGGTGGTGACCTCCGGCCTATTGCTCAACCGCTATCTTCCCGGAGAGTCCACGGGACTCGTGATGGAGATGTTCACCTTCCGAGCACCCTCCCTCAGGACGGTGTTGGTGAAGACCTGGCAGAGGGTGAGGGAGTTCATGATCCTGGCGGCGCCCTTCATCCTGGTGGGGAGTTTCCTCCTGGGTATTCTGTACGAGAGCGGGTGGGCGGGGAAGATGGAAGCACCCATGGGGCCACTGGTGAAAGGCTGGTTGGGCCTCCCGACGGCGGCGGGCTTAGCCCTGCTATTCGGTTTCTTGCGAAAGGAGATGGCCCTCTCCCTCCTGCTGGTGTTTGCCGCCATGACCACGCCCGGCGTTAAGGAGGATTCCGCCTTGGTCGAGTTCATGACTCGCCAGCAGATCTTCGTCTTCGCCCTGGTGAACTCCATATATATCCCATGCGTGGCCACCTTCGCCGTTCTGGTGAGGGAGCTGGGATGGAGGTCGGCCCTGGTCATATCCGCCTCCACGGTGGTTTTGGCCCTTCTTGTGGGGGGAGCGGCCCGGTGGGCCTTCACCCTCTCAGGGGGCCTCTGAAGGCCGTGCCGTTCTATCCGGTCGGTCCACAAGTCCCGCCGGCGTTCGTCCTCAGCGTCGCTGCCCAAAAGGCGGCCTCGGCCCTTCTTGTGGAGGGAGCGGCCCGGCGGGCCTTGCGGCCTTGAGAGCTGGAGGTCTCTTTAATTGGGGCCCCTGGCCGCGTGAGGCAGCTGGGAGCGGGTCGGTGAGCCGTGGATGTAAGGGCAAGACGAAGGAACGGCGCCAAAGGGGTAATATAGGTGTAGTCTCGCCGCCCGATCCTAAGGGGTCAGGTGGGCGGGAATGGGTTCAGGCGCTGGCTCCGCGGGAGGTGATGGCCGGTGAAAGAGGCCCTCTATTACGAAAGACTGGAGGACGGCCGCGTGCACTGCCTCCTGTGCCCCCAGGACTGTGTCATCGCCACGGGCAAAAAGGGCTTCTGTGGGGTGAGGGTCAACCGGGGAGGCGTCCTCTATTCGGAGGTCTACAACCGGGCCATGGCGGCCGCGGTGGATCCCATGGAGAAGAAACCGCTTTACCATTTCCTCCCAGGATCGAGGATTTACAGCCTGGGCACCAGGGGTTGTAACCAGAACTGCGATTTCTGCCAGAACTGGCACATGCTGCAGCCTGATGCCTGGACGGAGGAGATCACCGCCTCCCAGGCGGTGGAGGAAGCCTTGGCCATGGGTTCGGTGGGGATCGCCTACACCTACAACGAGCCCACCATATGGTACGAGTTCGTGTTGGAATGCGCCTCCCTGGCCCGGGAGAGGGGACTGGCCAACGTGCTGGTGACCAACGGTCTCATCAATCCCGAGCCGTTCCGGGAACTGGCTCCCCACGTGGACGCTATGAACATCGACGTGAAGTCCATGGACCCGGAGTTCTACCGCCGGATCTGCAAATCCACGCTGGAACCGGTGCTTGAGACCTGCAGGGCGGCCAGGGAGGCGGGGATCTGGGTGGAGATCACCAACCTCCTGATCCCCACCCTCAACGACTCCGACGAGCTCATCGTGAAGCTGGTGGATTTCGTGGAGAGCCTGGGTCGGGAGGTCCCTCTGCATTTCAGCGCCTACTTCCCCAGTTACCGCATGACCATCCGATCCACCCCCCCGGAGACCCTGATCAGGGCCCGGAAGCTGGCTGAGGAGCGCCTTTATTACGTGTATCTGGGAAACGTCATGATGCCGGGAGCCTCCGACACCCATTGCCCCGGCTGTGGCAACCTCTTGGTGCGGAGGATGGGCTACTCGGTGGAGGTCGCCGGCATCGATGGGGAGGCCTGCTCACGTTGCGGTCGGCCGGTGGACATGGTCTTGGACGGGAGAGGGCGGCGGTGAGACCGGGAAGGAACAGGCCTCCCTCCTGGGTGTTGCTCACCCTTTTCTTCCTCCTGCCCTCGTTCCCGGCGCTCTTCTTCCTCCCCACCGGATATGTGCTGGAGGGACCGGGATCTGCCTTCGACCTGCTCTCCCGGGTGGAGGTGAGGGGTTGGGAGGTGCACAGGGAGACGGGGGAGATTCTGCTCACCAGCGTGCTGGTGGACGAAGCGAGCCTGGCGGAGGTCTTCTTCGCCCTGATAAGCTCCGATTACCGGCTTTCCAGGACTCCGGAGACAGCCACGAGAGAAGATATAGAGTTGGTCGACGATCTGCACACCTGTATAAGCCGCATGACCGCCACCGTGCTGGCTTTGCGGGAGGCGGGGGTCCCGGTGGCGGTGAACAGGCGAGGGGTCGTGGTCGTAGAGGTGGGGAGGGGGTTTCCCGCTGGAGAGGTGCTCAAACCCGGGAATGTCATCCTTGAGGTCGACGGGAAGACTACCCTAAGTCTGGAGAGCCTCAAGGGAGCCATATCCGGACTTTCTCCCGGGACCTGGGTGGAGTTGAAGGTGGACGAGTTGGAATACGAGGATAGGGCCACCTCGACTTTCCGTTTGGCCGGTCGGGAGAGGAAGGTCCGGGTGAGGACGGCTGAGTCGGGGGGAGAGACGGTGATCGGGGTGGTGGCGGCGGACTGGTTCGATTACCACACCCCGGTGGAGGTGGCATGGGAGTTGGGCTCGGTGAGGGGCCCGTCGGCGGGTCTGATGATGACCCTGGCCCTTTACGACCTCCTCTCCCCAGAGGACCTCACAGGAGGCCTGAAGGTGGCGGGCACGGGGACCGTGGACCTGGAGGGAAGGGTGGGGCCCATAGGGGGGCTGGCCATGAAGGTGAAGGCGGCGGAGAGCATGGGCGTCGAACTGTTCTTATATCCCGAAGGCAACCGAGAGGAGGCGGCCCGGATCACCACGGGCATGAAAATGGTGGCGGTGAGGGACTTCAGAGAAGCCTTGAGGGCTTTGGAGGGATCAGGGGAGCCAGGGACTAGGTGAGCCCTCCAAGCCCGGCTTCGGGCGGCCACGGCCGATCCTGCCCAATCCTTTTCTTCTCCGGTATGGGGATCCCGGGATGGGGATCGCCTGAGGCTGTTTGACCCACCCTTCCCTTCTCGTCTTGCGTTTCTACACCTTTCGGTGGGCCTGGCCTTCTCGGCGGGATCGGGATGATCTCCGGGGAGAGAGGAGGCCAGGCCGGGGCCGAGGTGAGGCGGGGCGGGGAAGGGTCGAGCTCACAGGACCCTTCCTTTCTTCGCGCCCTTTTCCCGTGACGGGTGGCGGGGGCCTCCCGCTGGCCGTCAACCGCTTGCGATAGACGTGGGAATCCTGCCTCTCCTATCCCGGCCGCCGCGCAGAGCCGTCTGGGGTAGACACGAAGACTCGGGGGACGGATGAGAGGTGGAACAATCGTGGAAGGGGAAGCGCACGCAGAGGAAGAATTATCTACTGCGAAGCCACAATAGATTAATTGGCGGAACAAATTCGCCAATTTGTTCATCAAATGGTACAATGTTTATTAGAAATGCTAATTATACCAGAGGAAAGGAAGGAGCGGATGTTGTCTGAGAGCGCCAGGACCACGGGTATTGAGAGCCGGAACATAGCGGACATCATGGAGATGATGCGCCAACTGGTGGGAAAGGTGGTGCGGCTCTCGGTCAAGGAGTCAAAGCCCAAGACCCACTGGGAGGAGAAGGTGGGGGTGATAGAGGGAGTCTACCCCACCGTTTTCGTCTTCCGTTACAAGAACCGCCGCAACGTGGACGAAAGGGTCGCCTACAGCTACGTGGACGTGGCCATCGACGACGTGAAGATCCTGGACAACTGAGCGACTCTTCGCGCCGCGTTTCGGATGGCGGAAATCCCCTTCGGCAAACCCCCTCTCGCTAGGAAGCGTGCGAGAGGGTTATCTTTTTGCCGTGGGACCTTCGACGCGGACTCCTACTCCGGGTTCATGAGAAAGACCGAGTGACAAGAAGTTGGTTCGAGTGCTTCCCAAAGAAGGGCTCATGGGGCCACTGGGATGGATTCCCGGGATGGCCAGGAGCGACCTCGTGAGTAGGTGATCGGAAGAGGATCGGCGGGCGGGATTCATCTGGGGTGCCGTGAAGGGAAAGACGAACCCGGGTCCGCCGGTGAGACGTGAAGGCCGGGGAAAGACGATGAGACCCGTGCGGGGGCTTGCCGAGGAAAGGGCCGCAACGTGAAGTGGCATCGGCTCTGGCCGGAGGGAGGAGCCACTGAGATCGCGCTCCCTACCGTTTCCGGCCGTGAAAGGTGATGGAGGAGGCAAGGGCTTGATATATCTGGGAACGGCCGGCTTCAGCTACGAGGACTGGAAGGGTACCTTCTATCCCGAGCGGATGGACAAACGGTACATGCTGGAATATTATTCCTCCATCTTCCCCGTGGTGGAGGTGAACAGTACCTGGCACGCCCTACCTTCCCCCCGCACCTTGCTCTCCATGGCCCGCCGCACCCCGAACGATTTCCTCTTCGTGGTAAAGGCATACCAGGGGATGACCCACGCTTATGGTGACAACGAAGAGGAGTTCCGGCGTTTTCGCGAGGTGGTGAGGCCTCTGGAGGATCACGGCAAGCTGGCCTGCGTGCTGGCCCAGTTCCCCTGGAGTTTCCGGAATCGGCCGGACAACCGGGATTATCTCAAGAGGTTCCGGGAGCTACTCCCAGGGATCGACCTGGTGGTGGAGTTCCGCAATCAGGACTGGATCGTCCCGGAGACGGAGCAGTTGCTGCGCGAGCTGGGGATGGGTTTCTGCTGCGTGGACGAGCCGCGGCTCAAGGGACTGGTGAGGCCCCACGTTTGGGTAACCTCTCAGACGGGATATGTCCGCTTCCACGGGCGCAATCACGAGGCCTGGTGGGACCGGAACAGGCAGCCCTGGGAGAGGTACGATTATCTCTACAGCCGGGAGGAGCTAGAGGAGTGGGTGCCTCGCCTACTTTCCATCGACGAGCAAGCGGAGAGGACCTTCGCCATATTCAACAACCATTACCGGGGGAAGGCCCCCAAGAACGCGCTGATGCTCTCGCAGTTGCTACCCGAGGACCGGGTGGTGCCCCTGCGTTTCCGGGAGGACCTCCGCCTATTCCGAGAGGAGTGAGGGTTTTCCTGAGGGCCTGAAGGTCCCTCTCTTCCCGTGGCGTTTCCCCCACCAGTCCTCATCGAGATCGGAGACCTTCATCTGCTCAAGGACCGGGTGGTGCCCCTGCGCAACCGGGAGGACCTCCGCCTATTCCGAGGAGCTCAAAGGTCTTCGTGCGCTTTCTGTACCCGCTTCGGGAACCACTGTCATGCTTCGCGGTGATGGGGGATTCTATTCTCATCTGGTCGAGCGGGGATCCCGAGGATGTTCAGCGCCACAGGAGATGGCAACTTTCCGCATTCTCCGTGCGGGAAGGGCGAATGCAGCCTCGATGCCTGACGCCGTGTCCCAGTGGATGGGGCTCCAATCGTCTACATCTCTAGAGCGCTCATTCATCCAGCGTCCTTTTTTCCTCTTCCTCCAGCTGAGAGCGCATCTTGTCCAGTATCTTCCGGATCAGGCGGGAGACGTGCATCTGAGAGATGTTGAGCTCTCTGGCGATCTCCAACTGGGTCATGCCCTGGAAGAAGCGCATGTAGATGACCTTCTGCTCCCGTTCTGAGAGCTGGGCGATGATCTTCTCCAGGGCGTCCCGGTCCTCGGTGAGGGAGAAGTCGCTGTCCTCGTCGCCCAGGTAGTCCAGTAGACTGAACCCCCGATCCTCCTGCTCCCCGGAGTAGAGGTTGTCCAGGCTGAGGTAGTTCACGGCGTGGGAGCTCTCGAGGATCTCCACCACCTCCTCGGTGGAAAGGCCCATGTGATCGGCCAGCTCGGAAAGGGTGGGGGATCGATGGAGCTTCTGGGTGAGCTCGTCCACGGCCTGGTTGAGTTCCAGATCCTTCATCTGCAGGCGTCTGGGGATGCGGATGGCCCACCCCTTGTCTCGGAAGTAGCGTTTCAGCTCCCCCACGATGGTGGGGGTGGCGTAAGTGCTGAACTCCACCCCGCGGTCCACGTCGTAGCGGTCGATGGCCTTGATCAGTCCGATGTAGCCCACCTGCAGAAGGTCCTCCAAGGGCTCTCCCCTGCCGGCGAACTTTCTGGCCAGGTACTCCACCAGGTGGAGGTTCATGGCGATGAGGCGGTCCCTGATCCGATGGTCCCCGGTGCGCCGGAGCTCCCGGAAGAGTTCCTTCATGCGTTCCCTGTCGTGCCTGCTGGTCTCCTCCATTTCCGAATCCTGGTCCTATAGGCGGTAGGAGATCGGGGAGTGAGGGCGGTCAGGGACGACGCCTCTTGCGGAGGAAGAACCGGCAGTTGTCCCCTTCCCTTTTGATCTCGAAGCCATCCAGCAGCACCTTAAGGATCCTCTGGGCCAGGGTCTCAGGAAGGGTGCATACCGCTTCCTTTCCCTGGGCGACTTTGGACGTCAGGACGATATCAAGGTACTCCGTGCCGGGGATTATTTCAACCAGCAGCGGGAATTCGCCGTTACTCCTCTCCAGAACGTACCTTCCTGCTTCTTCCACCGCCAGGTTCAGGTCCTCCACCCTGGAGAGGTCGAAATCCATCCTGCTCGCCACCAGGTACACGGAGAGCCTGATGAGCTGCAGGGAAAGGGAATCAGGTGGAAGGCGGAGCCTCACCACCTCATCCGTACCCATCACGGCCAGCACCTCTTTCGCCAAAAAACCGATCGTACAACGTCACAAATACTAATTTTCCCGCTTGAAGGGCCTGTTATGCATGGAAGCGTGAAAGATCCTCGTTCTTCGCCCGTTCACGCCCCGTACGACGGGGGAGTCGGTGATCGCTGGGCCGGAGGAAGACAAGAAAGCGTGTCTTGTCTCGTCTGATCCCCGCGGAGCCCGGCAACTGCACCGGCCGAGACATGCCTCGTTCGGGCCTGGTTTTTGCGAAAAGGATCAACCCTCGAAACAGCAGGTGAGGCTTGATGGCCACCGCGAAAACACAAGGAGAGGGATGGTGAGAAGGATCAACCCTCGAAACCACCGGTCAGGTTAAATGTTATAAACTAAGAGATGATGCGCGAAAAAGGAGGGACCGGTGGAAGAGCCCAAGGTCGAGTTGTTCACCGAGGTCAGGGAGGAGAACGGGGTCAAGATATTGGTCTTGAGGGGAGAGGTGGACCTCTCCAACTCGGAACGGCTGAAGGATGCTCTATACGACTGCTTGGAGGGAGCGCCCGGGAATCTGGTGGTGGACCTGAACGGGCTCGACTTCATGGACACAACGGGTCTGGGAGCCCTGGTGGCGGGGCTCAAGAGGGCTAGGCAAGGAGGAGGGGATCTCAGTCTGGTCTGTGGCCGTGGCCATCTGAGGAAGATCTTCTCCCTGACCGGTCTGGACAACGTCTTCTCCATTTACGATAATTTGCAGCGGTGCCTCGATACCCTTGGGCAGGGTGATTGAGACGCCACTTATCGGACGTCCTTGAGGGGGAGTACCCGAGTGGCCAAAGGGGACGGACTGTAAATCCGTTGGCGCAGCCTTCGGAGGTTCGAATCCTCCCTCCCCCACCAGAGTAAAAGAGCAGGTCAGAGGGCAAATCCTCTGGCCTTTTTTCTTTGCCGGAAGCAAAAGATCTTTTCCGCGCCAGAGATTCGCCAGAGGTTTGAGCCAAAACCCCACCTTGACCTGATCGATCTGTGGCACCTTTCTTTCTCCTCCTGGGAAGTCTAACCGCCCGTAGGTCCCCCCAGGGCTACTTCCACGCAGTTGCCCAAACCGTTCTGACGGGGCCTTAAGGGGCGGCTGTGGATGTGTGGTATATGGAGGTATATGGGAGAGGCCCACAGCCTCCTCAGGCTTATGCTTCGTACCTTTCCTGTAAGGCTGACGCAAAGACATGATGTGGATCGTGTCGCCCGGCCATTTAACCATCTCCTCATCCAGAGAGGGATTGGACTTCCAATCGATGAAAATCTCCAGGCTTCTCGACTCAATCGTCAGCGGAAGATCACCTCCTGTTCAGGTAGCGCCTTGCGCCTGTGAACAGTCTGCTGGATGGACCTGAGATCTCAGGGTGGGTAACTTCAAATGGAAGGACTGGACTTCATGCCGATGTTAACGAAGGTAGTTCAGCAGATCGCATTGAAAACCTTACTTCTCCAAGTTAAGGCTTTTACTTGCCTCGCATAGTGTCTCACATTAGTCGAAGGGTATGATTGGCGCGCGCTGGTCATCATCAACACGATCATAGAGTTACCACTCACACCCCCTTTGAGGATTCGAGGAAGCCTCGTTTTTCCGGTCAAGAACACGCGTTCCATCGCTTTCCGACAGCGAAGCGCTTATCCAATAATCCGAATACCGGAGGCTGACCAAACCCCAAGAACTTTTGCCGCTGGCGGATGGCTTTGAGGGAGGGGCATGACTCGCCCGTGGAAGGGGGGAGGTCAAGCTCCCTTTCGGGTTAGTTCGGGAAAGTTCGATTGCGGACATTTGGTCGATCTGCACTTGAGTCACCACCATCACAGTGTCATGTTATGAGAGACAGAAACGCAGATCAGCCTGAAGCACCCAAGAAGTGAAGTATCGTAAGCAGGTAGAACGAACCTGTCAGCGAATGGTCACCGATTTTATTTGGATAGGCAAGAGGGAGAATATGGTTGGGTAGCATGCAGAACGGCTCCCGCGCCCATGACCGGACCCGCGACTAGTTTATGTTATTTGGGAAAATATGGTGAGAGGCAAGCGACAAAGGGAAGGTTCAGGGTTAAAGTGTTTTGAGATGAGCAGGCGTGTTGGGATCTTGAGCAATCCGAGGTCTGATATAGAGAGGGAGAGTGTAATATTCCCCCGTTAATCCTTTTGTGAAGTCAAGACAATAAGGTCTCAAAGGCAAACATCAACACTCAGGCATCATCAATTGAAGAGGCCAGTTCTGACAACACGATTTTCCAAGATGTTGTTTAAGGTATTTGATCAGATATTTATATAAATCTTATGGGAAGAGTTGATTTTTGTGATCGCTTTGGTAAAATGATTTTTGAATTATTGAATGAATCGATCAGCGAAGATAGCTTTATTCAAAGGAAAGCGGCTTTAGGCTCAGAAGGAGGGCTGTGATGGAACGCTCATCGCTCACTTACGAGAAATTGAGAGAAGCGGTGTCCGGGAAAGCATACGCCTTCAGGGCTGTTTTGGACCTCTACCCGGTTGGCGGAGCAGGTGACAAGGTCTTCCCTCCAATTTACAATTCAGAAAGAAATGTACCCGTTTACGCAGAGGAGGAAAGGATTATTGACGGAGAGAGAGTAAGATGCGTGATCTTGGATTCCGTTCAGTCACAGGCGAACCGCATGGAGTTAGCTTTGCTGGAATGGCACAGGGAGACCAAAGGCGAGAAGCCTTTTCCGCTGGTTCAGATAGATTTTCGCGGCGAGGAATTCAAGGAAGCGGGGATCCTCACGGCGTTGGAAGCACCCCACCGCATAGCCGACGCTTATTTCTTGAACTGCCAGATATTCGAGAACGGTGAGTGGAGACCGTTCCGAACCCCAAAAAAGAGTGAGAAAGCCAGCAGACTCGGAAGGGAGCTGGACGCCGCCAGTCCCAGCAACGCCACGCCGGTTTTCAAGCTCT
>JACVJK010000068.1 GCA_015711955.1 Actinomycetota bacterium | reverse complement strand
ACCAAAAGCCGACCCGTCTTCGAGTTCGACATCCTCTTTATCCTCCCCATAGTCAACATAGCCCTCTGGTATGGGCTCCGGCAGGGTTTGGCCTTCGGCGCCCTGGTCTCGCTCACCTTCACCGTCGTGGCGATGTTGGCGGGCAGGTTGAACGCCCAATTCCTCCCGGGACTAATGGGCAGGTTCATTCTCTACCTCTCCACCTCATTCATTCTGGGGTATATGTCGGACGTGGCGGAGAGGGAGATGGCGGAGAAGGCCAAGAGGTTGGTCGAGCTCACCGCCCTTTCCAGTTTCGCCACCCTGTTCGACTCCTCCATGGCGGAGGACTTGGTGATGAAGAACTTGAGCGACGCCTTGGCCAGGAGCCTGGACTCCGATGCCTGTATGGTCTTCGCCTACGTGCCCGAGGAAGGGAAGTTGAGACTCTCCGCCTCCTATGGGCTGCTTGCCTCCGAGTCTGAGCTCGCGGTACCGGCCGATTTAGGCCTCATAGGAAGGGTGTTGGGAGAAGGGGTGACGTTGCTGGTCCCCGACACCGACAGGGAGCCCCAGTACCGCCAACTCATCCGCTCCAAGAGGTTGAGGTCCGCCATCTACTCGCCCCTGAAGTGGAGGGACGAGGTTTACGGCATGGCGGTGGTGGGTTCCGAGAGCAGGGATTCCTTCGGTCACATCGAGAGGGAGTTCATGGCCTCCCTGTGCGTCCAGGCGGCATTGGCCATTCACAACTCCCGCCTTTACATGGATTTGGAGGACCGTATCGGCGAGCTACACGCCATCTTCGAGATAGACAAGGCCATCACCTCCGCCGTGGACTTGGAGCTGGTGCTCCAGGAGATAGTGCACATGAGCGTGGGCCTGATGAACGCACGGGTGAGCTCCATAATCCTTCTGGACGAGGAGAAGGCATCCCTATCGGTGGCCGCCGCCCACGGGCTGCCGGTGGAATACCTGGAGAGTGGACCCTTCCACGTGGAGGAAAGTCTCGCCGGCAGGGTGGTCCGGGAGGGCAGGCCCATAGCCCTGGAGGTCATCGAGAAGGACGTCAGGGAAAAGTACGTGGACCTCCCGGATTTGGAGGAGCTGGCCTCAGTCCTGGCAGTGCCCCTGAATCTAAAGGACAGGATAATAGGGGTGCTTCAGGTGTACACCGGTGAGAGGCACCGCTTCACGCCTCACGAGGTGAACCTTTTCACCAGCTTGGCCAGCCAAGCCGCCATAGCCATCGAGAACGCCCGCTTGTTCCGAAGCCTGGAGGAGATCTATCTGGGGGTCATCACCGCCCTGGCCTCGGCCATCGACGCCAGGGACCCCTATACCCACGGACACTCGGCTCGGGTCACAGAGTTTGCGGTGAAGATGGCGGAGAGCATGGGCCTTCCCGAGGAGGAGAGGGACATAATCCGCTACGCCAGCCTTCTCCACGACATAGGCAAGATTGGGATCAAGGAGAGGATCCTCAAAAAGCCCGACAAGCTCACGGAGGAGGAGAGGAGGGAGATGGAGACCCACCCCATCATCGCCGCCAGGATATTGCAGAACGTGACCCTTCTGGAACCGGTGATGAACCTGGTGATCCACCATCACGAGAGATACGACGGGGAGGGTTATCCCTCTGGGTTGGCGGGAGAGGAGATCCCCTTGGGGGCCCGCATCATCGCGGTGGCCGATGCCTTCGAGTCCATGATATCCGACCGTCCTTACAGAAAAGCCCTTCCTCTCGAGGAGGCGGTGGGCGAATTGAAGAGGGGCAGGGGTACTCAGTTCGACCCTCAGGTGGTGGACATTTTCCTGGAATTGTTGGAGCGGGGCGAGGTGGGCCTGGTAAGGGACGAGGTGGGAAAGGTCATTTACCTGGAGGAGTTCTACGGGGACGGGATGGCCCGTTAACCGTGATGCCATCCCCAACACAGAGCTCGGAAGGCAAGCGGGTCGAGGTTTTTCCGTAATGCGCTCCTTCTCACGCTCTTCCGGTGCCCCCGTGGCAAGCCGGATAAGAGGCTGGACTCCGCATTTTGGGTCGGTCGTTTCCCGAGGGGAGACCACCTACGTCCCTTTACTCGGAATTCCCGCCCCGACGTCACTGCCAGACCGCTGCGCGGGCAGCAGGCAAGCGTTCTGAAAGGATGCCCGTCTGCGTTTTGTCAGGCGCCAATTACGAGGTACAGGGGCGCCCTCCCTTTTTGGCGTAATCCTGGGAATCGAGGCGGGGTCGATGCTTGCGCTCTCTCGGATGGGGCCCCAGGAGTCGGGGTTTTTCGTCTCCGAGTTCTCGTTTCCGTCTCAATACGCCTTAAGTCCTGGCCGATTAATCTAAAAAATCCGGCCCCAGATCTCCTGATCGAGGACGAAAAGAGGATTGTGGCCCTACCCGCGTTGCGCGCCACCGATGGGTTCAGTTGCGACAGGGGTGGTTCGAGGATGGAGGAACTGAGGGACTCTGAGTTGAGAGGCGAAGTCCTGGTGGTGGACGACGAGCCCGACGTGGCGCGTATCATATCCTTCAACCTGGAGCTGGAAGGGCTTTCCGTCCGGGTGGCCCATAACGGCAGAGAGGCGCTGGAGGAGGTGTCGCGCCGAAGGCCCGATTGCATCCTCTTGGACATCATGATGCCGGAAGTGGACGGTTGGGAGGTGCTGAGGAAGCTCAAGTCGGATCCTTCCACTTCCGGCATCCCGGTGATAGTGGTCACGGCCAGGGGTTCCGACGTGGACCGCTTGAAGGGCTACAGCGGGGGGGCGGTGGAATACGTGACCAAACCCTTCGACCTCGAGGACCTCAAGGAACAGGTCAAGAGGGCTCTCCGGCCCAGGGATCCCGACCTGGTGGAAAGGCGCCGAAGGGAGCGAATCCGCAGCTTGCAACTGTCCACTTTGCACGCCGTCACCGAGGCCATCATCTCCAGTCTGGAGGTGGACGAGGTCTTGCAGGTGGTGATGGATCGGCTGGCGGACCTCTTCCACCTCGACTTCTGCGCGGTGATACTCTTGGACGATGGGAAAAGCGAGTCTGATGCGGTTTTTATTCGCTCCGCCAGCGCATGCCAGGATCCATCGCCAACCGCCTCCTTTTCCTTGGACAAACGGCGACTCGCTGGGCTTTTCCCTCTCGAGGGCGAAAGCCGGCCCCTGTGCTGTACCCAAGAGGAGCTCGTCAGGGCCGGGATCCTCAGGGGAGGGAGCTTTCCCTCGGGGGTGAGCGAGGTCTTCTTCGTGCCCCTCAAGTCCAAGAGCAGGCTCATCGGCGTTATGTGCTTGGCGGCAGAGGGAAAGACTTGGTTCAGCCGGGAGGAGGAGGAGGTCCTCTCGGCAGTGGCCAACGAGACGGCGGTGGCCTTGGAGAACGCCAGTCTCCTCTCCGACCTGAGGTCCAAGGAAGAAGCCCATCGCAGGCTGTTACAAAGGCTCATCACCGCCCAGGAGGAAGAAAGGCGACGGATCGCGGCGGAGCTTCACGACGGGGTGATACAGAACATGGCCGGGGCCCTTTTCCGGCTCCGCCTTTTCTCCGCCCAATCCCGGGACATCCCCCCGGACAAGAGGGCGCCTTTGGAGGAGGCGGAGGCGTTGATCAACAGGAGCATAGGGGAGATGCGAAGGATCATCTCCGGCTTAAGGCCGGCCATGCTGGAGGAGATGGGGCTGGCCAGTGCCCTGGAGGAGTACGTCAAGACTTTGGAAAGACTGGGAGAACGTCATCCGAGGGTGGAGATGGACATCAGGGTGGACGGCAAGCCGGATCCCCGGGTGGAGACCGCTCTCTTTCGCATCGCCCAGGAGGCCCTCAACAACGCGCTGCGCCATTCCCGCTGCCGGAAGGTGAGGGTGAGCGTGGAAGAGAGGGACGGGGAGCTGCTCATGGAGGTCAGCGACGACGGCACCGGCTTCGACATCTCCGGGATATACAGTCGGGAGGGCAGGGGTTTCGGCATCATAGGGATGAGGGAAAGGGCAGAGTCCCTTGGGGGTGCCCTTACCCTCGAGTCGGAACCGGGTTCCGGCACCCGTATAAGGGTCAGGATACCGGTGAGAGTGGGGGAGTGATGGCCAGGACAACCATTCCACCCGCAAACACCCGTTCCGCCCGGGGTGAATAGACCCGGTGGGCGATGTGGGGAATCGCCGATATGGACCAATATGCGAACGGGAATGGGTTGAAGCGCGGGAAAGGAGGTCACCCTTGACCGGAGACAAGATCAGGGTTTTGGTGGTGGACGATCACCGGTTGGTGAGGGAAGGGCTGACCAGCCTGCTTAGGTTGCAACCGGGGATCGAGGTGTGCGGGGAAGCATCTGACGGGGACGAGGCGTTGAGCAAGGCCAAGTCCCTCAAGCCGGACGTGATCCTCATGGACATCCGCATGCCCGGCATGAGCGGCATCGCCGCCGCCCGCCTCATCAAGAAGGACCTGCCCGACGTGAAGATCATCATGCTCACCATGATGGATCAAGAGGGTTACGTCTACGAGTCGGTCAAGGCGGGGGCTACCGGATATCTGCTCAAGGACGTGAGCTTGGAGGAGCTGGTGGGTTCCATCCGAGAGGTCCACCAGGGCGGAGCAACCCTCTATCCCGAGGCCCAGGCCCATCTCCTTAAGGAGTACCTGTACCTGGCGCGGAAGAACCGGGATACCTACGGCTTGAGCGATCGCGAGCTGGAGATCCTTCAGCTCCTGGCCGACGGGCTCTCCAACAAGGAGATCGCGGACAAGCTCTTCATAAGCGTCCAGACGGTGAAGACCCACATCGCGCACATCTTCGGCAAGCTGGGCGTTAAGGACCGCACCGAGGCGGTGGCGGAGGCCTTGCGCAAGGGCTTGGTCGTCTAGGTATGAGCCTCCCCGGTCATAGCCCCCAAGGAGGGGCGGGGGTCTTTCACGGGGAACTGAAGGGGAGTGCGCGAGGTCGAATTAGGTTAACTAACGCGGTTTCAAACGGTTTTGGGCTTCTCGGAAAGGAATTAAGGTGAACTTGTTTTGGAAGATTTTGAGCAGGCTAGGGATAAAGCGTTTTCTCTGCGACACCTGCGCCTACGATTATCCCGGCGCCTGCGACCGCCCCGAAAGGCCCAACGCGGTGGACTGCCCCGACTACCGTCCTCGCTACTGAACCCTGTGCCAGGTCCAAGGGGAAGCCGGAAGAGCTCTTGAGGTTTCGAAGCGGGATTAACCGTTTTAACTCCAGGTTTGAGGACGAGCTGGGGGGTTACCGGAGCCATTCTCGAAGCCCGTTGGCGTCATTTCATCCGCGGGGTGCCGGAGGGATCGAGCGTTCTGGGATGCGTGCGGAGATACGGAGGGCGTTTGACGCACCCGCGGTAATAGGGCCCGGATTCTTGGGAGAGCGCCTTTTCCAAAACGCGCCGGGTCGACCCAATCGGCGGGAAGGAGAGCGCCCATGGATTCCCGGGGTGTGGGACGAAATGGGATGCCTCGTCCTCTCAGGTAGGCTCCCCTGGGGTTCCGCCGCCTCTTCAGAGGTGGGTGAGGTGGCGTGGCGCCAGATATTCCTCCCTATGGGCCAAGGCGTATTCCACCATCTCCAGCATCCTCTCCCGGTCCTGGGGGAGCCTTCCGTAAAGGGGGAGGTAGTTTGACACGTGGTCGCAGAGGAACCAGGCCTCCACCTGGAGGTCTCGCAGGAGGATCTGGAGTTCTTTCATCACCGTCTCCCCAGAGGCCTCCCGGAAGGATCCCCTGCGGACCTCGTCGTAAAGGGGGATACCCGGCATTAGATAAAGGGTGCGGGGCCTGATGTAGTCGGGTTTCATCTCGTTGAGCACTCGGGCGGTGTTTTCCGCGTGCTCCTTCCAACGGGCCTCGCCGCCCAGGCCCAGCAGCACGTAAACCGAGAGGGTGATGCCTGCTTCCTTGACCCTCCTTGCCGCCTCTATCATACCGCGAGAGTCGACCCCCTTCTGCATGCGGCGCAGGACCTCGTCGTCGCCGCTTTCCAGTCCAAAATAAATCACGTCAAGGCCCGCTTCCCTCAGCCTCTTCAGGGATTCCACCGACTTTCCCTTGAGGAAACGGGCACCGCCGTAGGAGGAAATGCGCCTCACCTCGGGGAAAAGCTTCTTGGCGTATCGAATCACCTCCTCCAGTTTTCGGGAGTTCATGGCCACCGTGTTGCCGTCGGCCAAGAATATGGATTCCACGTAGGGATAGGCGAGCCTAGCCTTGCGGAGGTCTGCCTTGACTTCCTCCAGGTCCCTGACCCGGTACTTCTTCATCCTGTACATGCCGCAGAATAGGCACCGGTTGTGAGGGCAGCCCAAGGTGACCTGCACGATGAGGCTTCCCGCCTCGCAGGGTGGACGGTATAGAGGTTCATCGTACTCCAGCACCGGAAATCTGTTGCCGTTCATGCTCTAATTATACGGTGACAACCCTTCATGGGTTCCTGTCCGTGATCGCTCAAAGGTTCGTTTCTGGCGGATGCCGCTTGGAGGCTGACTGGGCGAACGGCGACCTTCGTGGGGAGCGGTCTTTACTCGCCCGCGGGCAGGGGCCATCGACGGGCAAGGTCTAGACTTCGTGCGCCGGTGGGGAGGCATTTCGGCATGAGGTCTTCTCAAGGCGAGCACGTCCCCGCTGGAAGCGCCGCGGCCTGACCTCCTGTTCTAGAGGCCTGGAACAGCGCCTCGGTCGCCCTTCGCTGACTCTCGGCTTTTCTGGGCGTTTCCGGGTCCTTATGTCGAGGTGGTGGGAGCGGAGGCCCGGGGAAGGGGGACGGCCCGAATCATCCCCTTCTCGACCGTCGCAGTCTCTCAATCTCCTCCACCGCCGCGTCGTGGAGGGCAACTCGGTAACGAAAGAGGCCCATCCCCGTGTCCAGCAGGACGCGCCTCACCGGCCCCTGGAGTTCCTCCAGCGAAAGCCAGCGTACTTCCCGGATCTCGTTGGTGTCCCGCTGGGCCAGCACCCCGTCGGTGGCGAACGCCGTGAACACCAGGCTCTTCCATGGTTCCTTTTCGGTACCGCAGGAAAAGATGGCATCCACCCTGAGGATAAACCGGTCCAGCTCTATGTGCAGCCCCGTCTCTTCCAAAGCCTCCCTTTTGGCCCCCGCCTCCAAATCCTCTCCGGGGTCGGCGGCCCCGCTGGGAGCGCGATAGGCGCCGGGCGGGAACATGTGCTTGGCGATGGCCGCGAATTGCTGGTACCCACGGTCCTCGAAGATGAAAAGGGTTATGTCGTGGTTCCTGCCGTGTTTCTGCGATCCGCGAAGCATCTCGAACTCGGCAGGGGAGATCTCCACCGCCACCTCCACCCGTCGAGGTTTACCATATTTTTCCTCTAATTCCGCTATCATTCCCTCAGTCACGTAGGACATGCTGTAATTATAAGGCTTAAGCCGTCGAGGCGCAGCAGCGTGGGCCGCGTTCACGGTGGCCTTCAGGCGCTTGGGAGCCGCGCGTGGCCTTGACCCTTGCGCAACCAAGATATCCCAATCATCGAGATGCGCTCGTTGTGTTCGCGGCCTGAGGGTCATGTTCGATGCGGCGCATTCCCGTCACCCGTATGCTCCTCTGCGAGGGTGAGGGCTTGGACGACCTTTCACGAGCGGACCCTTTCTGGTCCGCAGTTTTCCGCCCCGATGTCTCCCTGACGGAAGATGGGAGGGCGGTACTTGCTCCTTGAAACCGTAGATGAGGTGGAAAGTTGCCATTCCCCCAGTGGTTCGAGACGTGAAGGGGAGTTCTTCGTGCCCCATCCCTGACCTATACCCAGGGAGGGGTTCCTCCGCACCGTGAGATCGGGCAAAAGCATCCGTGGCTGCGGATTTTAAAACTGTTCGGGCGTCCGTCAAAGGTGTTTCTGGGGAGTCCTTTTGGGTTGGCGGCTATTCCGCCGGGGGAGGTCAACGGGCGGGGATCGCAGTAGGCGAGACGGCGATACGGGCCCGCCAAAAGGTTCGGGTGAGCCCTGGTTCGAGCTGGTGAACTCGACGGGATGTGAAATCCCCCAGATGGCGGGAATAAAAGGTCATGCTCGGGGACCCAGGTCGGCCTTTTTCCCGCCTCGGGAAGACTTTCCCTTGAGCCTGCCTTTCCTCTTCATGGCCTCCTGATATTGGGGGGAAATCTCCAGGGCCCGGGAGTAGTCCAGCCTGGCGGCTTCCAGATCCCCCATCTCCCAGTGAAGGTCCCCCCGCAGCACGTAGGTGTAGGCCACACCCGGTTCCAGGCTCACCGCCCGGCTCAAGTCTTCCATGGCCTTTTTCAAGTCCCCTTTCATCCAGAAGAGGCGGCCTCGGTGGAGGTAGGCTTGGTAAAGGTTGGGATCGTACTGGAGCACCCTGGTGTATTCCTCGATGGCCGCCTCGATCTTGCCCTCGGCGGCGTGGATGGAGGCCATGCTCATCCTGGTTATGGCCAGCCTCAGGTTCAGGATCTCCAAGTCCAGGAGGTCGATTTCCTCTTCCCCGCTCAACGTCTCTCCCCTCGACCCTTTGCCGTGAAGACCTTTGGATCACCCCGCGCGGTGGCCGGTGAGCCGCACGGCACCGCGTAAGCACCGCGTAATAGTATATTTACCAAGTCCCTTCCCAGGAAGTCTCGATGGATCACCCTCCGGATGGCTGGGTTCTTTACGAATATGGACGCTCAGGGCATGGGGACCGTTCGCTTTCGTGAACCTATGGTTCTGGATCGACGCGTCGTCATCGGCCATCCGTCCTTCCGTTATCTCCCGATCCCATGTTCCACGTCCTGGGTTTAGGACGCCCGCCGGAAGCGCGCGTGGCTTGGTAGGGGACCCCCTCGCAAGGTCGCACCCATCTATGAGGAGTTTCGCGTGGCACTCCTCGTGAAGGTGACGTTTCCCCGAAAACATCCCCGAGGAGGGAACACGATCCCAGCCCGGGCGGGCGGTGGGAACGGGCTCTATATATCCTGCGCTTCTCCCGCGGGGCCATGGCCTCGTTCCCCGAAAAGCGGTAAGGGCGGGGGTCTTGATGTCCCTGCATTTCTCCTGCGGGGTCGTAAACCGGTTCGTCCGGGGATTGGCAACCTCGCACCCGATGTTATAATTATTCTCTGTAAAGGCGGGTCTAGCTCAGTTGGTAGAGCGCGAGCTTCCCAAGCTCGAGGCCGCGGGTTCGATCCCCGTGACCCGCTCCAGGGAAAAAACCGGGGTGCAAACCCCGGTTCTTCACTTTCTGGTGTCGGTGTCAACCCTTGAGCTCAGACCCCCTCAGATCCGACTGAGAAGATGAAAAGCAAGCCGGGGCGGGAATCTGTTTTCGGGGCGATCGCTTGATAGACCATTGGTAAGGGCGCTTTCTTTCTCCGATCCCTTTCCGGGAAGCGTCCGTTGGGCATCTCCGCGCGGGCAGGCCTTCGTTTTCGGAGGTACCTAGCACTCCAGTCCCGATGCGATCCTTCATGGTGCCTGCGGTAAAAGATCGCTTTCTTTCTCCGATCCCTTTCCGGGAAGCGTCCGTTGGGCATCTCCGCGCGGGCAGGCCTTCGTTTTCGGGGGAAACAGGGATTCAAGGATAAACCGCTCTGTATCCGAAGAATAATACGAGTCCCAGAGGTGGGACAGGGAGTGATGGTAGAGCGTTCCGGTGATACACGCCCCAGTTTCGAAGCACGGGGTCTCTCGGGGGACCAACAGAAAGAGAGTTCACCGGCGCAGGGAGGTCGGGCGAGGTCTCCCCGCCAAGCAAGGAAAGGTATGTAGGATATGCGGCTGAGCCCCGCCAACAGAAGACGTTACCGCAAGGAGTTCCTGGTTCTTCTGGCAAAGGTCTTGGCCATAGCCCTTCCGGTGGGTATGGGGGGGATATCCCTTATCGTTGAGTTGGCCAGGGGAATGGAGGCGGGGTTCTGGGGCGTCACCATATTGTGCTCGGCCCTCTTGGTGACGTTGGCCGCCTCTCTCGCGGTCGTCTATGCCTCGGAGACTTACATAAAGCCTCTCATAGTGATCGAGGAATATTGCCGCCGTCTTCGCGAGTACGACTTTTCCTCTCTTGGGGAGGTGCAGGGAGCCGGGGTCATGAGGGAGGTGGCAGCCACCCTCGACGAACTCGCCGTGACCCTCCACCTCTTGCTGGACCGATTGTCGGAGGCCTCGGAATCCCTGCACCGTTCCGCCGAGACCGTGCTTGAGGTGACCGAGACTAGCAACAGGAACATCCAGGGGATATCCCGGGAGGTGGTGGGACTCTCCGATGACTCCGAAAGGCAGTTGAGGGGAGTCTCCAGGGTGGAAAACTCCACCGCCTCGATCTTGGAACACATCGGGAAGGTGGAGCGCGCCGCCGAAGAAGCCCTCTCCTATGCGCAAAAGGTGAGGGAGACGGTGGGGAGGGGTTCCCAAGCGGTGCGTTCCGTACGGGAAAGGGTGGAGGAGATACAGATGGCGGCGCTCGCCATGGAAGAGACTATGGAAAACCTTGGTAAAATATCCCAACGCATAGGGAGCATCATAGAGGTCATCTCCAAGATCGCAGACGAGACTCGCCTGCTCTCGCTCAATGCTGCCATCGAAGCGGCCCGTGCCGGTGAGGCGGGTAGGGGGTTCTCGGTGGTTGCGGGTGAGGTGGGGCGCCTGGCTGAGGATACTGCAAAGGCCACCCGGCAAGTGGAGGAACTTGTTACCCAGGTGAAGGGGTTGGCCTTGAAGGCTCGGGAGGCCTCCACCGAGGTGAGCAGGAAGGTGAATGAGGGATCGGCGGAGGTGGAGAAGGCGGAAAGCCTCTGGGTCCAGATCGATGATGTTGCGGAGGGAATAGGGGATCACGCCAGGGCAGTACTATCCCTTTCCGCCGAGGTGGGCCCTATGGGGGAGGAGGCGAAAGAGGCCGTGCGCTCCATCGCCGAGGTCTCCGAGGGGTTGGCTACCCGCATGCAAGAGGTCTCTGCCTCCTTGGAGGAGCAGACCGCCGCCATCCAGGAGATCGCCTCCATGATGCACCAGCTGGACCAGATGGCGGAGGAACTATCCAACACCATCTCCAGGTTTGTGGGCGACCGTTAGGAGTTTGGTATTAAGTGCTCCTGAAAGCCCAATCGCCTTGAAAATACAAGAGTTTTATAATATGGAATTTTCAATATTTGTTTTATAAAATTGCTTATTTTATAAAATTGGATCTTTTATGCCAGCTTGAAATTTGATAGCGTCAAGAAATTTGTGTCCACCATTTAGCCTTCCTCCTCCAGCTTCAGTTTCGCAAAGCCACGAAGTCTCCTCTGGCTGAGCCTCTCATTCTCATTCTTTAAAACAAGATAA
>JACVJK010000067.1 GCA_015711955.1 Actinomycetota bacterium | reverse complement strand
CAAGCATACCTAAAGCCCCACTGTCGAGCCGGCTGAAAGAGAAAGGTTTAGGTCGTGATTTTCGGCGGGTTTGGTCCCCGGAGACGGTTTCTGAGGGCCCTGGAAAAGTGACTCAAGTCACAAAGAAGTATGGAAAAAGGACAAGGCACGGAAGGCGCCGCGAGGTTCCAGGCCGCGTAGCCCTCGGGGGAGAGTCATCCCCCGCCATCGAATCCATCGTGCATCGAGTCATTTGATCACGGTCGGCGGGCCGCGGGAATCGTACGCCCATTTTAAGCCTGCTCCGCCTGAAGGGGCCTCCTGATGGAACCCTTTTCAGCTCTTTCTGGCCCAAGCGCCAGTGGTTACTCCCCAACACACCGTCCATCTTAAGTCCCTGTGATCGGTAGTCATCCACCCAGGCCGCCCTCGGAACACCCCTTCTTCCTCCAGCTCCGATGCCCCATAACCGCATTCGCCCATCTCGAATCCGTTTTCTCGGGACACCACGGAGCATCCACCCACAAGCCGACCGAAGGCCCTCCCAAAATTTTATCTCCTCATATTCGTGCTCTCGAGGGCACCGCGTCCACGCGCATGCCCTCAAGCCCTTACTCGCCCCACCCAAGGACCTAGGCCCCCCCATACTTTTCCCTGCGATCGCCGATGACCCTGGCCGGGACCCCCGCCACGATGGAATAGGGCGGTACGTCTTTCGTCACCACCGCCCCCGCGGCCACCACCGCCCCGGTTCCCACTGTCACCCCCTTGAGGATCACGGCGTGGGAACCTATCCAGCAATCCTCCTCGATCACCACCGGTCCGTAGGTGCCCTTTTGGAACCGCATGGGCTCTCCCAACTCCATGCCGTGGTCGGCGCAGTTGATGTTCACGTAAGGTCCCAACATGGTGTTCTTCTTTATTACGCAGTCGTCGAAAGCGTTGATGATGTTGAAGGGGCCTATGGCCACGTTGTCCTCCAAGAGCAACAGGGCGTCGTTGGCGGCGAAGAGTCGGGCTAAGGTGTCAATGGAGCAGTTCCTGCCTATCACTATCCGACCCCGGTCGTTTCCCCTGATCTGCACCGTGGTAGGGATGAAGGTACCGTCACCGATCTCACAGCTGGACTCTCCCGCCAAAGCCACGTCCGGCTTCCCCGAGATCCAAACGTACGGACCGCACTTCACCCCACCCCTTCTCAAGCACCACTGATAGTACTTGATGGCTGGATGCCTTAGGGCGAAGACCCACTTCCAATATAAGTCCGCGGCTCTCATGACCAGCCCCCAGAGCTCAGGTCGCGGTTCTTGATCCTCCTTTCGAAATCCGCCAACTTGTATCCGGCCCACAGGGCATAGAGCATCTGCACCTTCAGCAGCTCCAATTCTTCCAGTCTCTGCAGGATCGGGCTGGCGGCGGCCTCTCGGACGATGTTTTCCGCCATGGATTCCACCCCCAGGGGCTCGCCAGCGAAAGGCCTCTCGGACACCACCTCTTCCTCGTACAGGGCCCTCAACAGTTCCAACGACCTTTCCACCGACCCAGGAACATCGGGGTCGGTGTATCTCAGGGACTCCCAGCCTTCCATCCTGGCCGCCCGGGAAAGTATGTATCCCTCCAAGAACATGGCGTCTATGGCCTCTCCCACTTCCCTGAGCAGGCTTTTGGAGGCCACGCGGGGGAAACAGCGGCGGAACACCCTTTTATGGAACACTTCCAACCACATCAGCGCCATGGCGCGAGACGCCAAATCCATATCGGAAAAACGGATGTGCCTCCGGTACTCGAAAAACCTCTCCCGCAAGGTCAAGCCTGATCACCCCGATAATCGTGGGTAAAGCAAGCCGCCGCCAAAGCACAATACGACGATCCTCCCCGAGCTTCTCCCGACGACCTTCACGCCCAAATGGCGGGGGTGAATTCCGCAAGGATAAATTTACACTTTAGAATGGGGACAGGTCTAATTGCGATCCCGGCCGTTCCCAGATCGAGCCCCATCTCGATTCCCGTCCCTCCGAAGAGACCCCATCCGGAACGAGAACGCCGCTTGCCGAAAGGGATAGTAGAACGCCATAAGGCAAGAGATCCTCTCATGCGGGGTCAGCGCTTCACTTCGTTTCGCCCCAGGGACCTTGCGCCATCACAGGCGAAAAGGATGTCGACATCGCTGGAGAAATCTCCCCAACCAAAACGGCGCCCTTCCCCTATTTGTCATTCTTCACCCTGCGTTTGACCACCTCATAGGTGGCAAGAAAGGTGGGCTCGATGACCATGGCGGAAAAACAGGCCCCCAGCAGTGCCAAAGCGGTTATCACCCCGAACCTCTTGAGTGGGTACAAAGTGGAAAAGGCCAAAATGAGGAAGGCTCCCGCGGTGGTGAGGGCACCGGGTATCAGGGCCGCTCCCACATTGCGAACGGTGGCGTTGATTCCCTCCTCTGGACCAAGGCCCTTACCCATGACCTCCTCCCGGAAGCGATGGGCCACGTGAATACCGAAGTCGATCCCCGCCCCGATGACCATGGAGGCAATCATCACCGTCATGATGTCCAGGGGCCACCCGATGATCCTGAGCAACCCCAGCTCCAAGACTATGGCCAAAAAGACCACTGAGGTGGCCATGAGCCCGTAGGCCAGTGAGCGGAAAATGACGGTGACCAGTAAGACGCACAGGAGCAATGCCAGACCTCCGGTGCGCAGCTGAGTGGAGAAAAGCCTTCCCAAGGCGTCAGAAACGATGAGGGGGGTGCCCGTGGCTTCCACCTGCATACCGAACCTTTCCCTTATCTCTGCCGTCCGGTCCCGGAGGATGGCCGCCATTTCCTTCTCGCCCTTCTCGTCCACGAAGGGCACTTGGAAGACGATCAGCGCGCTTTTGCCGTCACCGCTCACCAAAGAAGAGGCCTCGAAGCCGAACTCCCTTTCCAGGCGTTCCAGGTCCTCCCGGACCTCCTGCGAGGATCTGGGCGTCCCGGTACCCGCAAGCGTCAGGATCCCGGGCAGACTGTTGGTGTGCTGGGGGTCGAGATATTTATAACCTCCATCCTCTCCACGGTTACGGGGATCCTCAACCGCCTCTCGGACGAAGGTCTCCATAACCGCAAGGGAATCTGGGGAGAGCATGTCCTGACCTTCAAGGACCACCAAGGCCGTGTCCTGGGCCCCGAAAATCTCCTCGATGCGTAGGAAAGTCCTGTATTCGGGGAGGTCCTGGGGGACGAAGGTGCGGAAATCCGCGGAGGTGGAAAGCCCGGTGGAAAGCAGCGCGAAGATCACCACCAAGATCACCGTGCCCGTCCAGGTGAGCATACGGTGACGCTCTGCCAGCAGCGAGAGCTTAGCCAATCCCCGGTCGAGCCAGTCGATCAACCGATTGCTCTCCTTTCTGGTAGCCAACACCTCTCCCTTTTTCCTGTCCCGGATCACCAGAGCGGCAGGAAGCAAAGTTATGGACAGGAAGAAACCGAAGAAAACACCGGCCAGGCACATCCAGCCGAAGTCACGCATGGGAGGCATGTCCGAGATGGAAAAGGACAGGAAACCGAACATGGTGGTGGCAGCGGCCAAGAACACGGCCAGGCCCACCGTGGAGACGCTGTTGACGGCGGACTCAAGGGCCCCGAGCCTCTTGTCCCTCTCCTCGTAATAGCGGGTGAGGACATGTATGGAATAGGCGATGTCGATTCCCAAAAGCAGGGGCACGATCGCCACGCTCATCATGGTGTACTTGATCCCCGCATATCCCATGAGCCCAAAAACCCATAGGTTGGACAGGACCACCACCAGCAGGGTCAAGGCCACGTCCAAAACCCTGCGGAAAGTGAGGAAGAGCACCAACACTATGAACAGGAACGCCCCAAACCCGAGCAAGGCGGTCTCCCTCATGGCCCTGTCCCGGAAGACCTTCATGATATACACCTCGCCGCTCACCGAGCCCACGAGGCCGTGAGGCGCAAAGAACCCCTCCACGTAACTGCGGAAGTATCCCGCTATCTCGAACTTCTCCTCCTCGTCCATCTCGGGGTTGATCTGCACGTTGACCAGTGCGAAACGACGGTCGAGAGAGAGGGTTCGGCCCAAGACCATCTCCCCCCCGGAAGATGAGAGGTATTGGTTCACCGCCTCCTCCACTCCCCTATCCAGGAAAAACGTCGCTTGTCCCCTGATGGTCTCCCAAGAAGCGTCGTCCAAAGATCCGGAAGCGATCCGTTCCGCCATGCTGAAGAGTGGAGCCGCCCGCGGATCGTCCCGGAACCCCGCCACGCCCGGGTCGGCCAGCGCCTCACGGAAAAGCCCCTCCACCTCTTCCCGATTGCCCTCCCTCAGGCCCGAGGCCAGACGAAAAAGCAGATCCGCTTGGGGATTGCGTGTCAGGTTGGTGACGTAACTCTCCACCCGGATGATGAAGTCCCCATGGAAGTGGCTGCCGCCACCCTCCCTCAAGTCTCGCTCGAAACGGTATAGGGCAAGGACGCTTCCCGCATCCGTTAGGTCATCACCCTCCAGCAAAACCTTGGCATATTCCGCTCCCCCGAACTCCTCCTCCACCTTCTCCATGGCCTTCACGGAAGGGTAATCTTCGGGCAACATGGTCCTCTGGGTGAACTCCATCTGGAGTCTTAGGACCCCGGCTCCCAGGATCACGGTGACCAGCAGCACCAGGGCTATGGTGAGCTCAGGCCTGCTTCCGCTCTCGGAAGCCATCCAGACGAAGACCCGCTTCAATCCCCATCACCTTCCTCTGAAGATCTTCCCTCCTTCTCGTACAGGGAGATGAGCGTCCTGAGGTCCCGGTTGACCGCCGAGGCCAGCTGGTACATGCGTTCCCGCTCCTCCGGCCCCAGGGCATCCACCTGCTCGGCCAGGTACTCGGCCTGTTTCCTTTTGATGGAGTCCAGCCTTCTTTCGCCCTCGGAGGTCAGGGAAACCCATACCTTTCTCCTGTCCCTTTCGTCCCGAAAACAATTGACCCAGCCCCCCTTCTCCAGGGCATATACCATCCGGCTCACCGTGGAAGGATTCAGGAAGAGCAACCGAGCCAACTGGCCTTCGGATACCCTGCCCTCGAGATAGATCAACATGAGGGCCCCGTACTGATGGTAGTTGAGACCGTAATCCCTAAACACGGAGCTGAAGAAGGCGTACCTCTGATGAAGGAAGACGAAGACCGCTTCCACCGTGTCCGCCAAAAGCCGTGTGAGTTCCTCCCTGTCCATATCCCCCTCTGTCCTCACTTTGTCCCTTTTTGTCCTTTATGTCGTTGGTCGACCCAGACCGGATCAATGCCACCGATCAGATATATCTCTTTGCAAATTGCATCCTTTTCATTTTGGAAAACATAACATCCCTACTCTTCCCTGTCAAAAGGCATCACTTTAGCCTCTGGTTGTCTTGTCAGGACGACAGGGTGGTCTCTCAACCATTTTCAAACCATAATGCGCCTGCTGAGACGATACGCCATCTTCCCGAGGCCTCGAAGGGAGGCGTGGTAAGGTGCGGTGAGAGCAAGTAATTCCGCCGCCAGGCGGCATCTTCCTTCCCTTTTCTAGTACGTAGATGGGTCAAGAAGTCGGGGGAGGCGAAGAAGGCGTCCCCGATAAATGGTCTTTTTGGGGCAAGGGCGAGCTCTCGGTTTTTGCCTACCTCACGCACCTCGCCCAAGGGCACCCAAAATGCCGCCCTCAGGCGGCTTGGTTGGGGGAAGACGACCCAGGGGCAACCTTCCGTTCGGGCATCCTCGCCCAACGGAAGACATCCTCACCTAACGGAAGAGGACCACCCAGGCAACGCCCAAGCCCTGTGCGGACTTGGGCATCCAAGGCCTTTGTCCTGCTCGAAGGAAGGCCTTGCCCGTCTCCCGATCTGCGAAAACTCCCTTTTTGAGGAAAATATAGAAGGTCTGCCTCGAAACTGGTCTTTGTCTCTAAAGGCCCGCCGGGCCTCACCAGGGCCTTCAGGTGGGCCGGGCAGAACAACCGGAGGAGTCAACTCGCGAGCCTCCTCCCGGTCCCAGCACCGAGAAGAGCTTCTTAACCCGGGAAGAACCGCACTGGGGACATGACCTTCTATCCCCTTCCGCGTCTTCCGCACGCCGGAAA
Organism: Actinomycetota bacterium; assembly: GCA_015711955.1. Classification (GTDB taxonomy): domain Bacteria; phylum Actinomycetota; class Geothermincolia; order Geothermincolales; family RBG-13-55-18; genus JACVJK01. Next base: position 5,171 of record JACVJK010000067.1, on the reverse strand, counting down.
AAGGCATCGAATCTGCAGCCGCAATCCTCGCATCGGAACTCGAATATGGGCACGACCCCCACCTCCTATGACGATTTCCCGCAGTCGAATGACAGCTCACTATATTCCGTGACCCTGGCAACTCCGCCAATGACCCAGCTCATCACCGCGGGCCCGGATGATCGCGGGTTCTGTGGAGAGGGGGTGGGCCAGGGCTGTCCCGGATCTGTTAGAGGCGATCGTGCGTATCGCCGAAGCGGCTTGAGGAAAGTCAAAGCGACTATCCAGTGTGGCAGCCTTCTTGACCCTACTGATCGACCATCGGACACAGGCCATCATCTACTCTTCCGACTGCATCCCCTGAACCTAAGCCGTCCGGATGATGGTCGCTGAGCACCCGCTTCCCAGGTGAAAACAACCTGAAAACGGTACTCGCACCGAAGCCGTCCCGATGATGGTTACTGGGCGGGCTCGATGCTGGTATCATGGAACTTGAGCTTAAGAGGACGCAGCTTCACGGGATTGTCCGTCGACGGAACCCTGTCTGTGGAAGTTCAACATGAGGACGGGTATGATTCACATCCCCGAGGTGGGTCAAGGAGACTGGGTCGAGAAGGGGTCATGAATAAACTGATCGTTTGGTACGGGTCGTTGAGCAGGAAATGGCGCCGCCTCATCCAGTGGGGAGGCGGAGCGCTGGCCTTGCTGGCGGCGGTGCTGGTGTTCCTCTTGGCCACCAGCCCTAAGAAGGTGGAGGTGCGCTTCGGCACCATCGTATGGGATCCCATCGACGGAACCGTCTGGGAGGACAACACCCAGACCGCCTTAGTGGACGCCAGGGAAGCGGGAAACTACCGCATCGAGTACGTGACCCGATACAGCCCGGAGAACCAAGCAAAGTTGGAGGAACAGGCCAAAACCTCCATTGAGGAGTTGAGAAAAGCCCAGGAATCGCAGGGACTAGAAACCGTTCAAGCGGCTATCCCGAAGGAGCAGATGGAGAGCCTTCGGGCCCTTCAGCAGAATATCCAGACCATGGGGCAGGACATCGTCTCTGGGATGAAGATGGCCAACCAGATAAGCGAGACCAAGACCATGCTGGTAAACCTGCGCAACCAAGTGGCCTCGACCCCTCTTCCGGGCGAGCTGGAGCCTTTGCGGCAGAAGGGCCTGGCCATTTTCGACAAGTACATCGCCGCCTGCGACCTCTACCTGAAGTCCATTGCCACCAGCGACCTGAGCTATCTCCATCAGGCAAACCAGCTCATCCAGGAGGCGAGTGAACTGGCCCAGAGCCTAATACCCTCCTGAGGGTACCTGGATGTTCTCTCGAATATATCCCCGGGAATAAAAGTGAGCCTCTATCGGGCCCGAACCGAACACCAGGCAGGGGCAGCCACCCCGGGCCACCTTTTCCCGTCCCGGTGAACGCGATGCTGTGAGTGGTTTATGATACCTACAGGTAAAGCTAACCAAAAATCGACTATCGTGGATCCAGGGGGATGAAGGGGGTGAGGAGTTGGAGAAGACCGAAGGGAAGATCACAGAAGCAAAAAGCGGCCACCAGGAAAAGCCCAATCTTTTCTTTCGTTTGCTGGAGACGGGGCTCATAAGCCTCTTTTACCTGAGCAAATTCCTCTTCATGGTGCTCCCCGCCTCTTTCTTCTACCAACTATTTCGAATGCTGGGCAAAGCGATATTCTGGACCAGGCGAGGCATGAGGGGGCGGCTCGAGGAGAAAATAAGGCAGGCCTTGCCCGAACTGCCTCCCCCCGAGGTGCGCCGTATCGCCCAGGAGGTGTGCGCCGCCGCCATCTTCCCCATCCTCGACCTGTTTCTCATGGCCAAACACCATGACCAGATCATGGAAAATCTTGAGGTGGAGGGATGGGAACATTTGGAAAAATCCGAGGCTATGGGCAAAGGGGTGCTCTTCACCACCGGTCACATCGGCATGTACCCAATCCTCCACGCCGTCCTCTATCACATGGGAAAGCCCTACACCCCGGTCATGTATTATCCGGAGGACACGCCCTTACCCCGTTACGTGGAGACCATGGCCCGACAGGCTTACGACCTGGGTGCTGACCCGGAAAACCCGGTCTTCTGGGCGGGACAGGACACCCTGAACCGCATCCGTCGCCATCTGGAGCAGGGAAAACGCGCCTGCATCACTTTCGACGTGGACGGGAGCGGTCTGGTCACCTTTTTTGGAAGACCGGCGGCCCTGGCCACCGGCCTGGCCCATTTTTCCCTCCAACTGGGCACCCCCATCGTCCCCTTCGCCCTCTTTCGGGGAAAAGACTTACTGCACCCCAAACTCGTCTTCTATCCACCCATCCTCCCGCAGACGGAACGGGACAAAAAAGAGGAGATCTCCAGGATAATGCAAGAGGTGGCAAATGCGGGAGAAAAGATGATCAAGACAGCTCCGGAACAGTGGATGAGCTGGTTCGGCCTCTGGCACTGGTGGGAAGAGGGAAGGAAATTGGAGAAAAAACTTTCCTCCCAAAAACTACAGGAAAAGAGGAGCTGAGCAGTGGCACTGCTATGGAGACACGCCCGTGCGCGCCTCCATACAAGAACTGGTGAAGGATGATCTCTCAAAATCTTTCCTTTGCAGAACGACGCCAGCTTAAATCGCTGCGCGATCGGTTGACGTCTGAGAGGACAACAATTATGTGAGCTCTCGTGATTACTTAAGAGGATAACAATTTCATGAGCTCTCATCAGCGGAGGGTTCTACAAGAAGGAGGCCGAAAGATTGGAGAGCATTTCGAAAGAACCCGAAATTGAACGCGCCCCGGAAAGTCCATTGCCTGAATGGGCGCCGGCGATCAACTGCCCCAAGTGCGGAACGCGTTTGACTATTGGACGACCTGAAGGTTCCGAACTGAAAGCCGAAGGGGACCTCTGTTTCGACTGCGACCGGTGCGGGGCCTCATTCGGCAGCGTTTACGGCTTGCCAGACCTCACCCCTCCCGGCTTGGACAACACGAAAGCCCAGGAAAGGAGCCACTACACCGAAAACGTCGAATATTACCTGAGGATGCACTCCACCTGGCACCGCAGCCCCTTCTACCGGCACTACCACCGCTCCTTCCTGCGACTCTTCGACCCACTTCCACCCGGTTCTCTCATCTTGGAGTGTGGTTGCGGCCTGGGTCACGACGGGCTGGAACTGATGAGGCGGGGTCATTTTCTGGTGGCCACCGACATATCCCCGGGCCAGCTGCGAGAGGCCCGTCGCCTTCACCGCAGGGAAGGCTTGGGAAGATCGTCGCTGCACCTGCTGGCCGACGCCGAGAACCTCCCTTTCGCCGACGCCTCCTTCCACGGGGTGCTCATGGTGGCATCCCTCCATCACCTTTCCGATCCCCTCAAGGCCTTGAGAGAGGCCCACCGGGTGCTAAAGCCCGGGGGGATATTGGTTTTGGGAACGGAACCGAACCGTTGGCAGTCCAAAACCATCTACCCCGTCGGTAAGGCCTTGATCAAAACGGTGGAAAAGCTCACCGGCGTAAAGGTCCTCGGTGACGAGATGGTCTCGGAGGCTGACAAGAAGGCCGAGGGCTTCTTCGGTCGGGAACTTGAGACCTTGTTCTATCGGGCCGGATTCCGGGAAAACCGACTGCTCCCGGCGGGGTATCTCTCAGCGGCCCTCTTCTTCCTCTGCACCGAACTCTCCCAAAGGCTTCCCTTCAACCTCAAGCTCTATCCCCTCGAGGCTCTCCTTGTTATTCTGGACGATTGGCTGGGAAGGCTTCCCCTGCTGCGGAAGGTTCCCTGGCATTGGAACGCTTGGGCCCGCAAGGCCCCTTGAGAACATCGGGTGGCAGCGCAGCCCTCTCGAGACGAAAAGCCGTCCCACAGCGCTCCCATATTTCCACGTTTTTCCCCGAGGACGCCGAGACACATCCCTCCGACCGTGATGAACCATAGCCCGAGTTAGACGTTCTCGCGATTGGCCCCCGAGGCCTGGAAATCTCCCCCTTGCCCATTCGCCGACCTTGGCAGAAAGAACCGCATTCCCGCGACTTCTTTCGACGCGCGGTTGCAAAACTAACTAAATTTTTTTAAAATTGTTACTGTGAAGTTAAAGTGGTTTTGAACGATCTGGCTTTGGATATACATATAAACTGAGGTGATTTAGACGAGGAGTTGTCAGAGCGGGTGGCTCCAAGTATCCGATGAAATGATCGCGGATTGGTCTCGAGGTGTTTCGGCTTCGGGTGGGTTGACGAACGAGAAAAACTGAAAAGGGTTCGAGGGCAAGCTTCCTGATCCTCTGCGATATATTGAGGGCCAAAAAGGAGGCAAAAACCGGGAGACAATGGTCATGGGGGGTTACGGGAGGCAAATCGAAGGTCGCGAGGAGTTTTTCATCCTGCCATTTCCCTTCCACATATCAACGGTTGGGGATCTTTCGGCGGGAAACTCCCTAATAACCGCTAATGGGGGCTCTAGACCGATCGTATGGCGGGCCTTAAAACCGGAATTGACCTGCGCGGGGGGATGGGCATGAGAATCGCCCTGGTGCACGACTGGCTCACCAACCTGGCGGGCTCCGAGAGGGTGCTTTTGGCCCTGCACGAGCTTTACCCCGAAGCTCCTATATACACCTCGGTGTTCGTGCCCGAGGAGTTCCCCCAGCTGCGGGATGCGGACGTGAGGACATCCTTCCTTCAGAAGCTCTCCCTGGCCAGAAAGAGGCATCAACTCTTTCCCTACCTCCGGGCGGTGGCCTTCGAGCGTTTTGACCTTTCCGGTTTCGACGTGGTGATCTCCAGCTGCCACGCGGAGGCCAAAGGGGTGCTGACCCGACCGGAAACCCTCCACATATGCTACTGCTACACCCCCATCCGCTACTATTGGAGCGGATATCACCATTACATGGAGAACCCGCGCTTCGGTCCCTTGAACCCCTTGGCCAAGGCCATCATGCCCTTCATGATCAACTATCTCCGGGTTTGGGACCGCTGCGCGGCGGACAGGGTGGACGTGTTCGTGGCCATCAGCCGCCACGTGGCGGAAAGGATCAAGAAATACTACCGCAGGGAGGCGGAGGTCATATACCCGCCGGTCAACGCCTCCCTCTTCCGCGTCTCCCGCCGGGTGGATGACTATTACCTGCTGGTGGGAAGACTCATCCCCTACAAGAGGGCGGATCTGGTGGTGGAGGCGTTCAACCG
>JACVJK010000066.1 GCA_015711955.1 Actinomycetota bacterium | reverse complement strand
ATAGGGTTTCCCCTCACCAATCGTGACATTGCCGGGCTGGTGGGAAGCACCGAGGAGACCGTTTCCCGCATCTTGAGCAGGTTCAAAAAGGAGGGCATCATCTCCTCCGAGGACAAAAGGATAACCATCCTCGACGTCACCGCCCTCAACGCCCACTTGGACCAGGGTCTTTGAGCAAAAACCCCAACCAGGTTCCCAACCCCGTCCCCGAGGGGAGCCACCCCACTTGAGGTCGATCATGGAAGGGCGCGACCGTCGCCTTATACGATTTCCCCGCGACAGGGTTTATGTACGGTATAAGGATGGGTGCTCCAATAGCCCTGGAGACAACGGATCAGCGTCGACGTAGTGAATTTCTTCTTCGGGGCCGCGAGCACGGGGGCGCGAGCACGGGATGAGATGAAAAAGAGGTTGAAATGCCGTGACCGCAAGATTTCCCATGAGGTTCTCCCCGCGGGAGAACCGGGCAGCGGAAATAGGGTGGCGAGAATGGGGCGAGAAACCCTTTGAGGAGGCCAAACGCGACGGCAAGCTCGTTCTCCTTTCCATATCCGCTGCATGGTGCCACTGGTGTCACGTGATGGACGAGACCACCTATTCCGACCCTGAGGTCATAGAGCTCATCCAGCGCCATTACGTTCCGATAAGGGTGGACACCGACCTCCAGCCGGAGATCAACCGCCGGTACAACCAAGGAGGATGGCCCACCACCGCCTTCTTGGACCCGGAAGGGAGGTTGCTGGCCGGTGCGACCTATATACCTCCAGAAACCATGAAAAAGGTACTTTCGAGGATGTTCCAACTTTACACGGAGCATCGAGAGGAACTGCAGTGGCGACAAGTGCCCTTTCCGGTGCCAAAACCGGTGGAAGACCTCCGCAAAAAGAGCCTCGAGATAGCCGCTCTCCTGCCCGTGCTTTGGGACCGCGTGCACGGAGGGTTGGGCGACGCCCCTAAATTCCCGCTTCCCGAGGCCCTCTTGCTCGCCCTTGACGTCTATCACCTTTACGGCGCGGAGGATTTCATCGACTTTGCCCACCACTCGCTCCATTCCATGGTCACATCCGGTCTTTTCGATTCCCCCGAGGGAGGTTTCTTCCGCTACTCGGTCACCTCCGACTGGAACGAGCCCCACTACGAGAAATTGTTGGAGGACAACGCCCTTTTGCTGCTCGCCCTCCACGGGGCCGCCGGCACGAAGGAAGACGAACTCCTGAGCAACGCCCTCAAGGCAACGGCAGATTACGTCAACACCGTCCTCTACCGGGGAGAGGGGATATTTCTCCCCAGCCAAGACGCCGATGAAGATTACTATCGTCTTTCGCGAGAGGAAAGGCTCTATGTCGACAAGCCCATGGTGGACCCGATTCCCCTCACCCGCCCGGCGTCCACCGCCTCCCGAGCCCTGATCTTAGCGGGATCAAGGCTGGGCGAGGAGTTGTGGCTTAAGAGGGCTTTGGAGGCGTTGGATCGCATTGCCGCCACTTTCGAATCCGATGGAGGCGTGGCCCACGTCTATGGAGAGAACCCCATTGGCAAAGGCCATCTTGAGGATCAGTCCGCCTTCGTCCTCGGACTGCTGGACGCATACGCCCTTACGGGAAACCGCGAACTCCTTGAGCTGGCCATAGAGGTCATGCGCCTGGTAGCGGTCCACTTCAAGGATAAGACTTCCGGCCTGCTGATGGACTTGCCCAAAGCGCTCCTTCCCCCTCGTCTACAGACCACCCCGGCGGGGCCTGAGGCCTTAGGCGAAGTGGCCTCAGCCATGACCTGGATCTGGGCCCTCAAGGGGGATAGACGCTGGCGTGAAGAGGCCTTCACCCTGCTCTCTAAAGCCCTTTCCCTTTACGCTGACACGGGCGTCCACGCCTCCCCTCTGGCCAGGGCGGGCCTTCTGCTGTCGGAGAGGCCGTTGATGGCCAAAATACCCGGAGGCCCTGACTACTATAGCGCTTCCAGGATGTTCCTCTCCTTGCCCCTGTCTTTCCTGAGGCCCGTGCCCCACGAAGCCGGCGGGCACGAACCGCCCTATCAGCTATGCCGTCCAGATTGCTGCCTCGCCTCGGGGGAGGAGGCCGCAGACCTCCTGAGGCAGGCCAGTAAAACATTTCTTGGGCGAGACCCCGATGGAGGCGAGGAAGGATGAAGGATTTGTGCCCTAAAGACTGGTTCATCCGCATCCCTTTTATCAAGATGGGGGTTGTAACTGACGCGAGCGGGTCGACCCGCACCACGGGGCTTTGGGGATCTTATGGCCGGGAGGCTTCGGATAGGGCGGGTTGTCGGAGTGCCCAGCGGTCGCTTTTCAAAGAAAAGGTCACGAAACGCCAGCCCAGCATGAGGGGTCATGCATTAGGCGAGCCATGCATAAGGGAAAGCGTGGGAAAGAAAGTGGTAAGGGATCTATACCATCGGGACAACCCAGCATCTAACGGAACCCCTTGCGGAAGCGAATCCACCAACGGCTCCCGGGAAAGTGGAGCCACAAGTGGGCCCAACGAAGCGGGGGTTCAAGTCGTGCGGCTTGGCCCTCCATGGCACTCGGAAGGTCCAAGGCCTGCCAAACGGGGATCATTTTTACGGCGAGAATGCGAGGGCCGACCCGCCCTCGCTTCCGGAGGTCCGTGGACAAAGGGGGTTGATTACGCATGAACGTCAACGGAGACGAGGTGATGGAACACTTCAAGAACCCCAAGAACATGGGGGAGATAGCGGATGCGGACGGGGTCGGCAAAGCGGGGAACCCCACCTGCGGCGACGTGATCACCTTCTACGTGAAAGTAGACGGAAGAGGAAGGTTGAAAGACGTGAAGTTCAAGACCCACGGATGCGGTATCGCGATGGCCATCTCCAGCATGATCAGCGAATTGGCCAAGAGCAAGACAGCGGGCGAGGCCATGAGAATTTGTCGGGATGACATCGTTCAGGAATCGAGAGGTCTTCCTCGCAACGACATGCACTGCTCCAATCTGGGTTTCCTCGCCCTTCGTAGGGCCATCGAGGATTGTCTGCAGAAGTCGAAGAAGGGGGTGTGGTAAGGTGAACCCCTCGGAAAAGCCAGCGGTCGGAAAAACGGGTTGCGATTGCCCATACTGCGACGCTAACCCCGCCCTCATGGGCGGTCTTTCCGATTTTTGCAGCAGATGCGGTATGATCCTCAAGCGGTGCAAGAGCTGTGGTCAGCCGGTAAGCCACCTTGCCATCATGTGTCCCCATTGCGGAAAACCCGCTTGAGGGAGGCGGCGGAAAGCCAGGGAGAGGTTGAGGTCAGCGGGAAACCCCACGGGGGATTAGGAAATGCGTCCCCATCACCTTGTCCGCGGCCTCCTCCAGGGGAGAGCAATGGGGCTTACACCTGGCGCAACGAGGCTGGGAAGCGCCTTCCCAGCGGTCCTTTCCATCTTGGGATCCCCAAGGTCGCCCAGGCTCTCCCTTCCCGGCCGGCTTCCGAGGTTTACGGTTTGCCCGACACAAGTAGACAAGGACAAAAACCTGTTTCGTCAGGTCGAAAAGAGGGGCTTTATCACTACAATCCTGCGGGGGCCAAGGGATTCTGTCGAATCCTTGGGAACCCGGCTGAAGAACTGTGCAACCACCGCCCGGAGAGATGGCGGGAAAAAAAGGAGAAGCTGTCGCTCGGCTGCTCTGCTGACCGCAAAACCCCGGGCGTACCTGATCCCAAGCCACGAGGACCGACTTGTTGCGGAAAGGCGCCGTGCACAGACTTACTCGAGAGGCCGATTCCTATGGGAAATGTGGAGGTGCAAGGTGGAAAACGACGAGGTGTTGAACTGCGTGGGGATGGACTGTCCCTCCCTCATCGCCAAGACCGTCCAAAAGATGGCGGAGATGAAAACTGGGCAGATATTGGAGATCGTCACCGATAACCCTGATATAAAAGAGGATATTCACGTCTGGTGTCGAAAAACGGGAAACGAGTTCATCTCCGTAGAAGAAATGGAGGGCAAGACCCGCGTCAAGGTGAGAAAGGGGTTTTGAAGTTCAGGGAGAAAGGAGGTCATATGGGAGAGAGAACCAGGGAGAACCTGCAAAGCGCCTTCACCGGCGAGTCCAAAGCGGTGGTGAGACTGAGGGCCTATGCCAAGAAAGCCGAGGAAGAGGATTATCCTGCTGTGGCCAAGTTGTTCCGAGCCATCGCCGAGTCAGAATATATACACGCCTTCAACAGTTTGAGATTGCTCGGGGTCATCAAGGACACCGAGACCAACCTGGAAGAGTCCCTGGCTCGCGAGGAGAAGATAGCGCAAGTCAGCTACGACCGCTTCATCCAGGAGGCAGAGCAGGAAGACGAAAAGGCGGCCGCCGCCCTCTTTTCCTATGCCCGGGACGTGGAGGAGCGCCACGCCAAGTTGTACGAGAGAGTTCTCCAACACCTGGTCTCGGACGAGATACCCGACTATTTCGTCTGCCAGGTATGCGGTTACGTGGCAGACAGCGTAGTCCCTGAGAAGTGCCCCATATGTGGCGCACCTGAGGACAAGTTCCTCAAGGTGGACTGAGAGAGAACCCCCTTCTCCTCCCACCTGAAAAACAACCGGGGGGATGACGTGTCCCCCCGGTTTTTTCCGCAGTGATTTTTAGATCCGCCATGTTGCCGCTATTGCGCTTTGCACTGCTTCAGAGATTCCATGATCTCCTGCAGCGTCTTCTTCCTCCTCTGCAAGTCAGCGAGCTTTTCCTCCACTGTCTTCATCTCGGGGTCGAAGACACAGGAGCCGAAATTGCAATCCACTCCCGCCAGCTCTTGCAACTTTGAGGCAAGGACCCTCAACTTCTCCTCGTAGTCGGCGATTTCCTTTTGCAGGAGCTCCTCCTTCTCGTCAGCCATGCTTTCCTCCTTTCTGCCATCCTCCTTCCTTCTCCGCAGCAATTCTATTCAACTCCCCTTCGCCGTCGCAACAGCTCGAACACTTGGCGCGTCACCTTTCGATCCTCTAACCTCCGTTGAGGAAATCGGTTCTCCGTACACGAGCAGGGGCCACCGGTCAAAAAGCGGTCCTGGAAAAGTAAAGGGCCCTCTCAGCACACACCCCCGCCTCCCCGTTCACTTCCACGGAGACCTGGAAATCCGCACCCACCTCTTCCCCGACATTCACCGTGATCCGAGAAAGGGGCTCGAGCCTGTATTTTCTTCGCTCCACCCGGCCTGTGAGGAAATACGTTACCTCTGCCTGCGACGGCCTCTCCAGGGAATTGAAAAGAATTAGCCATTGACAGTATCCCCCCGCGGTGCACCCCTCGGCGAAGTAAAGATGGGAATTCCTGGATGAGGCTCCGGGGTCGGCCGCCCCTCCCAACGCGACGCCGTTGTTGAAAAAAGCGGTCCTGGAGGCCACCAGAGGGAGTAAACCCCGCAGACGGATTGAGAAATCCCTATCACCCGAGAGGTGCTCGGAGACGTTTACGGTGGTCACTGCCCAAGGCCTGATGCTCATGATACAGCTCTTCTTCTCGTCTCCGGATATGAAGGTAACCTCCAACAGGTTGGCCACGGAATTAGGGTTGAAGACGTGTAGGTGGTTTTTTGCGCCGTAACGAAGGGTGCCTTCCGGAAAATACCACTCCTCCATCTTTTCTTTGAATCCAGGAACCAAGAAAGCGCCTCCTACCCCATTGTCCTCCAGGAAATAACAGGACCTTTCCGCAGCCAGCGGTACGTCGGAACTCAGCATGACCGTGCAGGACCCTTTTGCCGAAATGCTTCGTATATCCAAAGTTTTTCTTTCCTTCGCCACCAGTAAAAGGTGGTAATCGTCCTCTTGCCCGTCGGCTCCGTAGAACTGGAGTCGAGCCCTGGCTTCCTGCATGCCTGGGTTGAAAAGGATCAGGTAATCCTCCACCCTGCACTGTAATGTTCCCAGGGGGAAGATCCAGCGGGTCGATGGGTCGCGGATTCCCTGTCCCACTGTAACCCCGTTCATGCCCCCGTTTCTCCGGAAATAAAGGGACCTCTCCGCCGCCAGGGGAACGTCGGAACTCACCACGCAGGAGAAGTCGTCCTCCAGACCCAGATCAGAGGCGGTGTTCAAAGTCGATCTGCTGCAGGGCGCCACTCGGACGGTCCTCTCCACCCTTCCCCGGGAGGTAATGAACTCCAGCGTAACCGAAGCTTGTTCCTGTGTGGGATTTAAGAGGGAGAGCCAACATTCAAAACCCTTTCGCACGGTCCCCTCAGCGAAATACCATATCTTGGCAAGTGAATCCGTCCCCGGGGAGATCTCTCCTCCCCTGATGACGTCCTTTATCCCCAGCAGCTCTCCCACGGTCACGAATACGAACCCTCTTCTTTTCAAGCCCTCCACCACTCCACTTACCAACTCCAGGGTCTCTTTGCCGCCCAGGTGGAATAGGATTATGCTTCCATCCCGGCTCTGGTTCACCATCTGGGAAACCCTGTCTTTCACCGGGGGAGCGGGGCTCCTTGCGTCCATGCTGTCCATGCTCCACATCACGGGGATGAACCCCATGGAGGAGACCACTCCTCTGACCCTGTCATCAATAAAACCTCCCGGGGGCCTCATCAAGGGGAGGTCCTGCCCGGTGATCCTCCTTATCACCTCCTGACACGCCATCAACTCCCACCTTATCTGCTCGTCGGGGATCTTGGTGAGAGGCGCGTGGTGATAGGTGTGGTTGCAAACCTCCCAACCGCTTTCCGCGAGCCTTCTAACCAAAGTCGGGTTCCTCTCCATCCAGGAACCAATGAGAAAGCAAGTGGCCCTGATGCCCTTCCCGCCCAGATAGTCCAATATCCTCGTGTCGAAGTTGTATCCGTCATCGAAGGTGAGCGCCACCCGAGGAAGAGAAGCCGCCCGGGCGCCCTCCTTCGGGCTTTCGCCTAGCCAAGGGGGCATGCCGATAAAAACGCCCAACATGACCGCAAAAACCAGTGCCTTGATCCTTGGGGACACCTTCAGACGAAACCCTCCTTACGGGCCCTGACCCTATGACCGTTCACCTTCACCGAAATCACCGCACATCATCTCAACTTTTCCCGGGTTGCGCCATGACCTGTACCCTGATGTGGGGATCCTTGGCCTCCAAGCGTCCAATCAGCTCCACCTATTCCCGGGAGCGCCCTGACCTTATCCTCGCTTTTCGTCACCGCTGCGCGGCGCTACCAGCGAGCACCTCCACCACGTCGCCAACGGCCCGACACGCCACCTCGATATTGGAGCCCCCCGAGAGCACGTATACCACCTCTTTGGGGAAGTCCTTCTTGATCAACATCGCCAACTTCCTATACACGTCGTCGCTCAAATGGAAGGCGCCGTAGTCGTCGCGATGACTGTCGTGGCCCAAGACCACGAACATCAGCTCAGGCTTGAAATCCAAAGCCAACCCCAACGCCTTCTCCACCTCTTTGAGGAAGGTGGTGTCGTCGGCATCGTATGGGAGCGGGAAGTCGTAGTTGTGAGGTCCTTCCTCTTTAGCTCTTCCATAGCCCCCGTGGAAGTTGAGGTGCATGACCGAGGGGTCCGGCCCCAAGATGTCTCGAGTCCCGTCCCCGTAATGAGGATCCACATCCAACACGGCCACCCTGGTGGCCATACCCTGTTCCCTCAAGCCTGAAAGGGCTATGGCCACGTCGTTTAAGTAGCAGAAACCCCAGAAACCGTTCCGAGACGCGTGATGGCCGGCGGTGCCCACGTAGCAGAAGGCGGATTCGGAAACTCCGCTCGCCACATCCCTGGAACCCTGGAGGACGGATCCGGCGGAAAGCAGGGCCACCCCATAATACCCGCTTCTCTCCACCTGTCTTATGAGTGAGGGCGAATGCACCCTGTACACCAATTCCTCCCTCACCGGCGCGGGTTCCACCACCCTCACGCCGTCTTTCTCGAGCAGCCCCCTTCTTCTCAATTCCTGAAATGACGGCGCGATGCGGTCCTTGAGGGCGGGATAGCCGTATCGAGAGAAATCTTCGTGGTAAACCACGGTGACGCGGTAACTCATGGCAAGATTCCTCCTCGAAAACCTCCCCTCCTCCCATCTGAAAGCAAGAGTCACTTGAATAAATATACAGGCAGGCATGAAGGCGAGAACAGCTTGACCCAAAAAGCCAATCCTACCATACACGTTTTTATAACGCGATCTCGAGCGACTCCGATTCCCTTTCCGAAAACAGATGAATAAGATTTAACCTCGCTCTCGCTCGAGATAAGACGTGGTTTAAAGGGGGCCGTCCAAGGGTAAAAATTTACTCAACAAGTGAGGCGAGAAAGGAGGGGGGGTAAGATGGCCGTCTACATCCTGCTGAGCCGCCTGACCGACGAGGGGTGCGCCACGCTCACCAAGAATCCTGAAAGAATCAAGGAGGTCAACAAGGACGTCGAGGCCATGGGAGGCAAGATCATAGCCCAGTACGCGGTTCTGGGCCCCTACGACTTCGTCAACATCGTAGAGGCCCCCAACAACGAGACCATAGCCAGGATATCGGTACAACTGGCCTCCCGCGGTACGGTGCGCATCACCACCCTGCCCGCCATCGCCGTGGACGACTTCATCGAAAGTCTCAAGTGAGAGAAAAAAGGGTGAGAAAAAGGGCGTAAAGGGATCCCGTGACGAGATCGGGGTCGTGGCCCTTGGAAGATCCGGCGGTAGCCGAAGCGGGGTCGGCGAGGGGGGCGACACGCAAGAAGAGGGTGGTGATGATTTGAGGGTGCGCTATTTAAGAGCCGTCAGTCCACGAACCGGTATTTGATGAGGGCCCACAAGGCGGGTATGCCGTCCTTCCAAGTGATCTTCTTTCCCTCGTGGTACTCCCTGCCCGCGTAGGTGATGGGCACCTCGAAGATGCGTATGCCTTTCTTCAGTATTTTGGCGGTGATCTCGGGCTCGATGTCGAACCTATCGGACTTAAGTTCGATGCCCTCTAGGACGCTTCTTTTAAACATCTTGTAGCAGGTCTCCATGTCGGAAAGGGTGGTGTCATAAAGGAGGCCCGTGACGAAGGCCAAAAAGCGATTGCCGATATAATGCCAAAAGAGCATGTTCTTATGGGGGCCGGTGAAGCGGGAGCCGTACACCACTTCCGCCTTCCCTTTGAGGATGGGTTCCAGCAGCTTGGGAAAATCATCGGGATCATATTCCAAGTCGGCGTCTTGAATGACTATGATGTCTCCCGTCACGTGGGCCAGCCCGGTCCTCACCGCCGCACCTTTTCCCCTGTTCTTGGGATGAAGGATCACCCTGGTCATGGAGTCCTCCTCCATGGAGAGTATCTCCCGGGTTCCGTCGGTGGATCCGTCGTCCACCACCACGATTTCCTTCTCGATGTCACCGAGGTTCACCTGACGGACCCGACGGAGAACCTCCTTTATGGTGTTCTTCTCGTTATATACAGGTATGATCACCGACAGCTTCACGGCTCGCCCTCCATCACGCGACTCCGTCCATCCCTTTTCTACGTCGCTTCCTCCGCTCTCATACCGTTCAGATCTCACCTTATATCTTCAGATCTCACCGTATCTCTCAAGATAATATGTTCGAAACTCCCCGCTCTTTATGGGTTCCCACCAATGGCGATTCTCCCGGTACCACTCCACAGTTCGCTTCAGCCCCTCCTCCAAGGTGACCCGGGGCTCCCATCCCAACTCCCTCACCTTGCTCCAATCCACAGAATACCGGTAATCGTGCCCCGGACGGTCGGGAACCCAGGCGATCTTTTCCTCCCCCAACCCCATCAAGGCGAGGATGGAACGAGTAAGCTCCAGGTTGGATCTCTCCTGGCCCGCTCCCACGTTGTAGACCTCCCCAGTCCGCCCCTTGCGAAGCACGAGATCGATGGCCCGGCAGTTGTCCTCCACGTAAAGCCAGTCCCTGACGTTGCTCCCGTCGCCGTAAAGCGGGACCTTCCGGCCTTCCAGTAGATTGGTGATGAAAAGGGGAATCACCTTCTCTGGATATTGGTAGGGGCCGTAGTTGTTGGAACTCCTCACGATCACCGCATCCACCCCATAAGTCCTGACGTAGGCCCTGACCAGCAAGTCGCCCCCGGCCTTGGATGCGGCGTAAGGGCTGTTGGGTCGCAGCGGGCTTTCCTCGGTAAAGCTTCCCTTCTCGATGCTCCCGTATACCTCGTCGGTGCTGATGTGAACCAGGCGCACGCCCCTTTCCCGACAGGCTTCCAGGAGGCGGAAGACGCCCAAGATATCGGTGACCAGAAAGGCCTCAGGATCCACGATGGACCTGTCCACATGGGTCTCGGCCGCGAAGTTCACGATGGCATCCGGCCCCCAATCCATGGCATTTTCCACGTCCTCGCGAGAACATATGTCTCCTCTCGCGAATCGGTATCTGGGATCCCCCGCCAGATCCCGAAGGTTGGCCGGATTTCCCGCATAAGTGAGCTTGTCCAGGTTCAGTACCTCGTCCCCTGGATGCTCCCTCAAGACATAACGGATGAAGTTACTTCCAATGAAACCGCAACCGCCGGTAACCAGCAGTCGCATGGCCCTGTTTCCTCCCGACACTAGAGTCAGCTCTGGCCTTTTGTCCCTTGAGATGGGACTTGCCCGAACGGCAAGGCCTCAACGCATGACTATCTCCCAGTCATAGGGAACCGCGGCCTCCTCTTGGGTCACGGAACGGCCTTTACTCGCCTTCCACATCCTTATGACCAGGGCGCTTTCGTGGCCTACCGCCTTAAAACCGTATATGAGGCTCCCGGAGATCGTCGCTTCCCTCGGTTTGAATTCCCCGAGATACACCTCTTGCGGGTTCTTCTCTCCCTCCTTCTCGCTGACCACCAGCTTTATCATGCCCCGCAAACAATAGATCCTCTCTTGCTCCGCGGGTTCCACCCAGCAAACTATTTCCCCCGGGTACAAGTACAGGGCCTCAGACGCCCACAAGCCCTCCTCGGGTTCCCATAGCTCCGTTCGGAAGCCCCGCGCATCGAGTCCGCATTTGAGATCCCTGACGGATAGCCCTTCTTTCACCAACCCCTCCTTATATGAGGCCCACCTTGGAATTGTCCCCCACCACGAAACGGAAGCTCTTGGGTCGGTTCCTGTGGTGGGTTATCTCCACGTTCTTGCCGATTAGGCTGTCCTCTATCCTTCCCGGGATACGCCTTATGACGCTGTTTTCGAGGACTATGGAATGTTCGATCTCGCTCTCTTCGACCAAAACGTTGTGATAGATGGAGGTAAAGGGCCCGATGTATGATTTGACGATCTTGGACCCCCTCCCTATGATGCAGGGACCCCTGATCACGCTCTCTACCACCTCGGCTCCTTCCTCCACCACCACCCGGCCATCCATGCGAGTGCTGTCGTCAATGGTGCCCCTGCAATCCGGCACCAAGTCCTCCAGCACCATGCGATTTGCCTCCAG
>JACVJK010000065.1 GCA_015711955.1 Actinomycetota bacterium | reverse complement strand
AAGCTGTCCGTCCGCTACCACCCCAACATCATGGCCTCGGCGGGGGACCTGGCGCAGAGCGTGATCGAGGAGACCGCAAAGGATATGGCAGGGAAGTTCATCCTGGTAGTGGAGGGTCCGGTCCCCACCGCCGAGGGCGGCGAGTACTGCACCTTTGGGCTGAAGAAGGAGACCAAGGTCTTCTTCGAGGGTCGCGAGCGCCGTAAGGACAAGCCCATGACGGAGTGGATGGAGGAGCTGGTTCC
Source organism: Actinomycetota bacterium (assembly GCA_015711955.1). Lineage (GTDB taxonomy): Bacteria > Actinomycetota > Geothermincolia > Geothermincolales > RBG-13-55-18 > JACVJK01. Next base: position 11,763 of record JACVJK010000065.1, on the reverse strand, counting down.
CAAGGCTGCCGCTGTGGTGGCGGTGGGCAACTGTGCCTCCTTCGGTGGCATACCCGCGGCCAACGCCTCAGTTACCGGGACCAAGGCGGTCATGGACGTGGTGGCTGAGATCGACAAGGGCAAGCCAGTGATCAACATCGGTGGTTGCCCGCCACATCCTGACTGGATCATCGGCACCATCCTCGACTACCTCATCAACAAGAAGGTTCCCGACCTCGACCAGCATAAGCGGCCCACGAAGTTCTTCGGCATGCTCATCCACGAGAACTGCGAGCGCAGGGCTGCTTTCGACGCGGGGCTCTTCCTGGAGGACTGGAACGACTACAACCCCGATATGAAGCTCTGCCTCTTCAAAGTTGGCTGCAAAGGTCCGGTGACCTATGCAGACTGCCCCATCCGCCGTTGGAACTCTGGGGTCAACTGGTGTGTGGGTGCCAATGCCCCCTGTCATGGCTGTGCCGAGCCCGCCTTTTACAAGGATCTCTCCCCGCTCTACAATCCCCTTCCCAACATGGCTTTTCCGGGACTCTCCGTGCTTCCGGACAAGCTCGGTTGGATCGCAGCGGGAGCGACCGCAGTGGGCATCGGCGCTCATTATCTGTACAAGCAGCTCGGCAAGAAGGAAGAGGGGGGTGAGAAGTGATGGGTCGGCTGATAAGCATCGATCCCGTAACCCGCATAGAGGGACACCTCCGCATCGACGTGGAGATAGAGAACGATGTTGTGAAGGACGCCTGGTCCTCGGGCACCATGTTCCGGGGCATCGAGATGCTCCTCAAGGGAAAGCATCCCTGGGACGCTCAGCAGGTGACCGAGCGCATCTGCGGGGTCTGTCCCTTGATCCACGGGACCGCTGCCTCGTATTGCCTGGATGACGCCATGGGCGTCGATCTTCCCGACAACGCACGCCTCATTCGCAATCTCTGCCTGGGGGCCAACTACATCCAGTCCCACATCCTCCACTTCTATCACTTGGCCGCCCTGGATTACGTGGATGTGAAGGCGGTGGCCAAGTACACGGGCAAGGACCCAGCGCTTAACGCCCTCAAGGCCAAGATCTTAGCACTGGATAAAGCAAATGATCTCTATCCTTTCCTTCCCAGGTACGAATCAGATGACTACGTGAGCGATCCGGAACTCGCCACGACGCTGGTGAGCCATTACGTGCAGGCCCTGGAGATGCGCAAGAAGGCGCAGGAGATGCTCTCCATCTTCTACGGGCGCATGCCCAGCTTCGTGGGCACCATCCCTGGCGGGGTGACCACCCCACCCACCATCTCCAACATCGCCGCTTTCCGGGCCCGCCTGAACGAGCTCACGGCCTGGATCGAGAACGTCTTCCTGCAGGACATCGTCACCGTGGCCCAGGTGTCCGCCTACGCGCCCTTCCTCACCCTCGGTGATTCGGGAGGCAACTACCTGGCTTACGGCGGTTTCGACGAGGATTCCCAGGGCAAGGAGAAGTTCTTCCCCCGCGGTGTCATTTTCGGCAACGACTTGACCAAGGTGGGGGAGATGGACGAGAACAAGATCACCGAGTCCGTCAAATATTCATGGTACAAGGACGACGCGGAGAACCTCCATCCCAAGGAGGGCAAGACCGAGCCCGACCTTCACAAGAAGGACGCCTACTCCTTCCTCAAGGCACCGCGCTACGACGGGAAGCCCATGGAGGTCGGCCCCATGGCCCGGATGCTGGTGCTGGCGGGACTGGAGAGCGCGGGCAAGCGCAAGGAACAGCTGCTCCTGAGCCTCATAAAGAAGTTGGGTCTTGACGGGGCGGTGGAGACCTGCGTCAAGGCTGGCAAGTTCGGCATCCTGCCTCGCCATGCCCTCAGGGTTCTGGAGGCCAAGCTGTTGGCCGACCGGATGCAGGAGTGGCTGGACCAGCTCAAGCCCGGAGAGAAGATCTGGGACAGCAAGGGAAAGGAGATTCCCAAAGAGTCCTACGGAAGGGGCTTGGTGGAGGGTCCTCGCGGAGCGCTGGGGCACTGGATCCACATCGTGGGCAAGAAGATCGAGAACTACCAGGCCATCGTGCCCACCACCTGGAACGCTGCCCCCAGGGACAAGGATGGGGTCCGCGGTCCCATCGAGACCTCCCTCATCGGGCTGCCGGTTCCCAAACCGGAAAACCCGATCAACGTGGTGCGGGCCGTGCGCTCCTTCGACCCCTGCCTCGCCTGTGCCATCCACGTGATCCATCCCAAGCACAACGGGGTCAAGGTCTTCCGCGTGGTGTAAGGAGTGAGGCCCGATGAAGGAGAAGAGCTACATCCCGGGACCCGTGAGGGTCCTCTATGCCACGTACCTGAGCGCGTTGGCGGTGTCCATCTACATCGGGTTCAACAACTTCCACCCCTTCCTCTCCGGGTGGAGGTATCCCTGGGGGATGGGCTTCGCCCGTAACCTCAACCTGTTGACCATCTGGATAGTGGCCATTTGCGCCGGCATCTATCTCTACTACTCCACCTTGGGCCGCCCCCGGAAGTGGGTGGAGCCCCTCGGCTGGTTCCGAGTCCTGCTGGCCTTGCTGGCCATCTGGTACTTCCTCCTCAGCTATGCCACCCTTTTCCCCAATGGCTGGCTCAAGGGCCTGGTGAACGGGCTGGGTGGAGTTTACGCGGTGAACAAGCTGTACCAGCTGTTCCTTTGGTTGGTGATGTTGATCAACATCATCTATATCTACGCCCGGTGGGCGACCTCCGAGAGGTTCCCCCGGCTGAGGGCCGCCGGGAGCGGAAAGGAGGTGTCTTAGATGGCGGGCAACGGACATGGACAGTACAAGACCTTCGTGGGAGGGATACATCCTCCCTATCATAAGGAGCTGGCCAGCGGCCAGGCCATCAAGGCTGCTCCGATTCCCGATAAGGTCATCATCCACCTTCAGCAGCATATCGGGGCGCCCAACGAGCCCCTGGTGAAGCCCGGAGACCGGGTGGAAGTGGGGCAGAAGATAGGTGCCTCCGATGCCTTCGTGAACGCTCCCGTGCACTCCTCGGTAGCGGGAACTGTGGCGGACATCGCCGAGGTTCCCAATTTCACCGGGGCCAGGGTGAAGAGCGTGATCATCGAGGCCGACAAAGAGCAGCCTGAGTTCCAGAAAAAAGAGAACCCCAACTGGGAGGCCCTCTCCGCTGACGAGATCCGACAGATAGCCCGGGAGGCCGGTTTGGTGGGCATGGGCGGTGCGGCTTTCCCCACCCACGTAAAGCTCACACCCCCTAAGGACAAGCCCATCGACACCGTCATCATCAACGCTTGCGAGTGCGAGCCTTACCTCACCTGCGATCACCGGCTCATGCTGGAAAGGCCTGAGGACCTGGTCCGCGGCCTCAAACTCCTCATGAAGGCCGTGGGGGCGGAGCGCGGGATCATCGGCGTAGAGGCCAACAAGATGGACGCCGCTCAGAAGTTGGAGGAGATGGTGAAGGGCGAGGACCGCCTCTCGGTGGAGATCCTGGAGGTCAAGTATCCCGAGGGGGCGGAGAAGATGCTCATCTACGCCGTCACCGGTCGTAAGGTGCCTCCCGGTAAGCTCCCCTCGGAGGTAGGTTGTCTGGTCCAGAACGTGGGCACCGCCATCGCCCTTTTCGAGGCAGCGGCTTGGGGCAAACCCCTCTACGAGAGGGTGGTGACCGTCACTGGACAAGGCATACGCAACCCTTCCAACTTCTTGGTGAAGGTGGGCACCCCCATCTCGGTGCTCATCGAGGCGGCGGGCGGTATGGTGGGCAATCCCCAGAAGCTGATCATGGGAGGCCCCATGACGGGGTGGGCTCAGTCAGACGCCAGCGCACCAGTGGTGAAGGGAACCTCAGGAGTGGTGGTGCTCACCTCCGAGGTGGTGGACGTGCAGGAGGAACACGAGTGCGTCCGCTGTGGCAAATGCGTGGACGTGTGTCCCATGTTCCTCCTTCCCAACTACATAGCCACCTGCGTTAAGAAGCAGGAGTGGGACAAGGCGGAAATGTACGGGGCTTTGGACTGCTTTGAATGCGGATGCTGCTCCTACTCATGTCCCGCCTACATCCCCCACGTCAAGTACACCAGGGAAGCCAAGGCCAAGATAGCGGCCTTGAAGAGGAGATAGGGGGAGGTGATGAGCGTGGCGAACAGGTTGATGGTTACCGTCTCCCCCCACCTTCACCAGGAGGGCGAGACCATTCAGAGGGCCATGAAGGACGTGCTCATCGCCCTAGTCCCCGCGGCCCTCTGGGCGATAGTGGTGTTCGGCTTCAACGTGGTGTATATACTGGCGGTCAGCTGCATAACTGCCGCCTTGACCGAGTGGGTGATGAGGAGGATCATGGGCCGCAAGCCCACACTCTTCGACCTCAGCGCTATGGTCACGGCGGTTCTCTTCGCCTTTCTCCTTCCTCCCACCACGCCCCTATGGGTGGTGGCAATAGGAGTGTTCATCGCCGTGGGCGTGGGCAAGGAGCTGTTCGGCGGCCTGGGTAAGAACATCTTCAACCCGGCCATTTTCGGGCGGGTGGTGCTTTGGTTCTCTCCCCTTGCCCTCTATACCCAGAAGTTCGTGGAGCCCTTCTACTGGAAGGAGACGGGCTTCTTCACCCCCATCGCCACCAGCATCAGCGAGACGGTGGCGGGAAGGGTCGTGTACAAGACGTTGGCAGGAGGCGTCACCGACGTGGTGTCTGCCGCCACTCCCCTTTCCCTGTTCAAATCGGGCAGGATGTTGGCGGACGTGGTGACCGGGCCCACGCCGGTGGGAGCCACTTGGCTCACTCCCTCTGGAAGGCCCAGTTTGGGAGCCCTCTTTTTGGGGCTCAAGAGCGGCTGCATCGGGGAGGTCTCGGTCCTTGCCCTGCTCATAGGGGCCGCCTACCTCTTGTACCGCAGGACCATAGACTGGAGGATACCTGCTGGCATCGTGGGGTCCTTCTTCTTGCTCAATTTGATCGCCTGGTACTACCCGGTGCATCACCTCTTCATGGGAGGTCTGGCGCTGGGAGCCTTCTTCATGGCCACTGACTGGGTGACGAGCCCAGTGTCGAGGAGGGGTAAGTGGATATACGCCATAGGTATCGGAGTGACCACCTTTATCCTCCGATACTGGAGCGCCAGGCCGGAGGGGATGGCGCTGGCCATCTTCATCTGGAACCCGTTGGCTTTCCTCATAGACCGATATGTGGCGCAGCCCAAGTTCGGGGAGGTGAAGGCGCCCCTGTTCTACAAGTTGCCCAGCTTTCCCGAGTCTTCTTCATCACCCGCGAAAAAGGAAGCCTGAAGTACCCGAAAGGACGTAGGTGGGCGGCCCCTTGGGGGCCGCCTTTCCTTTCGAGGCCCGGTTGTTGCCATGGCCTGATGTTCGGGATGCGGGTATCCTTATGCCGGAGCAGCGGATCCTCGAGGATGAAGGCCAGGTGGAGCAGGCAGGTAAAGCGATGGTTTCCCGGCGACCTCCTTACCTGGGCGGCAACGCGCACAGGGTATATGCCAATTTCCATACGAAGCCCTTAGGGATCAAGGACGGGAAATTCAGAAACCTTCTCCTGAAGACCCGCAAGGGATGGGTTCGAACCGACCTTTGGGATTTTCCAGGAGGAATTACCCAACAAGACCAAAAGGCCCGTGATCAAGGAGGTTGAAATCCTCATGCGTTCAGACGAGCCACAGACGAGGGAATCAGGCTGCGTGATCATAGGCATTGGGAACCCCCTTTGTCGGGATGACGGTTTTGGGGTGCATGCCTTGCGTTTTCTAATGGGGAAGATTCCGGGAGAGGTCGAGCTGGTGGAGGGTTCCATCTACAGTCCTGACCTCCTTCCGTTTCTCGAGGGAAAGAAGAAGGTCGTGTTCATAGACGCCTTGGACGCCGGTGAGGAACCCGGGGCCCTATTTAGGTTCAACCCTGATGACATTGGAAGGCACCTGCCTTCGGTCCCCCTATCCCTCCATGACTTTGGCGTCTATGACCTACTCAGGGCGGCGGAACTCCTTGATCAGAGACCAGAAGAGGTGGTGATAATAGCCGCTCAGGTGAAGGATTTAGGAATGGGCATGGACCTTTCACCGGAACTCGAGGCCCAGCTCCCAAAGGTCCTTGAGCTGGTCCTTCAGGAGATAAAGGATTTCGTTCAAAAGGACAGTGAAAGATAATGGGCTTCCAGCATCTATGTAAAAGCGGAGGGGCTCTGAATTTGGAATCGTCAGACAAATTAGGCCGTAGGGACGATCTCTCGTACGTGAGGATCGAGGTCAAGGGGGTCGTCCAAGGAGTGGGCTTCCGCCCCTTCGTCTTCCGTTTGGCGGAGGAGATGGGGGTCTGGGGTGATGTGCGCAACACCCCTGAAGGTGTCCTGGTGAGACTGGCGGCCCCTCGCGAATCCGTCGAACACTTCCTTCGAAGACTTAAAGGGGAGGCCCCGCCCGCATCGATTATCGAGGACGTGGTGGTCTCGGATGAACCACCCTTTGAGGTTCGGGGATTTCGTATCCTCCACAGCGGAAAGGATGGCGAGGTCCAAACCCTGATCTCCCCCGACCTGGCCACCTGCGCTGAGTGTCTGCGAGAGATAAAGGACCCGGGCGACCGCCGCTTCCGTTACCCTTTTACCAACTGCACCCATTGTGGCCCCCGGTTCACCATCATCCAGAAGATCCCCTACGACCGACCTCACACCTCCATGGCTTCCTTCCAGATGTGCGAGGATTGTAAAAGGGAATACGAGGATCCAGGAAACCGTCGTTTTCACGCCCAGCCCAATGCCTGTCCACGCTGCGGCCCTCGCCTGTGGCTGACTTATCCCGACGGAAGGGAGGTACCGGGCGAACCCATATTCTTGGCGGGAGAACTTCTGCGGGAAGGTCACATAGTCGCCTTGAAGGGCCTGGGGGGTTTTCAGTTAGCCTGTGATGCCACAAACGACGAGGCGGTCCGGCGTCTCAGGGAGAGGAAAGGACGTTATGCCAAGCCCTTTGCCGTCATGGTGAGGGACCTCGAGGAAGCAAGGGCCCTCTGCGAAGTGGGTCCAGAGGAAGAGAGGATTCTCACCTCTTCCCGGGCTCCGATATTGCTCCTGCGGACCAAAAAATACAGCTACATATCGCCTTTGGTAGCACCTGGCTTGGTGGAGCAGGGTTTGTTCCTACCTTACACTCCCTTACACCACCTGCTGTTGGAGGAAACAGGGATTCCTTTGGTCATGACCAGCGGAAACGCCAGCGAGGAGCCCATCGCCAAGGACAACGAGGAGGCGCTGAAACGGCTGAGGGACATAGCCGATTTCTTCCTACTCCACGACCGTGACATATTGGTCCGCTATGACGATTCCGTGGTAAGGGTCTTTCGCGGCCGAGAATATCCCATAAGGAGGGCCAGGGGATACGCGCCCTACCCCATCGCCTTGAGTCGGAGCTATCCATCCCAGGTCCTCGCCCTGGGGCCCGAACTCAAGAACACCTTCTGTATCCTACGAGGAAGTCACGCCTTCCTCAGCCAGCATATAGGTGACATGGACGATCCTCTGGTCCTAGACCACTTCGAGGAGGCCATGAAGAGCATGTTGAGGCTCTTCTCCCTGGAGCCGGAAGTGGTTGCCTGTGATCTCCACCCCGAATACTTGACCACCGATCTGGCGCCCCGTTATGCCCGTGAACTGGCACGAGGCGAGAATCCCTTGCCGGTGGTCAAGGTACAACATCACCACGCCCACCTGGCAAGCTGCTTAGCGGACTGCGGGGAGAAGGGACCGGTAATCGGGGTCACTTGGGACGGTACGGGCTACGGTCATGACGGCACGGTTTGGGGGGGCGAGTTCCTATGGGGCGAGGAAAAGGAGTATCGCCGATTGGCCCACATAATCCCCTTCCCCATGCCGGGAGGGGAGGTGTGCGCCCGAAAGGCCTATCGGATGGCCTTCGGGGTACTCCATGGGACTCTCGGAGAAGGGGAGGCGGTGGAGGTCTTCGAGAGGATGTTTCCCAGCAGGTCAGGGGAGATCGAGGCCATGAGCTTTCAGGTAAGGGAGAAGTTGAACACGCCAATCACCTCCAGCGCCGGGAGGATTTTCGATGCGGTGGCCTGCGTCCTCGGCGTGGGAGAGGTGGCTCATTACGAGGCCCAGCTCGCCTGTGAGCTGGAAGCCCTGGCCCGTCAGGCCTCCAGCTGGACCCTTTATCCATATAGCCTCGTTGAGGAGGGGGGAATTCTGCGGTTGGACCTAAGACCCATGATAATCGCCCTCCTGGAAGAGCGTGAGGCGGGCAAGGACTTGAGGGAGATGGCAGCGTCGTTTCATCGCACGTTGGCGGTGGCCATTTCCGAAACGGCAGGGGCTCTGGCGGAAGCGATGGGGTTGGACAAAGTGGCGTTGACTGGTGGTTCCTTCCAGAACCTCCTGCTCCTATCTTGGTCAGTGGAACTTCTGGAGGAGAAAGGCCTTAGATGCCTGGTACATAGGCGCGTACCATGTAACGATGGGGGGGTCTCTTTAGGCCAGGCGGTGGTGGCGGCGGCTCGCATGGATGATGAGATCGATTGACCCGATGGGTGCCCCCCACGATTTAGCAGTGGAGGACCTGATGTCATCTTCAGCTTGAACGTGCCATGAGTGAGTTTGCGTTGAGCGGCATGACCGTGAGGTCTTCAACCGAAGGGCAAGAGGACCTTCAAGCCGCTCATCGTAGGAGAGAGGACAGGGCAGAAACGAGCGAAGTAAGGCCTTTTTGAAGGGGAGGTCGTAGGAAGATGTGCCTTGCGGTTCCAGCTGAAGTGGTGGAGTTGAGAGATGGAGATATGGCATTGGTGCAGGTGGGCGGTCTTCGCCAGGAGATAAGCCTCATGCTCTTGGATGGAGTAAAAGTGGGCGATTACGTCTTAGTTCACGCCGGATTTGCCATCGAGAAGGTGGATCGCGAAGAGGCGAAGAAGACCATGGAGCTGTTGGAAGAGTTGGCCAGACTGGAGGGGGAAAGTGAAGTACGTTGATGAGTTCCGCAACCCGGAGCTATCCCGCCGCTTGATCCAGGCGGTGCTGGGACTGGGGAAGAGGATGACGGTCATGGAAGTATGCGGCACCCATACCATGGCCATATCCCGTTCCGGTCTCAGGCCCCTGTTGGCCCCGGCGGTGGATCTTCTTTCCGGCCCCGGATGCCCGGTGTGCGTCACCTCTGAGGCTGACATCGCCCGGGCCATCGCCCTGGCCGAGCTTCCTGATATCATCTTGGCCACCTTTGGCGACATGATGAAGGTACCTGGACCCCAGGGGACTTTGTTGGACGCTGCGGCCCGTGGAGCGCAGGTGAAGGTGGTCTACTCGCCTTTGGAAGCCTTGAAGCTGGCTCAACAGAGACCAGAAAAGCGGGTGGTCTTTTTAGGCGTGGGTTTCGAGACCACCGCACCCGCAGTGGCTGCCACCCTGATAACGGCCAAAGAGCAGAACGTGTTCAATTTCTACGTGTTGAGCCTCCACAAGATGGTGCCGCCAGCTTTGCGGGCCTTGGTGGAGCAAGAGGATTTTCGGGTAGAGGGATTTATCCTGCCCGGGCACGTGAGCGCGGTCATAGGCACCCGCCCTTACATCTTTCTCGCCGAGGAATATGGCATCCCTTGCGTTATCACGGGATTCGAGCCCACTGACATCCTGAAGGCGATCTATTTACTGCTGACCATGGAGGAGCCGGCGGTGGAGGTGGAATATACCCGCGCGGTAAGGCCGGAGGGAAACCCCAAGGCTGTGGAAATGATGGAAAGGGTTTTCGAACCCTGTGGGGCAGAGTGGAGAGGCCTTGGACGCATCGATGGTAGCGGTATGCGGATCCGGGAAGAATTCAGTGCCCACGACGCCTCTCTCTGGGAAGTGGAAACCCCCCCTGTCCTCGGTGACAAAAGGTGCCGTTGCGGTGATGTCCTGTGCGGGAGGATCAGGCCTCTCGACTGCCCCTTGTTCGCCCGCACATGCACCCCGGAAAGTCCAGTGGGGCCCTGTATGGTCTCCAGCGAGGGGACTTGCGCCTCTTACTACCTCTACGAGGAAGCCCATTAAGATGGGAGGACGAGGGTTTTAGCTCCTGAGTCGGAAGGGGCGATGAGAAAGTGGAGGAGAGAATCACTCTGGCGCACGGCAGCGGCGGCAGGACGATGATGGAGCTGTTGGAGGAGGTGGTCTTCCCCCTTTTGGGCGGGGGTTCCCCCTGGGGCGCGGAAGACGCTACTCTGTTGGATTTCCCTTCGGGGAAGTTGGCCCTCACCACCGATTCTTTCGTGGTTCAGCCCCTTTTCTTCCCCGGAGGTGATATAGGAAAGCTGGCCGTGTGCGGCACGGTGAACGATCTGGCCATGAGGGGGGCAAAACCCCTTTTCCTGACCTTGGGGCTTATTCTGGAGGAAGGGCTGCCCCTCGAGACTTTGCGGCGGGTCTTGCGGTCGGCGGCGAATTGGGCCCGAGAGGCGGGGGTGCAGATCGTGGCTGGAGACACCAAGGTGGTGGGTCGCGGACAAGCAGATGGTCTTTACATAAACACGGCGGGAGTGGGAGTAGTTAAAGAGGGGCTGCAGGTGGGAATCTCCCGCGCTGAACCGGGCGATCTGTTAGTGATCAACGGCTACTTAGGCGATCACGAGGTGGCGGTCCTAAGTTGTCGTGACGGTTTGGAGCTCAAGGTACAGGTGAGCTCGGACTGTGCGCCCTTGTCGTCTTTGGTGGAGACCATGCTCTCGGCAGGCAGGGTACACGCAATGCGGGATCCCACGCGAGGGGGGCTTGCTTCCGTTCTCACGGAGATGGCTGTCGCCTCCGCCGTCGCCTTGGAGATCTGGGAGGAGAGGGTACCGGTACGAGAAGAGGTGCGCGCGGCCTGTGAGGTTTTGGGGCTGGATCCATTCCTCATGGCCAACGAAGGGAAGGTGGTGGCCGCGGTGCATCCCGATGATGCCGACCGGATCCTCATGGCTATGAGGTCTCACTCCCTTGGTGGGGAGTCGGCCATCATAGGAGAGGTCCGAGAGGGAAGACCTGGGGAGGTGGTGTTAGTGACCTCCTTGGGCTCTCGCCGGCTTCTGAGGATGCCCTCAGGTGAACAGTTCCCTCGCATCTGCTGATGCCATTCGGGAGGGTCTCTTCGATGGCACGGGGAAAACAAGAGCAGTTTTACTTCGCTTTTACCTGTGATTTTGTGTTCACTCTTACGGCTTCGCCCATTCCTCCTCCGGGAACTCGGCGAACTGGATCAGGGCCCCCAACGCCTCTTCAGGGACAGGAAGACGGGTTTCTCCTATCGCTTGACTTCCGCACGGTGAGGCCTAAAGCCCCACCGTGTCCCTATCTCTGCTGGTAAAGCTTCGCCCATTCCTCCTCCGGGAACTCGGCGAACTGGATCAGGGTCCCCAACGCCTCCCGGGGATGTAGATAGCATTCCTTCCACATGGGGTTCGAAGTGTTGATGTCGAAAGGATTTAACCCGAGCGAGCGGAGATGCTTCACCGTGGCCTCGATGTCTGCCACCTTGAAGGTCAAGTGATGGATACCCTCTCCTCTCCTCTCGATGAAGCGATTGACGAAGTTCTTGGGGTCGGCAGAGTAGATGAGCTCGAGCATACTTCCGCTACCCACCAGGTAGGAGGCGAAGCGGAATCCCCCCCACTCCATGTCCATGACCTCTATAGCCCCCAAAACCTCTGTGAGGAATTGGTGAGCTCGACCCTTGTCTTTTACCGCGAAGCCGACGTGATCCAGTTTCTCCACCCTGTGCATCTTCCCCCTCCTTTGATAGGTTCGTCTCACGGCATTCCCT
>JACVJK010000064.1 GCA_015711955.1 Actinomycetota bacterium | reverse complement strand
GCCCAACGACTCTCACCTCCTTTCCTCGTTCCCGCTTTCGTCCCGGGCTTCCTGCCGGTCGAGCCCCAACGACTCATATCCCTTCACCTCCCACTCGCTCTGAACCGACTCTGCGCAACCCCCGGGGGAAACCCGCTTCCCCCAAGCGGGGGCCAAGAAAAAGGCCCTCCAGCCCGTTCCACGGGCCTCGGGCCTTCTTGGCCTTGCGTTCGACAGGCGGTTCTCCGTCGACCTTTCTTATGGTTCGTCCTGCTTTCTTGCCTTCACGTTTCTGTTCCCGAATATATTCCGTGAATATTCCTTCCCGTATCAGGGTTCGCCTGGGCAGCCTATAGCCTCGTCACCGAAAATGACGTGCTTGAACGATTCCCATGCCCCGGTCACCAAGGACGGGGGCCATGTCAAGGCGATTCTATCTCCCGCTGGGGTTCCGAACCCCCCTCCCTCACCACCATTATCAGTTTTCCCGTCTCCGGATCCATGTACACGGTTCCCATCTCCCGGTAACCTTCCCCCTCCCCTTTTGCCAGCTGGGGGATTTCCTCCAACTCCTGGCCCTGTTTAACGGCGGTCATCCGGGAGATGACCTGCAGTGCCTCCCGGCGCTCCTCCTCCGACATCTCGCTGAAGACCAATCCGTGCAAGTTCCAGTAAATGACGATGGTTATTATCAAGCCGCAAGCGAACACCAGGATGGCGTCCACCAGGTTTGCGGCCCCACTCATGGGGTCGGTTTCATCGTCCCACCCTTTGAGCCATCTTCTCCTCGACATCCCTGTCCAGCACCTCCAGCACGCAATCCACCAAGGAGTCCAGGGTGGAGATGTAGTCCTGGTACCAGCGCCTCCTCACCCTTGATATGAAGAACGCCAGCCCTCCCGCGGCCAGCCCTACCACCGTGGTGTCGAAGGCTATGATGAGAGCTTGGGCCAGACCCCGCACGTCGCCCCTACCCAAAGCGGCCAGTCCTGGACCCAGAGGTATAAGGGTGCCCATGAGGCCCAAGGCGGGGGCCAAACGAGCCAGTAAATCGGTTCGATCCAGGATACGGGCCCTTTTGAGTTCTTCCTCCTCCAAAATCCTCTTGGCCACCGCCCTTCGCATACCGGCAGTGAGCTCCCCCAATTCCATCAGCTTCTTGACAACCTCCCTCTGCGCCGGGGTGAGGCAACCATCGCCGACGACCCTGCTCAGGTCACCGGTTGCCCGCAGGGAATGAAGCAGTTCACCTACCTTTTGAGGCCGGGCGGTGCGGCGCATCCGGTACTCCGACAGCAAGGCTCCCAGCTCCAAGAGAGCGTAGGCGAAGAAGAAAAGCAGGCCCACTATCACCGGAACCAAAAGGCCCTGGGCCACCGCATGTAGGGCCCTCGCCAACCATTCGCTCCCGGATACGATCACTTTCCCTCCTCCTTAACCCACAAGACCCCTTCTCCTGCCGTGAATGAAGCCCAGGAAAGCGGCCAGCAGGGCCAGGCCCAGAACCAGTAAAGCTGTGCCCGGCGAGGGAATCCTTATGGGCTCGAAGACCACCTCGCTTCCCCCGCCATATCCGGCCGTGGCGGCGGAGATACCGAGCAAAACCAACCCGGCATTGAGCAGGTGCTTTCCCGCCGCGGACTCCATCTCCAGAAAAGACCCCTCATCCAAGCGCCCTGCCCAGAACAGGGCCACCGAGGCGGCGATCGTTGACGCCGCCACCACTGTCAGGTCATACCACCGATCTGGCACCTCTCCCGCCGAGGCCGCCACCAAGAGCAAGAGGGGTAAACCTCCCAGGCATATCAGCACAGGCCCGACGCTCCTTGAAAGCCATGGGCCCTCCTCCCTTTTTACGGGAACAAACCATCCTGCGATGAGAAGCAGCGCCGCGAGAGCCCCCAAGGCCGTCCAAGGCGACTCGCCCACCAGGTCGCCTACGTGCGGGCGCAGCAACCTCGCCAGGGAGGCAACCAGGGTCAAGGTAACGGCTTGGGCGACGACCAAGAGGATCCTGCTCCTTTTTCTCCAAAAGATCCTCCTGGAAAGGGCTGCGGAAAAAGCCGCCCAGCAAAACGCAGCCAAGCCCCAAGACCCGAAAACCACACCCATCGCCTTCGCCTTCCCCAAACAAAAGGAGCCACGAGGTCGGGCCTTCGTGGCTCACCCTAATTACGCCTTGAGTTTGAAACCCTGTTTTTCTCGCGAGCGGCTTCAGCCGCCCTTTTCAGAGGGAATTATAATGACATCTTCGTCACCGGGACAATAACCCTGTGGAATTAGTGCTCGCCCTTCTACCTCAAACCCCAGAAATGACGAACCCCAAACGAAAACGGGTCCCACACAAATCCATGTCCGCGCTCGCCGTAAGACATCCACGGCTGACGCCCCACGGGTCCTTCGAAGTGCCGGCTCCCAAACCTTGAGAGGGCGCGCCCTGGTGCCTTTACTCTTCCGCCCAAGCCCGATCGGATAGTCCCCACAACTTATCGCCTGAGGAAGCTCGAGGTTAGTCTGAACTCGATCCCAATCGAGGTTGTCGTCGAAAAATCAAGCTAACAGCTGCACATCGCTGCACATCGAAAGCGCTCTCCAGCTTCAGGGAAACCGGGGGCGAACCGGCGGCAGGCGCCTTCCCTTCCAACCCGCTTTTCCCGAAAGCCCCACGTACATGGACCAAAGGGAAACCGCAACCCCCAACAAAACCGGAAGCGGGTACATAAGGGCTAGCCAGGGAAACCGACGCTGGGACAAGGAGAAAAGGGCCCATGAGGTCAAGGAGAGTATGATGCAGACCAAAGCGGGCGTCGCGGCGCCAACCGTGTCGCCGCCAGCCATCAGGGTGTGGCCCAGGAAAACGGCGGGAGCGGTGTAGGCCCAGGCCAACCACATCCATATGAAGCTGAAGACCAGGACCCGGCCACCGAAAGCCGGGAACACGCCCCGGGCCAGTCCCTGGAAGGCCTCTCGGAAACCCCTGTACATCCTACACTCCACGGCGCCCCCGTCCAGCGCGAACCTCCACCGGAGTCCCGCCCGGACAGCTCTCCTCCCCAGGGCCATGTCCTCCACCACTTCCGCCCTCACAGCCTCATGAGTGCCCGCCCTCTCATATGCGTCCCGGCGCACCAATATGAATTGGCCCACGGTGACGGTCAGGGGGGAGAGTTTGAGGTGCCCAGCGACGAAGAGCGGGTAAAAGGAAAGGATGCTCCAGCCAAGGACAGGTAAGAGGAAACTCTCTCCCAACGTCCCCGCTCTCTGTCGAGGGTAGACGGTGAGGAGGTCCGATCCCGACCTCTCCAACTCCGCCACGGCCGAGGACAAGCAACCGGGCCTCAGGCGAACATCGGCGTCGACGAAGAACAGCAGCTCCCCTGCGGACCTTTGATAAAGCTGAAAGCAGGCCCAGCTCTTTCCCAACCAACCCGGCGGAAGTCTTTTTCCCTCAAGGAGCCGAACCCTGAGGTCGCGGGACGCGAAGTCCTGGACCATCGAGGCCGTGCCGTCCCGAGACCCGTCGTTCAACACCAGAACCTCAAAATTGGGATAGTCCTGGGACAACACCGAGGACAGGCAACCTTCCACGTTCTCCTCCTCGTCTCGGACGGGCAAGAGCACCGAGACCAGAGGCTGAGACTCAGGCCTCCTGCCCGGTTTCAGGCGGGGAAGAAGGAGAAGGTTGGCCACGCTAATCAACAAAACCGCCCCCAGGAAAGCGGCCACCCCCGTGAAGTGTGAGGCCCAGTTGCCCACGGCGATCCCTCACCCCAATCTCCACAATCGTGCCAGCCAGGGCCGAGGGCGGGGTCCACCTGACAGATCCTCGCGATGCCTGAAGACCAGCAGTATACCGTTGATGGCGCCCAAGGCCAACAGGGGAAGGCTCGTGCCCCTCAAAATCAAGTAAACGAGGAAAAGGCAGTAGCCAAGCACCGCCGACCAGGCATCAGTCCTGAGAAACGTCACCCAGAAAGACAGGGAAAGCCCCATTACCAAGGGCGCCTCGAACATCAAGATCCCGGTCCACACCCCGAAGGTGCAGGCGATGGACTTGCCACCTCGGAGATCCAGCCAGGGGGAGAAAGCACTGCCCAGGAGAGCAGACGTGGCCACCGCCGCCAGGCGAAAGCCCCCGATGTCCAGGAACTGGGCGGCCAACCCCACCGGCACCGCCCCTTTCAAGAAGTCGAGCAATCCTCCCGCCAGCCCCAACCGCAAACCCGCCGCCCTGAAGGCGTTGGTGGCCCCCGGATTGCCGTCACCGTAATCCCTCACGTCCACCCCCAAACGCCACCGGACCAAGATAAGGGAGAAGGGGATGGAGCCCATGAGGTATGCTATCACGGACATGAACCACCACATACCATGCCTCCCCCCAAAGGCTGAGGCAATTCCCTGCGCCTTCAATATCCGCGACCTACGCGGTCACAAGGGTTATTTAAGATCCCCCGCCCGTTTCCGCCATGAGTTTGGTCACCGAGCCTCTTGGTTCGCCATCCCGAGCCTCGCAACAGTGGAGTAGACGCATCCTCAAGAGACGAAAGTCTCCCCCGCCTCCCAGTTGGTCTTCGCGATCTACTCGATGGTTGCGAAGGGCCATCGGGACTTTGGGTCTCTCTCCTCCCTCCCAACGCGGCGCCCATCTCCCCACGCGCCCCTATGGGCGCCATCTCGAAGGCGTCACCAACGGGCAGGCAAAGGAAGGACTAGGGGAAGAACGAAGCGCGTGCGGGCGCCCGACTCCGCAGTCCTTTCGAGGCGGAAGCAAGACCTCGATGGGCTTTCCGGGGATGCGGTCACGGGGAAATCTCCAGCCAGGCGGAGATCAACTCCCGGAGGAGTCGGGAGGCCGAAGAAGCCGCTTCCAGCACCTCAGCATGGGACAGCGGCAGCGGCCTACGTAAGTCCCACACGTTAGTGATCACGCTGATGCCGGTCACCTCCATGCCCAGGTAATGAGCCACGATGGCCTCGGGAACCAGGCTCATGCTCACCGCATCGCCCCCCACCACCCGCAGAAAACGCAGCTCGGCGGGGGTCTCGTAGGTGGGACCCGCCATGGCCACCAGCACCCCTTCGTGGAGCTCGATGCCCCGGGCGGCGGACTCTTGGACCAACCGGTCGGCCGTCTCCCTCCGGTAGAGGTCCGAGAGGTCCAGGAACACCGGCCTACCGGAAGGATCCCTTACCCCTCGCAAGGGGTTCTCCCCCATGAGATTTATATGATCCCGCACCAGCATGATGGAGCCCTGAACGTATAGGGGATTGAGGCCGCCGGCGGCGTTGGTGAGGAGAACCCGTCTGACCCCTACCAGATGCATCACCTGCACGGCCAGGGTGACCGTGGTCATGTCATGCCCCTCGTAATAATGGAGCCGGCCGAATTGCACCCACACCCCCTTTCCCCCGAACGATCCCAAACGAATGCTCCCCCTATGACCGGGCACGGAACTTGCCGGCCACCCCGGTATCTCGGAGAAGGGCACCTCGACAAAAGACTCCATCGGGGGGCAGGCCTCGGCGAGTCCGCTGCCCAGGACCACAGCCGCTTGGGGCGGGAAAGCCTCCCAGCCCCCCATTTTCCGCTCCAGAAACCCTGCGGCCCTGCGCGCCTCCTCGGTGGGCAGCAACAATACCTCACCTCCTTCTGGAAAGGATGCCTTCCTACGTTCCCTCAGCCACCGAGGGCCCCTCCTCCCCCCCAATACCCCCTATCATCGCCCTTCCTGGCGGATCCTAAGTGTAAATCGAGCGGAAGGTGATGATAAGATAAGCGGTGCGGCACGGGATGGATTTCCCGGCATCCCCCTCAAGACTCGGCCATCCTCCTCTTGAGGTTGGCTATGCTCTCCACCGGGGTGGGGTCGACGCCCCGCAACAGGGCCAGGTAAACGCTCACCAAGTCCCCCAAGAACACGGCGGTGAGGAGCCTCTCCAGGTCGTTGCTCCCCCCCACGTGCAGCACGGTAACCCCACCCAACGCCTCGCCCATTATCTCCGCCGTGATCTCCACCCGGCGGCGCATGCGGGGCGACTCCTCCTCCGACACCAGAAAGATCGCCTCCATGAGGCGCGTGAGATCGCTTCTCTCTTGAAATCCCACGATCTCGTTGTGGTCCATCTCCGGCAGGGAGTGACAGAAGGCGGGGACCTTGGAGTTCTCGTTTAGCTGGCACTTCCAGCGGTAGGCCGCCACGGCCAAAGCCTCACCCGCCCCGTAAACCAGCGGGATCTTGTCCTTGATCCTGAAGGCCAACCGTTTGGCCAGATTGTGGGAGGTTGGGGACTGGCGACCCCACTCTTCCCTTTTCTCCTTGAGTCTAAACACCGCCCGCTCCACCCGAGCGGAAAAACCCTCCACCATGCCCATGCGCTCCAAAAGTACCCCCATGGGTACGGAGAGATAGGCTAGGGCAGCCCGGGGCTGCTTTCCCCCCGGGATCCTCAGCAACGGGAACCCGCTTTCTTCCGCCCACCGAGAGAGGGTGCCACCGCTGCTGGCGGCCACGATGACGCATCCCTGCCTCATGGCTGCCTCTACCGCCGAGAGGGTCTCCTCGGTGTCGCCCGAGTAGCTCACGGCGAAGAGCAAGGTCTCGCGTCCCAGGGAAAGAGGTATGGAGTAACCGCGGTGAGCCGTGATGGGTATGGTCATCTCGTCCTGGAGCAGCGCCCGCAGCAAGTCCCCCCCTATGGCCGAGCCGCCCATTCCGGCGAAAGCCACCCTCCTGATGGATGACAGTGAGGGAACGGGGTAAAGCCCCCTCCCTATCTCCAAGGCCTCGAGGCATTGTTCCGGCAGGCCCTCCACCTCGCCGAGCATCCCCGAAGGATCTACCGTCGAAAATCCCGCTGCGTCGTCCAGGTCGATCTGGGCCATCTCACCCCACCTCTTTCCTCGTCCAGCCCTAAACAACCCGTCTTAGATGAACCCTCGGACATGAACGAGACCCCTCCATCGCCATGGGTTTGGCTCGAGCGGAATTTCGCCCTCATCCACCAAGCGGGCCGGCAGGTGGCCTTCCATCCTCGACCACCGCGTGAAGGGGACGGACCGCCCGGACCACCAAAAGATCCAGCATGCCCGTCTTTCGTCGCCTATCCCCTGACTTTCCAGGATTGGGCATATGTTAGAATTTTAGCATTGTTCAGCGGTCCCTCGATCGTCGTTGACCTTCACGTGGGAGGTAAAATGGCTGCCAATGCGATAAGTCCCGAGATCTTCAAGGCCTACGACATCAGGGGAATATACCCCGACGAACTGGACGAGGAGGTAGCCTACAGGGTGGGGAGGGCCTTCGTCCAGTTCCTCTCCGCCGAGAGGATAGTGGTGGGAAGGGACATGCGCCTCTCCTCTCCCTCCCTATCCCGGGCCTTCATCGAGGGGGCCACTGCCCAGGGAGCGGACGTGGTGGACATTGGGCTCTGTTCCACCGACATGCTCTATTTCGCCTCGGGGAAGCTGAACTTGCCGGGAGCCATGTTCACCGCTTCCCACAACCCCAAGGAGTACAACGGCATGAAATTGTGTCGGGAGAAGGCGGGCCCCATAAGCATGGACACCGGTATCGCCGATATAAGGGACCTGGTCTTGTCGGGTCACTTCGTCGACGCCCCCGCCCGGGGTGAAGTGGAACGTGTGGACATGCTCCAAGAGTACGTGGAACACGTCTTGAGCTTCATCGACCGAAAGGCGATAAAGCCCCTGCGGGTGGTCGCCGACGCGGGAAACGGGATGGCCGGGATGATCCTCCCAGAGATCTTCAAACACCTCCCCTGCCAGCTGGTTCCCCATTGCTTCGAGTTGGACGGTTCCTTCCCCCATCACCAGCCCAGCCCCATCGAGCCGCAGAACATCCGCCTGCTACAGGATTGGGTCCTACAGGACGGCGGTGATGTGGGCATGGCCTTCGACGGCGACGCTGATAGGGTCTTCTTGGTGGACGACAGGGGAGAGCCAGTGAGCGGCTCCCTCACCACCGCCCTGGTGGCCAAGCGCATGTTGGAGACCCACCCCGGCGAGAAGATCATCTACAACTGCATCAACAGCTGGATAGTGCCGGAGACCATCAGGAAGTACGGGGGGATCCCCATAAAGGAGCGGGTGGGTCATTCTTTCATAAAACAGACCATGGCGGAGACCGGAGCCATTTTCGCAGGTGAGCATTCGGGCCACTACTACTTTCGCGACAACTACCGGGCGGATTCTGGGTTGATCGCCGCCATGATAGTGTTGGAGATAATTTCCTTGGAAGGGAAGCCCCTCTCCGAGATCCTCAAGCCCTTCAAGAAGTACTACGCGTCAGGGGAGATCAACAGCCGGGTGGATGACATACCTGGCAAGCTAGAGCAGATCGCCCGCCGTTACTCGGACGGGAGGATCGAGAGGCTGGACGGGGTCACCGTGGAGTACGACGACTGGTGGTTCAACGTCCGTCCTTCCAACACCGAGCCCTTGCTCCGGCTCAACCTGGAGGCCAAGAGCCGGGAACTCATGGAAGAGAAATTGAAGGAGGTCCTAGACCTGATCCGTTCCTGACTAAATAGGGCCAGTTCGGGCCGACCTGGGTTGCGCCGCTCGGCCCGGCCTCGTTAAAGCCTCCTGTTAAACCGTTCACCTCCTTTGAGGGAATCTCAAAACTCAGGGGACCCCTAAGTCCTCGGGATAGTAAACCCTTTCCAAAAACAGCCCGCAAGGGGGAAGGGTGGGCCCACCTCGGGAGACGTCCCCACTCTTCAAGGCCTTCCGGAAATCCTCGGGGGACCATCGCCCTCTCCCAACTTCCACCAGGCCCCCTACCAATCGGCGCATCATGGCCCAGGCGAAGGCGTTGGCCCTTACCCTGACCGCCACCACCTCTTCCCAACTTTCCAGTTCCGCCTCCATCACCTCCCGGTGCCGCGACTTGCCCGGCTCCAAGCGGGAAAAGGCGGTGAAATCATGCGGCCCCCTGACATGAGCCAGGGCCTCCCTCATGCCCTGTAGGTCTAACTTCCAGGGACACCAGTAGACGTATCGCGCGACAAAGGGCGAGGGCTTGGATCCCATTTGCAAGTAATAGGCATATTCCCGCGCCAGGGCGCTGCGGCGGGCGTGGAAGTCGGCGTTCACCTGCTCCGCCGAGAGCACCATAACATCGGGGGGAAGCAGGAGGTTCAGGCGCCCGGAGAGCTCCCCGACGGGGACCCTCAGGGTCCCCCGGAAGCTCACCACTTGCCCCCGGGCGTGCACCCCGGCATCGGTCCTGCCCGCCACGTGAAGTGGTGAAGACCGGGCCGCTAGCCGATCCAGGGCCCGCTCCAATACCCCTTGCACGGTGGGAAGTCCCGGCTGGACCTGGAAGCCGTGGTATTCGGTACCGTCGTAGGCCAGAACCAACTTGAAGTTCCCTTCCAACCGGAGCTCACCCCGCTTTTCGCCGCCCCTTGGAGTCATCGAGATGAGAACGTTCTTTCACGGGGCCAAAAGCATTCTCCGCGGCGGAGAAACCTCAAAGCGCGGGAACCAATAAAAAAGGCCGGCTGACCGGCCCATTTTCGCGTGCCAGCGCTTTTCTCAGACGAACTCCAGCACCGCCATGGGGGCGGCATCCCCCAACCTTGGACCCAGCTTCACCACCCGGGTGTAACCCCCCTCCACGTCCCCGTAGCGGGGACCTATCTCGGAGAAGAGTTTGTAGACCACATCTTTGTCCCTCAATATGGCCAGGGCCTGCCTGCGAGCGTGCAGATCGCCCCGCTTGGCCAAGGTGACCAACTTCTCCACCAAGGGTTGAGCTTCCTTGGCCTTGGCATAGGTGGTCTTCACCCTCTCGTGCTCTATCACCTGTTTGGCCAAGTTGGACAGTATGGCCTTCTGATGGGCCGAGCTTCCTCCCAGTCTCCTACCTTTTTTCGGCTGCGGCATCTTCCCTCGACCTTCCTTCCCGATCGCGTCACAAACCCGGAGCGGGCTACCCTGCGACCGTCAGCTCTCCTTGGAGCGCAAGGACAGCCCCACTTTGGCCAGTTTCTCCTTGACGTCCTCGATGGATCGCGCCCCAAAGCTGCGCAGGGCCAGCAAGTCCTCCTCCGTCTTCTCGATCAGCTGTCCGATGGTGTTGATCCCGCCCCGGTGCAAACAGTTCAACACCCTCACCGGCAGCTCCAGCTCCTCTATAGGACGGTCGTATTCCCGGGAACGGGAAGCGGCCGTCTCCTCCCCGAAAATGGCCTCTCCCATCTCCTCTCCCTCGGCCAGGGAGAGGAAGACCTGGGCATGGCTTATGAGGATCTGGGCCGCCTTCACCAAGGCTTCCTTGGGATCCACGCTGCCGTCGGTCTCGATCTCGATGATGAGTTTGTCGTAGTCGGTTCGCTGTCCCACGCGGGTATCCTCCACGTGGTAGGCCACCCTCACCACCGGCGAGAACATGGCGTCCAAGGGGATGGTGCCGGAGATCTCCCGGGGTTTCCCCAACCTCTCGGCCGAGACGTAACCCCGTCCCTTCTGGGCGGTGAGCTCCATCTTTATGTGGCCTTTTTCGTTGAGGGTGCAGATCTTCATTTCGGGGTTGACGATCTCCACCCCCGCTGGGGCCTGGATGTCCCCGGCAGTCACCACCTTGGGGCCACTCTCTTCCAGATAGAGGGCGTACTGCCCCTCCCCGTCTATCTTCATTACCAGGCCTTTGAGGTTCAGGATGATCTCGATTACGTCCTCCTTCACCCCCTCCAGGGCGGTGAACTCGTGCACCACGCCGTCTATCCGGACGGCGGTCACCGCCGCCCCGGGGATGGAGGAGAGGAGGATGCGACGGAGAGAGTTGCCGATGGTATGGCCCAGGCCTCGTTCCAGAGGCTCCACCACGAACTTGCCGTACGAGCCCTCGAGCTTTTCCACCACCACATGGGGTTTCTGCATCTCCAGAACCAAGGCCCCTACCTCCTGTTCGAGTTTTCCTTTATTACTTGGAATAGAGCTCCACGATCAGGGATTCCTTGACCGGGATGTCGATGTCCTCCCGCTTGGGCTCCGCTATCACCTCGGCCCGGCGTTTGTCCGCATCAACCCTGAGCCAGGGCACCACTGGACGGCCTTCCCAGAGCCGCAAGGCCTGCAGCACCCGTTGGGAATCCCTGCTCTTCTCCTTTATCTCCACCACGTCCCCCACCCGGACCTGGTAGGAAGGGATGTTTACCTTGCGCCCGTTTACCATCACGTGGCCATGGCGCACCAATTGACGGGCGTCGCTGCGGGAGGAGGCGAAACCCGCCCGATAGACCACGTTGTCTAACCTTCTCTCCAACAGGATGAGCAAGTTCTCGCCGGTGATGCCCGGCTTGCGGGCAGCCTTCTCGTAGTACCTGCGGAACTGTCTTTCCAAGACTCCGTAGATGCGCTTGGCCTTCTGCTTCTCCCGCAGCTGAAGCAGGTACTCGGTCTCCCTGACCCTACCTCGGCCGTGCTCGCCAGGCGCGTAGGGCCTTCTTTCCATGGCGCACTTGTCGCTCTCGCAGCGGGCGCCTTTCAAGAAGAGCTTAACGCCTTCTCTGCGGCACTTCTTACAGGACGGTCCCAGATCCCTTCCCATGTCTCACACCTCTACACCCTTCTTCTCTTCTTGGGCCGACATCCGTTGTGGGGCTGGGGAGTCACGTCGGTTATGCTCACCACCTCCAGGCCGTTGGCCTGCAGGGTACGGATGGCGGTCTCCCTGCCCGAACCGGGCCCTTTCACGTAGACGTCCACCTTCTTCATGCCGAACTCTTGCACTGCCCTCTTGGCCGCGTTCTCTGCCGCCAACTGGGCAGCATAAGGGGTGCTTTTACGCGAGCCCTTGAAGCCCACCGTTCCGGCACTGGCCCAAACCAGCGCGTTACCGTTCTTGTCGGTGATGGTGATTATGGTGTTGTTGAAGGTGGACTTTATGTGGGCATCGCCGTGCACCACCGTCTTCTTTTCCTTCTTCTTGGTCCTCCCCCTGGCTCTCGGCCTCGCCAATTCCTACCTCCTGGTCAAACCTCGAGAAACCTTAACCCTTTACCGTGCCGATAACGGCTCCCTAATCCATCAGGCCAGCCAACGAATATGTATAGATGTGGGAGCGAGCTCCCGTGATCCCGTCAGCGACCGCCCTTTTTCTTCCTCTTGACGCCCACCGTCTTTCGGGGTCCCTTCCGGGTACGGGCGTTGGTGTGGGTGCGCTGGCCCCTAACCGGTAAGCCCATGCGATGGCGCAATCCCTGGTAGCAGCCGATCTCCATCTTCCGCTTGATGTTCTGGGCCACCTCCCGACGCAGGTCACCCTCCACCTTGAGGTTCTGGTCGATGTAACTGCGAAGCCTGACCACCTCCTCGTCGGTGAGGTCCTTGA
>JACVJK010000063.1 GCA_015711955.1 Actinomycetota bacterium | reverse complement strand
AGATCCAGCGTCCCCCCCCGGATGGAGAGGCTGTGACCGAAGGACTTCACCTCCTCCTCCCTCCCCGCCTCGGCCACGGAACCCCAATCCCTGCCCCAGGCCGCCTCCCACAGAAGCCTTCCCATCACGCCGAACCTATCCACCAGCACCTCGGGAGGGGTGCGAGCCAGGTCCCCCACCGTCTCGATGCCCATGGCTCGCAAGTGCCGGTACATCCTGGGCCCCACCCCCACCAGCCGGTCCACTTTCAAGGGAGCCAAGACCTGGGGCAGCTGTTCAGGGAGGATCAGGGTGAATCCGTCGGGCTTCCGGAAATCCGAGGCCATCTTGGCCACCAGCTTGTTGGGCCCTATCCCCACCGAGGCAGTGAGTCCCAGGCGGCGGCGGATCTCCCCCTTGATCTCCCCCGCCAGCCTCACCGCCTCCCTCCACCTCCCCATCCCTGGAGGCACGCGGCTCAGGGCCGGGGTGAGGTCCACGAAGACCTCGTCTATGGAAAAGGGTTCCACCCGGTGGGAAAAGCGGGAACATATCTCCAATATGCGCTGGGAATTGTGCAGGTACTTGGGCATGTCCGCGTGGACGAACACTGCATGAGGGCACATGGAGCGCGCCTCCCACACGGACATGCCCGCCTTCACACCCCACCGCCTGGCCTCGTAGGAGGCGGTGGCCACCACCCCGTGGGAACAGAAGTCGCTGGAGGTGTGACACACCACCAGGGGTCGCTTGCGGTAGAAGGGCACATCCCTCTGCTCCACCGAGGCGAAGTAGGCGTCCATGTCCAGGTGGAGCACCTGCCTTTCCCCCCGTCCTTCCCTCAGTCTCTCCTGGGCACCGCCTAGGCCTTTGAGCACGTACTGGGCCACGTGCCCTCACCTCACCCGAATGGAACTGCCGCGCCTTCCTGGACGTCATCGACACCCTTTCCTGCCCTTCGCTCGGGGCACCCCCGGGCCCAGCTGTGGGGGAAAGGGGAGAAGACCACCCTCCGACCCCCACAGGACACCCCGCGGGCAAAACCGGCAGGCCGTGCTGGCCCCGCCACACCCTTTCACGGAAGTGCCCCGCTGGCGACAGGCCGGTCGCCCCCAAGCTCCCCCTCCGCCCGATCGCCCCGAAGGGGGGCTTGCCAGCGAGGGGACGTGGGGGCTATCCCCAGCCCACTTGCTGCGATCCCCCCAACCCCCCATCCCTCCCGCTGCCTGCCTCAACCGGGACAGTGCACCCTCATCAGAGTCCACCTCATGTCCCGGGTGGAGAACCTCAACTCGTACACGTCGGGCCCCTCGCTCACGACCGAGAAGTAGATCTCCAAATACCTGCCCCGCGTGAAACGATAAGATCCTAGACAACGACGCACGGCGTACTTGCGACCTCTCCAGAGGAAGGCCACCGGCCTCATCCTCCCTTCCCGAAAGACCGCCGACACGTCCACCGGCTCTTCCACCTGCGTGACCATCCTTCTGCACCCCTTCACTTGGGGGTCCGCCCGTGTCTACCCTTCCCATGCCATCTCGCTACCCCCGCGGAAAGCGGCCATCCCCTGCGGCCTCCGCGTCCTGCAGGACCCGGCGCCCGCAGGCCCCAATCCTCCGGGGACACCCCAACCAACCACACCGTTCCCCCGGATCCTGGGAACGAACCCCCTGAAATCCAGGGGGACTCCACCGCCACCCGAATCCCTGCCATCTCCCGATACGCCCTCCAGCCCTGCCCACCCCCCTACCCGTTCCCTTTTGAGAAACGGACCTCCTCCCCACCACCGGCAATTCCGGTTCCCTTTACGAACTCGGCTCTACTCGCTCCGTCACGAGGCGCCCGCCCTCTCCCCGTCTCCAGCCGGATGGGGTCGCGTAAGGGCCGGTCAACCAGCCTCCCTCCGCATGCCCCGCTAACCACCGATGCAGGAAGCCTACCCCAACTGGCCATCCCCTCGGGGAAGGCCGAGGCCATCCAGATCGGCTCAGGAGCCCATCTCCCGTAGCAGGGCCACCACCTTCCCCACTATCCTCACCTCCGCCTCCCCCGCTTCCCAGCGCAGGACCGGGTAATCGGGATGGGAGGGGTGCAGCTCCACCGAACCTCCCACCCTCCGCAACCTCTTCACCGTGGCCTCCCCATCTACCAGGGCCACCACCACGTCGCCGTCCTCCACCTTCGCCTCCGGGTCCACCACCACCAGGTCACCGTCCAGGATGCCGTCCCCCACCATGCTCTCTCCCCTCACCCGCAGGAGGAACCTGCCCTCCCCTCCCCACCGGGGAGGTACGGGCACCCATTCCTCCACCTCCTCCGCGGCATAACGTAGGGGACCGGCAGGCACCTCTCCCACCAGGGGAAGGTAGGAGACGCCCCGCTCGGGACTGCGCACGGTGAGGGCCCGGGCTCCCGGCGCCCGCCGTATGTATCCCTTTCGCTCCAGGGCCTCCAGATGGCGCATCACCCCCCGGGTGGAGGCCATCCCCAGAGCATCCCCTATTTCCCGCACGCTGGGAGGGTATCCCCTCTCCTCCAACACCCGCAGGATGTACTCCAACACCTCGGCCTGCCTGGGCGTCAACCCCTTCACCGCCATCACCTCCCGACCCCATTATAGTAAACAAATGTTTATTAGTAAACACTGGTTTACGTGCCATCATGTTTCAAAAATCCTTCGCATGGGTAACATATTTCTGGACGGAACGGATCCGCTGGGAGACGGGTAGCGAGTCCCCTCCACGCGCTGCGATGCCCTTGCCAGTCAACTGACCGGCGGGGGAACGTCGGAAAAGATGCCGCAGAAGCGGCCGATGGAGGTGAGGGCGGGACCCGCGCCCGCAGATCGAGGCAGGGGATGCGATCGAGTTAACGAGGAGATGGGTAGAACGGACCACGGAGGTGCGAGATGGTCAGGGGACCTCATGGACATGAGAAAAGCAGCGTCGAGGTATTGAGAGTGCTCTGCCCCAAATGCAACAATCGAGTGATGCTGGAACCCGGGGTAGACCAGGTGAAGTGCCCCCACTGTGGCACCATGGTGAAAAGGCCCGGGGCTGGCAAGTGAGCTCGACGGGAGCCGCAGCAAGTCCTGCTCTGGACAGGCGTTAGGATCCATCCCTAACCGGAGTTGAGGCCATGATGGAAAAGGAGAGGGCTGAATCGGGCCTAGAGGTAACCGTAGAGGAATTGGGAGACATATCGTTGATCGGCCTTTCTGGGGAGGTCGATGTCTACACCGCTCCGAAGTTGAAAGACGCCATAAACTCGCTGGTAGAAAAGGGGCGGTATCATATCGTGGTGGATCTGGAGAAAGTGGTGTTCCTAGACAGCACCGGCCTGGGGGTGCTGGTAGGCGGCCTCAAGAAGGTGAAAAGCCATCGCGGCGAACTGGGGATCATCTGCAACCAGGAGCGCATCCTCAGGGTCTTCAGGATCACCGGCCTCACCAAGGTCTTTCCCGTTTACAGGACTCGAGAGGAGCTACCCGCAAAGGAGAGGGAGAAACAGGATGCAGGGTAACCCCGAGCGTTGTTATGAACTGGAGATCCCTGCCAAAGCCCAGTACGTGAGCCTTGCCCGCCTACTGGCCAGCTCCATTGCCAGGAGCATGCTCTTTCCCGAGGAAGACGTGGACGACCTCAAGGTAGCGGTTTCCGAGATGTGTACCAACGCCATCGTGCATTCGGGCAACGGCACGGCGGATAAACCCCCCATCTTGGTACGCTACTTCGCCGGAGAGGATTATCTCAGGGTGGAAGTGTCCGACCGCGGACCGGGCTTCGACATAGGCTGCGTCCTCAGTCGAGAACGTACTGACCTACTGGAAAAGGGAAGGGGAATACCCTTGATCCAATGTCTGGTGGACGAGTTCCGCTGTGACTCGCAACCGGGAAGCGGGACTGTGGTCACGGTGGTGAAATACCTGCGTCCCCGCCCTGCTCCCGAGTGAACCGGCCCCAACTCACCTCCCAAAATCGTTCCGGTGATGGTCATGATCGACGAGGAATTGATGCAGAGGTTGAGGGACCGAATGGTCCGACAGCAGTTGGAGGCCCGGGGGATCAAAGATCAGCGAGTACTGGAGGCCATGCGCAAGATTCCCCGGCACCTTTTCGTCCCCCAACACTTGGTGGAGAGGGCATATGACGACTACCCCCTGCCCATAGGAGAAGGTCAGACCATAAGCCAGCCCTATATGGTGGCTTGGATGACGGAGATCCTAAAGCCCGAGCCCGGCCAAAAAGTGCTGGAGATAGGCACCGGGTCCGGCTATCAGGCAGCCATTCTCTGCGAACTGGGTGCGGACGTCTACACCATCGAGAAAAATCCCTTGTTGGCCCGCGAAGCGGAGAGGAGGCTGGCTCAGCTGGGCTACTTTCCCCGCATACGTATCGGGGACGGCACGTTGGGCTGGCCCGAGGAAGCTCCCTTTCAAAGGATAATAGTCACCGCAGGGGCACCCTCCATACCCCAACCCCTTCTGGACCAGCTGGACGAGGGCGGCAGGCTGGTCATCCCCGTGGGACCCTCCGGCATGCAGATGCTCACCCTGGTGCAAAAACGGGAGGGAAAGCTCGTGACCGAGGAGGAGGGGACCTGCGTGTTCGTGCCCCTGGTGGGCAGATACGGGTGGAAGGAAGAGGAAAGAGGCCGCTTCTTCTGAGGGCCGAGGCCGAAGATCTTCTCTTCCCCGGGTCTCATCAGAAAAGAGAAACTCGAGGAGCACTGACATGGGTTAGGGTCACATCCCGAGCCTTGTAAACACAAGATTCTCACCCCTATTTAACCACCCCCTGTTTAACCCGGGCTCTCCCGGCTAGCCGTTCCCGGCGTACTTCATACCCACCACGGGCAGCAAGTCCATTGCAACATGCCTGCTTTGAGCCAACACCGGGAAAGAGGGGGCTAAGATAGAAGGCGTCACCAAATTCCCTCTCCAAGCCTCGTCGGCCCCCCACCCCAAATCCCCCTGCGAAGAAGGCGTTTTCGGGAAAGCCGATTTCTGGGCTTGCCTTTCCTCCTTTTAGTCGACCAGTCGACCCTCCGCTGAATGGCCCAAACCGCTTTGCCCAAATCAGAGCAAACAACATCCACCCCGCGAACATCCGGTCCCGGCCGGACCAAGGGATAAAAAACCATTCGCCCCGCATCAGGAAGGGCACGTTGTTCAGCGGTCACCCGGACCACGTCTAGAAGCACCAGGTCACCAAAAAGGCGAACTCTTGATACGGTGCTATAATCTTCCCATGCGTCCACTGGTGTTAGTGCTGCCGACTTACAACGAGCGGGAGAACCTCGAGAGAATCGTGGAAGCGGTCCTCCGCCAGCCCCTCAATCTCTCCATCTTGGTGGTGGACGACAATTCCCCTGACGGAACCGGAGAACTGGCGGATGCCATAGCCGCCCGGGAAGAAAGGGTGGAGGTCCTCCACCGACCAGGCAAACAAGGCTTGGGCACCGCTTACCGCGAGGGATTCCGCTACGCGCTGAAGAGGGGGGCGGAGTTCCTTTTCGAGATGGATGCCGACTTCTCGCACAATCCCGATGATCTGCCCCGTCTGTACCATGCAGCGTTGGAAGCCGACGCCGCGGTGGGCTCTCGCTACGTGAAGGGCGGCGGGTGCGAGAACTGGAATTTGCTCCGGTGGATGATCAGCAGGGGCGGTAATCTATACACCAAGCTGGTGGTGCGCACTCGAACCGCGGACACCACCTCGGGATTCCGCTGCTACACCCGAAGGGTGCTGGAAGCCATACCCATGGAAAGGGTGGAATCCCAGGGCTATGCCTTTCAGATCGAGATGACCTTCCTCGCCGAGATCCTCGGCTTCCGGGTGGTTGAGATCCCGATCATCTTCACCGACAGGAAGCGAGGAAAGTCCAAGATGGACGCCGCCATCTTCTGGGAAGGTCTGCGGGTGGTTTGGAACCTCAGGAAGAAATACGCAGACCTGCTTTCCGAAAACCAACGCCATGGCTGATCTCCGGCGCGAGGGCGACCTGACCCTATGCCTTGGGCAACAAAAACGTTGGAATGAGTCCTCAGGGTAGATTACGCGCCTTTCGACTGGTCGAGAAGTTCGTCACTTGCCTGCCAGCCGAAACCTCAACGATCGTTATCAGGTGCCGTATAGGTGGAAGTTTCCTGGACCTGCCTTCTTGGCTCTCTCCAGCGCTTCCATGGCCTTGAACAGCAATTCCCGGTCGTTTTCCGCGTTGGCCGGATAGGAGGCGATGCCGGCACAGGCCGTCAGCCTCTCCGTCTCCCCCTTCATAGTCGAGGGGAATGGGTAATCGGCGACGATGCCCAGCAGTCTCTCCGCCAACCTCAAAGCCCCTATCCTCCTGGTCTCCGGCAGCAGCACCGCGATGCGGTCTTCGCCGTAGCGGGCCGCCACGTCCACCTCCCTGGTGGAACGCTTTATCAGGCTTCCCAGGTCCGATAGGACCAGCTCCGCCATGGTCCTCCCGTTCCTTTCCCGGTAACCCGACAGATCGTCCAGCTCCATGAGGACAAGGCTCACGTTGAGGCTGTAGCGCCGGGCCCTGCTTATCTCCTCGGAAAGTCGCCGAAGGAAGTAGTGCTGATTGTAAAGGCCGGTCAAGGAGTCCAGGTTCAAGTTGGCCTCCAGCTCCGAGTAAAGACGGGCTATCTGCAACACCAAGCCAGCCTGATCCGCCACCAGGGCAAAGAGGGAGAGCTTGAGGGAATCGAGCTCATCCTCGCCGTCGCCACCCAACAGGAAGACCCCTACCACCCTTCCTTCCGCCCTCATGGGCACCAAGATGGCCTTGGTGATGTTTTCCCTGCTCAGAAAATCGAACTCCTCGAACTCCTCTGAGACCTTCCTCTGCATCGGCCTTCCCTGGTTGAAAGCCTCCCCGCAGAGGGAGGTGGCCATCCCCAGGCTCCTCCCAACCAATCCCTTGACCTTGTCGCCCCGGGCCATGAGTATCACCATCTCCGAACCCACCTCGCCCGGAACGGCGATCATGCCGAACCTCATGTCGAAGAGGGCCATGGCCCGATCCATGAGCTGGGTCAACTTGGGGAAGGGATCGCTGTAGGCCTCTGCCAAGCGGGTGTCGGAACACAGGGATGTGACCTGCTCGATCTCTTCCCTGATTTTTTTCTCCAAAACCGCCCTGCCGGAGAGAAATGACGTCAGGTACTCCATGCTCGCTCCCTCCCAAACAGGCACCACTTCACCGGAAAAAACCCCTTCATCGGCTTCCTCGGCCAGAAAGACCACGTCCGGGTTAGCTGCTGACTCCAATTCCCTGGTGTCCCCGAACAATCGGGGAATCACCTCCGTCTCCGGCCAACCTGTCGGTCGCTCCCCGGCAACTATACCCACCAGCTCCACGCGGGGATCTCCCCTGAGGGCCTCCACCAGACGGGCGCATGCCTCGTTGAAACCGACGAAGGCCACCTTGATGCGGTTTTTCATGATGCCCCTTTCGACCTTTTTTCGTGCCTGCGGGAAGAAATGAGAAATTCACGTCTTTTCTCTTTGAACTCACGCCCTTCTCCCCGCCTTCGCTTTACCATTCCCTTCCATCCCTATTCCGCCACCTTAACTTATTTTATATTCGTCATCTGCGCTTGGAAACACCAACCGGTAACCACGCGACTCGAAAATCCCAAGGGCATTTCGACCGAGAGACCATCTTCCGAAGACGCGAGAAGACACGGTGAGTCGACCAAAAGGAAAGTGGGAAACCGTTCGGTCATTGGGAACTCTCTTGGCCATTGAAATTTCAGTGTGAGCATGCCAAGGCGAACACATGGCCAAAGCGCGGCTCAAAGGTCAAATGGACGGGCGTTCATCCTTCTCTCCTGTCTCCGGATACTCGTCCCCCTCATCCATAACCCGCTCACCCTTCCATATCCTGGGAAGGGTGATGAGGACAAAACTGGCAAGTATCACCGCCAGCAGAACGTAAACTGGCTTTTTGGAGCTCACGAACTCCAAGGACAGGGCCACGCCGGTAAGCAGCGAAGTCCATAAGTAGATGATGAGAACCGCCTGGCGGTGGGAATGGCCAATGTTGAGGAGCCTGTGGTGGATGTGCTCCTTGTCGGCATGGTGAAAAGGCTTTCCCGCCCTCGCCCTCCGAAGGATTGCCAACCCCGTGTCTAGCACGGGGATGGCCAGGATTATCACGGGCGTGAAAAGGGTGGCGATGGCCGTTCGTTTGAGTATCCCTTGTATTCCCACCGCCCCCAGGATAAAACCCAAGAACATGGCTCCGGTGTCGCCCATGAAGATGCTGGCTGGATTGAAGTTATAACGCAGGAACCCCAGACAGGAACCTGCCACCGCCGCCGAGACCAGCATGGCGTGGAGGATGTTGATGTCCCTTCCCACGTTAAGGCCGTAAGCGAAGAAGGCCAGGGAGGTTATCAGGCAAACCCCCGCAGCCAGCCCATCCAAGCCGTCTATGAGGTTGATGATGTTGGTGAAAACCAAGAGCCAAAGCACGGTGAGGAATATGGATAAGACTGGGCTTGCGCTCAAGTCTATTACCGTGCCCCTTATGAAGGTCAGTGTGTTTATCTCCACTCCGAAACTTATGAGGACCAGTGAAGCCAGAAGTTGTCCTGCCAGCTTTTTCCATGGTGAAAGATGGAATACATCGTCGATGACTCCCACCATAGCCATCAGGGAAGCCGACAGAAGTATTCCCAGCAGCTGGAGAGAGGAAAAAGCGGCCTCCATCTCCTCAGGTCCCAAGCTGGGGAAGAACGTTATGAGGACTCGCCCTAAAATAATAGAGAAGATGACGGATAGCAGTATGGCCAGCCCTCCCAAGCTCGGGGTGGGGGCTTCGTGGACTTTCCTGTCGTGGGGGATGTCCACCGCTCCCACCCTCACGGCAAGGCGCCTCACCAGAGGAGTTAACGCCAAGCAGAGTATGAAAGCGCTGATCGCTACCAAGAAAAAGATCAACTCCTGCCCTCCCCCTCGTCCAACGTGTTAGGGAAATGGACCATTTTTAGGCCCGCCTCTTTCGCCATGACCTCGGCCAGCCTATCTTCGTAACCCTCCGCGAAGAAGACTCTCACGATCCCAGAATTTATGAGCATCTTGGTACAGAGAACGCAAGGCCTGTGGGTGCAGTACAGAGTGCCCCCCCTCACCGAGACACCATGATAGGCCGCCTGAAGAAGGGCGTTCTGTTCGGCGTGGAGACCACGACAGAGCTCGTGTCTTTCCCCCGACGGGACTCCCTCCCTTTCCCTGAGGCAACCGGTCTGCAGGCAGTGGGCAAGCCCCATGGGCGCGCCGTTGTATCCGGTGGTCACTATTCTCTTCTCCAACACTATCAGGCATCCCACCCGTCGCCGCAGACAGGTGGAACGAGAGGCCACCTGCCGAGCGATGGCCATGAAATACTCATCCCAGCTCGGCCTTTCCCCACCCATGCTCCCCTTCATGGCTGCCCCAATACCTATCGCCGCGGCGAACCGCGTCGCCGCCCCTTACGTGGAAACTCGCTTTCGTCCTTTCGCGTCCCGAAACCTTCGCGCCCTTCGACAGCGGAGGAACAACCTTTTGGTGGGATCTCAGGCTCTCACAGATCGGGATAGAGAGGAAAACCGGCCACCAACTCCCCTACCCTCCGCCGCGCCTCTCTCATCGCCTCCTTGTTTCCCAGGTTATCCACCACCAGGGCTATGATGTCTGCGATCTCCACCATCTCCCTCACGCCCATGCCCCGGGTGGTCACCGCGGGAGTCCCCAATCTTATTCCGCTGGTGACAGTGGGAGGAAGAGGATCGAAGGGTATCGAGTTCTTGTTGGCGGTGATGAACACGCCGTCCAAGGCCTCTTCCACCTGCTTGCCAGTGAGTCCCTTCGGCCTCAGGTCCACCAGCATAAGATGGGTGTCCGTACCTCCGGACACCAAGCGGAAACCCCTTTCCATAAGGGCCTCGGCCAAGACCCGCGCGTTCTCCACCACCCGACGCTGGTACTCCTTGAAATGTGGGGTTGACGCCTCCCGAAAGGCCACCGCCTTTGCCGCTATGACGTGCATGAGGGGGCCGCCCTGGATGCCCGGGAAGACAGCATGATCCACATCCCGGGCGTATTCCTTCCGGCAAAGTATGAAACCGCCCCGAGGTCCCCGCAGGGTCTTGTGGGTGGTGCTGGTCACGAACTCGGCGTGGGGCACCGGGTCACTGTGCACCCCTGCCGCCACCAGGCCTGCGAAGTGGGCCATGTCCACCATGAGGTAAGCCCCCACTTCGTCAGCGATCCTGCGGAAGGCGCCGAAATCTATGTCCCTGGGATAGGCGCTGGCGCCGGCCACTATGAGTTGAGGTCGACACCGCTTTGCGATCTGCAGGATCTCTTCGTAATCCAGCCTCTCCGTCTCCCGATTCACGCCGTAGTAACAGGGCCGGTAGAAGACCCCCGAGAAGTTGGAGGGAGCTCCATGGGTGAGATGGCCCCCGTGCCTGATGTCCATCCCCAATATGGTGTCACCGGGCCGGAGGGCGGCGAAATAAACCGCCATGTTGGCCTGAGCCCCCGCATGAGGCTGTACATTGGCGTGTTCGGCACCGAAGAGCTCTTTGGCCCTGCGGATAGCCAGCTCCTCGGCCTCGTCCACATGTTCACAGCCGCCGTAATATCGTCTGCCGGGGTAGCCCTCGGCATACTTGTTGGTGAGCACGCTGCCCGTGGCCTGTAAAACCGCCCGAGAAGCGAAGTTCTCGGAGGCGATGAGCTCTATCTTCCTCCTCTCCCTTTCCAGTTCCTTTTTGAGGACGGAGGCTATCTCGGGATCAACCCTCTCCAGTTCCTCAACGCCCTCCATCCTTCTCTCCCCTCTCTATGCAGGCCATCTTCTCCAAACGCCTCTCGTGCCTTCCACCCTCGAATTCCGTCTCCATCCATACCTCCAGCACCGCTTGGGCCAAGCCAGGTCCAATGACCCTTGCCCCCATGGCCAGCACGTTGGCGTCGTTGTGTAAGCGGGAGAACCTAGCGGTGTACAGGTCGTTGGCCACCGCCGCCCGCACCCCAGGGACCTTGTTGGCGGCCATGGCCATACCGGTTCCGGTGGCGCAGATCAGTACCCCCCGCTCCACCTCCCCCCGGGCCACCTTGGTGGCCACTTTCAGGGCGAAATCGGGATAGTCACAGGACTCCTCGGAGAAGGTGCCCTCGTCGACCACCTCGTAGCCCCTTGTCCGCAGGTAGTCTACCACCAACCCTTTGAGGGCATATCCCGCATGATCGCATCCCACGGCCACACGCATGGAGACCCTCACCCTCCTTCGTGTCCCGGACCCTTCCTCGCCTGACAACCTCACCGGATAGGACCCTTTTACCGCCCCTCCCAACCCGGCCCCTGGCGCAGTGGTTCCCCGAAAAGGCAAAGGATCAGGTCCTCGACGGAGTGGTCGATCTGTTCCGCCACCTCGAGGTAGGTGCTGAAGGATTCACCGATGGGGTCCATTATATCAGAGGACTCACTCCCCATTTCCGCTCTATAAATCGCTTCCCATCCCGTGGCCTCGAGTAATTCCAGCATTTTCTCCAGACGGGAGTTCACGCTGGCCATGTCATGGGCGGTCTCCCGTCCCAGCAGGTCAAGGATTGCCTCACGCGAGGCGGACACGGTCTTTAAGGTGGTGGCCTTTTGGAGGGCCGGGGGGTATATCCTCTCCAGGGCCAGGATGTGTTCCCTGGCCATGGCCACCACTAGATCCGCCTCCCTGGCCAGAGAGAGGGTGAAGGGCCTGGCCCGATGCCTTTCCAGGTCGATGCCCCACAAATCCATGACCTGGACAGCATGGGAGGAAGCGGGACTCCCGTCCATGGCGGCTATCCCCGCCGAAATGACCTCCACTTCTCCGACAAGGTGCGGATAGCCTTCCTCCAGCCGGGCGCGGAAGATGGCCTCTGCCATGGGGCTCCTGCAGATGTTCCCAGTGCAAAGAAACACTACTTTCAAGCCTTCTCGACCCCCAACCGATATGCTCGACCTCCAAAGAAACGGTTCCTCCCAAGGTCCTTTTAAACGCTATTGAATGGAGAGGCCCCATTGAGCCCTCCTCTACGGCCTTCCAAAGAGACAGGCCCTTTGACAGACCCTCTTAATCAAAGATCCTCCAAAAGCTCCATGAGCTGCCCTATGCCGATCTCCCCCTCCCGGAGGACCACGACCTGTCCCCCTCTCACCTCCGCCACGGTGGAGGGTATCCCGGAGCGGCAGGGCCCGCCGTCAAGGACCTCTCAAAGATCCTCCAAAAGCTCCATGAGCTGCCCTATGCCGATCTCCCCCTCCCGGAGGACCACGACCTGTCCCCCTCTCACCTCCGCCACGGTGGAGGGTATCCCGGAGCGGCAGGGCCCGCCGTCA
>JACVJK010000062.1 GCA_015711955.1 Actinomycetota bacterium | reverse complement strand
TGGTTATCCTTTTGTCCTCGGAGGAGATGATGCCCTCCTTTTTGAACCTGCTCAAGATGCGGGAAACGGTCTCCTCGGTGCTTCCCACCAGCCCGGCAATGTCACGATTGGTGAGGGGAAACCCTATGGAAAGTCCACATTTGTCCGAGAAGCCCTTTTCCCCCGCCATTTTCAACAGGATGCAGGCTATGCGCTTTTCCACCCTTTCGCCGGCGATACATCTTTCCTTGTAATAGGATTGATCCAGTTTGATGGTGATGAGCCTGGCGAGGTGCAGGGCGAACCCAGAATCCCGGGCGGCGATCCATTGGATATCGTCCCAGCTTATCCTCCAAACGCGGCAGTCGGAGTGAGCCACGGCGGAATAGGAATAAACTCCCTCCTCTTGCAAGGCTGCTTCCCCAAAGATGTCTCCCGGGTGGAGGAAGTTCATAATGTAAAGCCTACCGTCGCTGTGGACGATGTTGGCTTCCACTATCCCTTCCTCCACCAGGAAAAAATGGGTGGCTTCCTCTTGGTCCACGAAGATATACTGATCCTTCTCGTAGCGTTCGGGGATGAACAGGTTCCTGGCTTCTGGCCTGAGCTCGGGACTAAGATGGGAAATGAAGTCGTCCAGCTTGCTAACGCTCAACTTTTTTTCCTCCCTCTCATCTGATCGGCAAAGATTATATCAGTTGGCGTCCTTCTGATAGATATAGATCCATAAAAAGGGAAATGGACTTTCTCGAAGAGGGAGTTGGCAGGACATCGGTCAAGCGAAAAAGGAAGAGATTGCAAAAAAGCACTTGCACTGACGGAACTTTAAGGTATAATAACCGCCTATAACACCTCCAGAGCTGTAAAAGGTCGATCGAAAAAAGGTTTTCGATAAGGACTCTTATGTTCTGGCTTTTTGTCGGGGAGGAGACGGGGATCTCTTCCCCCTGATCTCACGAGGACTGTGGTGGGAAACTCCAGTCAAGGGGCTTGTAGCTTTTAGGATAGGCCCTGCACAATCCTCAAGGCGGTGCGACATGAAGGAGATCAGGTTACACGGAAGAGGCGGTCAGGGAGTGGTGCTAAGCGCCAAGATACTGGCTTCCGCAGCCATCGAGGAGGGACGCTACGCACAGGCGTTCCCCAGCTTCGGACCCGAAAGGAGGGGCGCTCCGGTAGTCGCTTTCTGCAGGATCTCCGACGAGCCCGTGATAACCCGCGAGCCCATACTCGAGCCGGACATAATCGTGGTACTTGACCCGCTGATCCTCAGGACCATCCCGGTCAAAAACGGGCTGAAAAAGGGAGGATTGGCGGTGCTGAACTCCTGCTTCCCCCCAGAGCAGGCGGCCGAGAGGTATGGTTTTACGGACTGCGTTTTGGCCACCGTGGACGCCAACGAGATCTCCATAAGGTTCCTGGGTAGCGCTATCACCAACATGGCCATGCTGGGGGCGCTTCTCAAGGCGGAACCGGTGGTGAGTTTGGAGTCGGTAATCGCCCAGATCGAGAAGAAGATGGGCCGGATAGCGGACAAGAACATCGCCGCCCTCAAGGAAGCCTTCGAGGAGGTCAGGGTGGCAGAGATTGTGAGCGCTTGAGGGGAGGTGGAGTCTTGGCGGACCTGCCCACCTGGAGAACCATCGACCACGCATGTATAGTCTTCAATCCCGGCAACGCCGCCGAATATCTGACTGGCGATTGGCGAAGCATGCGGCCGGAGCTGGATCAGGAGAAGTGTAAACGATGCGGGCGGTGTTGGATGTATTGCCCCGAGCCGGCGGTTTTGGTGGACGAGGAGGGAAAGTACCACATCGATTACCGGTACTGCAAGGGATGCGGTATATGCTCGAAGGAGTGTCCGTACGACGCCATCACCATGGTGGAGGAATGCGAAGATGGGATCTAAGAGGGTGAGCCTGGAGGTATCAGAGGTCTGCGCGGAGGCTGTGCGGCTGGCCGACGTGGACGTGGTGGCCGCCTACCCCATAACGCCTCAGACTCACATAGCCGAGGTCCTGTCGGAAATGGTGGCCGACGGGGTGCTGGATGCCGAGTACATCAACGTGGAATCCGAACACTCGGCCATGTCCTGCTGCATCGGCGCGTCCGCGGCAGGGGCCCGCTCCTTCACGGCCACCTCCGCTCAAGGGTTGGCCTTGATGAGCGAGATGCTATACATCGCTTCCGGGCTCAGGCTGCCCATCGTGATGGCCTTGGTGACCAGGACCCTTTCCGCCCCCCTGTCCATATGGGGGGATTACAGCGACATCATGAGCGTGAGGGACTGCGGATGGATAACCCTTTTCGCCGAGGACGGCCAAGAGGTCTTCGACTTCACCCTCCAGGCCTTCCGGATCGCCGAGGACGAGAGGGTCCTCTTTCCCGCCATGGTGTGCATGGACGGCTTTCACCTCAGCCATGTTCTGGAACCGGTGGACGTGATAAGCGAGGAAGAAGCTCGGGATTTCCTGCCGGTCTACCGGCCGAAGTACAGGTTGCACCCCAGCGATCCCGTGTCCATGGGCTGTTTCGCCATGCCCGATTATTTCTCCGAAATCAAAAAGAGACAAGACGAGGAACTCAAGGGCTCATACCCCGTCATCCTCGAGGTCTGGAGGGAATGGGAGGAGAGGTTCGGGAGGCGGTACGCGCCCCTGATGAGCTACTGGGTGGATGACGCCGAGATGATCCTGGTCATCGCCGGGGGCTACGCGGGGACCGCCCGATTGGCGGTGGAGGGCATGAGAAAGAGAGGAATGAAGGTGGGGCTGGTCTCCTGGAAGCTATGGAGGCCCTTCCCGTTGGATGATGTCCGGGAGATCCTGGGCAAAGCACCGCTGGTTTTGGTGGTGGATCGGGCCCTTTCGGTGGGAGGGGCCGGGGGGCCCATAGCCAACGAGATAAGGGCCGCTTTTTATCACGAAAAGGTGAGGCCCCAGGTGGTGAGCATGGTGGCCGGCCTCTCTGGGAGGGACGTGCTTCAAAGAGACTTCGAGGCCATGACCAAGAGGGCGATGGAATTGGCGGAGAGGGGCGAGATACCCTATTACGAGATGTACGGAGTGAGGGAATGAGGTGGCGCGCATAGCCCGTGACGTTGGCTTGGTGAGATGATGTGAGGTGCGGATATGTCTGAGGAAAGGGCACAGCTGCTGAAGGGATTCACACCCAAGAAGCTTCCGAGGGAAGAGTATTTCGGTCCAGGCCACAGGGCCTGTCAGGGTTGTGCGCCGGCGGTCATGCTGAGGCACTTGTTGAAAGTGTTGGGACCCAACACCGTCGTGGCGACGGCCACCGGTTGCGCTGAGATCATCTCCAGTCCTTATCCCCAGACCGCGTGGAAGATCCCGTGGATTCATTCCGCCTTCGAGAACGCGGCCGCTACCGCGGCGGGTATAGAGGCGGCCTATAAGGCCCTGATGAGGAAGAAGAGGATCCCCAAGGAGAGGATCTACGTGGTCTCCTTGGCTGGCGACGGAGGCACTGCGGACATCGGCCTGCAGGCCCTTTCGGGTGCCCTGGAGAGGGGTCACGACTGCATTTTCATCTGTTACGACAACGAGGCATACATGAACACCGGCATCCAGCGCTCGGGCCTCACCCCCTTCGGGGCCTCCACCACCACTAGCCCGGCAGGTCGTATCTTCAAGGGACAGAGAACCTGGAAGAAGGACATCGCGGCCATCGCTGCCGCCCACCAC
Organism: Actinomycetota bacterium; assembly: GCA_015711955.1. Classification (GTDB taxonomy): domain Bacteria; phylum Actinomycetota; class Geothermincolia; order Geothermincolales; family RBG-13-55-18; genus JACVJK01. The sequence continues at coordinate 8,771 of JACVJK010000062.1, read as the reverse complement.
ATACCTTACGTGGCAACTGCCTGTGTCTCGTACATGAAGGACATGTATGCCAAGATGATCAAGGCTGCCGATACCAGGGGCCCCTCCTTCCTGCACATCCTCGCGCCGTGCCCTACCGGTTGGAGATGCCCTCCCGACATGGCCATCGAAATAGGCCGGATGGCCGTCCAATCGGGCATGTTCCACCTCTACGAGGTGGAGAACGGCGTAAAGCGCCTCACGGTCAAGGTGAAAGAGCGCATACCGGTCAAGGAATACATCAGGGCCCAGGGAAGATTCCGCCATCTCACCGACGAGGACATCGAGGAGATCCAGAGAAGGGTGGACGAGGAGTACGAGAGGCTTTTGAGGGAAGCGGGAGAGATGGCGTAGATCTCGGCTCGGGTAGACCCTCTTTCTCACGACCGATTTGCACCGCAGTCTGGTTGCCTTGGTGGCGATGGTTTAAAATTATCTCCGCCCGTTGACTTTTGCCTGAGCTCGTTCAGCTAACTTGTCGATATCGTCGGATTTTCTCGTTGCCGGTTCGTTCGTCTGATGGTTATGGAAAGGCATTTCGAGAGACTTTTCCACCCCCGGTCGGTGGCGATAGTGGGAGCCAGCAACCAGCCCGGGAAATGGGGTTTCCTCCTTCCCATGAACATCATAGGCGGGGGGTACAGAGGTAAGGTTTACATGGTGAACCCAGGCGAGAGAAGGGTACTGGGCTTTGCCGCTTATCCATCTTTGGCGGACGTTCCCGAGCCGGTGGATTTGGCAGTGGTGGCCATCCCTGCCCGCAAGGTGCCCGAGGTCGTCAGGCAGGCGGCGGAGAAAGGGGTGCGTAATGTGCTGGTGGTCTCCAGCAATTTCAGCGAGGTGGGGGGAGAGGGTGCGGAGCTGGAGAGGAAAGTGGCGGAGATGGCCGACCGGGCGGGTATCACCATCGTGGGTCCCAACACCATGGGCATCTACAGCTCCACAGCCAACCTTTTGTGCATCGGCGCCCCGGTGAGGCCTTTGCCCGGTAAGGTGGGGTTCGTGTCCCAGAGCGGCAATTTGGGGGTACAGATGCTAACCTGGGGGCGCCGCAGGGGCCTGGGTTTCAGTCGGTTCGTGGGGTGCGGGAACTCCGCCAACACCGACGTCACGGACTATCTCGCGTACTTAGGCGATGATCCTCACACGGAGGTCATACTGCTTTACGTGGAAGGGGTTAAGGACGGCAGGAGGTTTCTGGAGGTGGCATCCTCCATCACGCCCAGAAAGCCGGTGATAATCCTAAAAACCGGCAAGGGGGAGCAAGGGAAGAAAGCAGTGCTTTCCCACTCGGGCGCTCTTGCCGGGCCTTACGAGCTCTTCCGAGGGGCCATGAGGCAGGCGGGCATCATAGAGGCGGAGACCACCGAAGAGATGCTAGACCTGGCCATGGCGTTTTCAGTCCTTCCCTTGCCCTCAGGAGAAAGGGTGGCAGTGCTCACTTTGGGGGGAGGGTGGGGGGTGGTGGCCACTGACGCCTTGGAGAGGGAGGGCTTGAAGTTGGCCGAACTGCCAACTGACCTCATTCAGGAGTTGGATCCACACCTCCCCGTCTTCTGGAGCCGAAAGAACCCCGTGGATCTGGTGGGGAACGCCCGCAGGTCCAGTCATTTCCTGGCGCTGGAAGCTCTGACCCGTTGTGACGAGGTGGACCTGTTGGTGGCCATGGGGGTTATGTTCGGGGCCAATTACTGGCTGGAAGACGTCCTTTCCACCACCGTTCGGCCTTTCCTGCGCATGCTGCGACGAGGCCCGGGCGCACTCGTTCGTTATCAACTTTCCATTGCTCGTGGAGCCCGCCGTTCCGTGGGAAAGAGCGGAAAGAGCTCGAGGGAAGGGAGCGGGGGAGTGAACCTGCTCGAGGCCTGGAGGTGGAGCGATCGGGCCATGACCAGGAAGATTCTGGGCCTCATGAAGAGTATGGGTAAACCCATCATCCCGGTGGCGGTCAACGAAAGCGAGTTCAGCACGTCCTTGCGTTTTAGAAGGTCCGGCCTGTTCACCGCCATGACCCCGGAAAGGGCGGCTCGCGTGGCCGGACATCTGGTGAGGTATGCTCATTTCCTGAGGGAAAGCTCAGGAAGGGAAAGGCAAGACGGAAAGACCGGGAAGTGAGCCTGCGCGGGGTTCGAGTCGGGCGTCATATATGGCGGGCGATGAAAGGAGTCGGGTTGAGTCTTGTTCGGCCCCGCCCATGAAAGCATAGGGATCATCCTGGTCGGCTCGCCTAGCGTGTGACTCGAACCGGCGCCGTTGTTGGCCAGGACGTAATGATTTAATATTTAGATGTTGGAAAATCGGCAGTGCCGTTTTTAGCTCTGACTGATGAAGAAGGGCGTTTAGCTCAGCGGGAGAGCGCCTGCCTTACAAGCAGGAGGTCGGTGGTTCAAATCCGCCAACGCCCACCATGGTGATGAATCAATGCCAGTTTGCATAGCCGAGGCCGCTTGTATCAGGGTAGCAGGGAGGTCGTGCCAAGGACGGAGGACGGGTTCGCCACCGGTGATCGAGGCCTTACCCCTCAAACCTCCGAATTTCACCAAAGACAGGTTTTCACTCGGTTTCCTTTCGGTTGGATTTTGCTGAGCCGTTCTTATTTGACGTGTGAGCCCTGGATTCACGGCTCCATGGAGTTGCAGCTGTTTAGGATCGGGGAGGATGGAAATGGAGAAGGGCACGGACGAAAAGGCTGAGCTTTTGATGGAGAAGGCAGAGGCACTGACCACGAGGCTGGAGGCTGAGCTGGCCTTCCGATTTCTGGGAAGACACGTCTCCGACCTTTTGCGGGGCGATGAGGACCGTAAGTTGAACATATTGGACGTGGGAAGCGGTGTGGGTGAGGCCTCCTTGCGTTTCGCAGCGCTGGGGCATCGGGTCACCTTGCTCGAACCCCAGGCTTGCCTGCTGGAGACGGCCATGGAGAGGGCTAGAGAGCAGGCCTTGGACAGGACGGCCGACCTTCGATTCATAAACGAGAGGGTAGAGAACCTGGAGGCTTGCCTGGAGGAGGACTTCGACCTCATCCTCTGTCACGAGACCATCGAATACGTGGATGACCCCCTTAAAGCCCTGAACATCATCACCAGAGTGCTCAGGCCGAGGGGGCTTTTGTCTTTGGTCTTTTTGAACCGGTATGGACTCATCATGGAAAAGGTCCTCAAGGAGGGGAACGTGAGGGAGGCCCTGGACGCCTTCGACATGGAGGAGTTCACCACGCCCCTCCACAAAGGTAAAGGACACCTCTATTCCGACATAGAGATGAGGGCCCTCTTGGAGCCCCTCGGTTATAACATCGAGGGGGAGTACGGTTTGCTGGTTTTTTCCGAATACATCGATTGTTCCCTCTTTGAGCCCGGACAGTGCTTCAAGGGAATGCTGGAGCTGGAGGAAAGGGCGGGGAGCGAGCCACATCTCAAATACGTTGGCAAATATACACAGCTCATCTGCTCCAAGTCGTGAGGCTGGTCAGCCTTTCGTATTAGCTCATGCCGAGCGGCGAGGACAAGGTTAGTCGCCAAGGGACCAGCCCCGGACGAAGACCCGAGCGACATCGCGATCGAGAACGTCCGGGTTGAGCCTGGGTAACTCGAAAAAAGCCTTTCTTCGCCGTGTCACGGTGCAACTTCGACCTCAGCGCTGTACTTTGACCCCCCTTCCACGGGATGGAACATTTCCCTACCGACTCTTGAGTTCGCGATTCCATGTGCTGAAGGGGAAACGTCCTCGTTCACAGCATGGTTGATGTCCCTCTCCCTCGGAAGCGATGACGTTTTTCCTTCCCCATCGAGGTGATGACCCCTTACCCCAAACTTCACCGCCGATGCGAAGGTGGCTTGAGCCGGGACGCGTTATGCCGCCCCAACGGAGTTCCGACTCGAATCCTCTGGTGTCGCTGTTCTTGGTATTTGTTAAAAGGCACTTGCTCGTCGCCCGGGCCGTAAGCGCGGAATGTGGTATTTGCTGTCTTTGGCGGACCGGTCATGTGGATTTATCGTCCGCTGGCCTGAGGGGTCTCCGTACGACGCGCGGAGCACGCGGCGTTTCACGGGAACCGCCTCGGCGATTAACATAGACCAGGGATGCCGGGTGGTGGTCCGATTGAAGGGAGGAGGTTTCGGGCATGACCTTAAGAGTCGGTGAAATAGCAGCCTGGATGGAGGAGATCGCCCCCTTAGACTTAGCCGATGAAGGAGACAACGTGGGTCTCCAGCTGGGAGACCCTTGCCGGGAAGTGGAAAAAGTCTTGCTGGCCATCGACGTCACCGTCGATGTCTTGGATGAGGCGATAAGTCGAGGGGCGGGGATGATCATATCCCATCACCCCTTGATCTTTCGCCCCTTGCGACGACTGTCAGAAGACGAGCCTGTTGGAAGGCTGGTGGCGGAGCTTTTGAGGAAAGACATCGCCCTTTATTCCGCCCACACCAATTTGGATCGTTGCGAGGAGGGGGTCAACGCTTCTCTGGCCGAGGCGTTGGGCTTGATGGATGTCCGGCCCTTGAAACCCTCCTCGAACCGCTACTACAAGCTGGTGACCTTCGTGCCGCCTGACCACCTGGACGGGGTGAGGGAGGCTCTTTTCGGGGCGGGTGCCGGGGAGGTGGGTAAGTACCGGCGCTGCTCATATTACCTTTTGGGCGAGGGGACCTTCCTCCCCTTGGAGGGAGCCTCCCCGTACGTCGGCCAGGAGGGTAGGGAAGAGAGGACGAAAGAGCACCGCTTGGAGGTGCTGGTGGAGGGCGGCCGCTTGGCCTCCGTCTTGGCCAGCCTCAAGGAGGCCCACCCTTACGAGGAACCGGCCGTGGACGTATATCCCCTGAGCAATTCGGGCAGGGTTGACCATGGCGCCGGCATGGGAAGGGTGGGGGTCCTCGATCGCTCGCTCTCCTTGGTCGAGTTGGCGAGAATGTGCAGGGATGCTTTAGGATGCGAGGCGGCGCGAGTGTTCGGCGATCCGGGAAGGCGGGTGAGAAGAGTGGCCGTGTGCGGGGGCAGGGGAGGGTACCTAGTGCCCGATGCCGCCGAGGTGGCGGAAGTACTGGTCACCGGCGACGTGGACCATCACCAGGCATTGGACGCCTTGGCTCGGGGCTTGGCCCTACTGGATGCCGGGCATTATCATACGGAGAGGCCTGTTCTCGCTCGTCTTAAGGGACTTTTGGCGAAGAAAGCGAGAGAAAGGGGCGTCGAAGCTCATTTCCTGGTTAGCGAGTCACAAACCTGCCGGGGAACGGTTTGGGTCCAGGGTTATGAACAGGGTCCCGGCGAGGCGATGGCAGGGGGAGGTGAAAGGTGACTGGGCTTGAGAAGCTCCACCGTCTTCAGCAGTTGGACAGGGAAATCCGTTCCCTGAGGGAGGAGCTTGAGGGCCATCCGCTCAGGGAGGAGCTCGACTCCTTGCAACAGGAGGAGAGGGCCCTTTCTGCCGAAATGGAAAGGCTCAGAGGGGAGTACGAACGGTTAAGGAAAAGGCAGGAAAAGGTCGAGGCGGAGATCCGATCCCTGGAAGAGAAGCTCAAGAGAGAGGAGGAAAAGCTCTACGGAGGCACGGTGAGCAACCCCAAGGAGCTTCGAGGCCTGCAGGCGGAGGTCAAGTCCCTGCGCAAGAAGATGGACAACCTGGAGACCCAGGCCATCGAGGACATGGAGAGGCTGGACGAATTGAGGGTCCCCTTGGAGGAAATCGAATCGAGGCACCGCGAGCTCTCCTCCCGAGTGGACGAGAAGCGAAGGGCGCTGTTGGAGGAGGAAAACAGGGTGAACGGCGAACTGGCCCGCCTGCGACAGGAGAGGGACTCCTTGAGAGAGGGAATAGAGGGGGAATTGCTTGAGATCTACGACAAACTCATGGAGACCAAACAAGGGCTGGCGGTGGTCACGGTGGTGGAAGGAGTCTGTCAGGGTTGTAGGGTGGAGTTGCCGGGAAAGGAATACGATCGTTTCTTACGCTCCGAGGGGCTTTTCCGTTGCCCCAACTGTAGACGCATACTGGTGAAGCAGGATTGAGGTCTATTCATCGGGGAGGATCGCGGTTGGATCGAGATGGTGAATCTTCGGCGGTGAGGGATCCTTACCGCTGTCCCATCTTTTTTCGGGAGCTCCACGTGCACGTGGACGGGGCGGCTAAGGGCAATCCGGGTCCGGCGGGCATCGGCGTGGTCGTGCGCACCGCTGATGGTGAAAAGGTGGCGGAGTTCGCGATGCCCATAGGCGAGACCACCAATAACTATGCGGAGTACACCGCCCTGGTGCATGCCCTTCGGCTGCTTTCGGCCTTCCAGGTAGAGAGCGTGGTGGTCTTTACCGACAGCGAGCTGGTGTCACGTCAGCTCGCAGGCGAGTACAGGGTTAGGGAGCAAAGCCTCAAGTCCTTACACTTCCAAGTGCGGCATATGTTGTCGCTGTATCGCCGGTGGAGGGTGAAGCACGTCGGGAGGGAGGAAAATCGAGAAGCGGATAGGCTCGCCTCCTGGGCTGCAAGGATGTCCCTGGCTTCCCCGGGGGATCAAAACGGGTTAGATGGTGGTCATCTTCCGCTGGGAGACGGGGGAGAGGAAGGCCCCAGGCTCTTTTGACCCCCACAAGCAGCAAAAACGGGGCCCAATATCCGGTGAAGTAAGCACGCCCTCTTGCTTCAGCGATTTTTAAGAGGACTCGAGGTGGTTTTGGATGTGGTTTCTGGCCCATGTGGGTTATGCCTCGGCCGTTTTCGCCATAGGTTGCAAGGTTGCCCGCAAGAAACCGAACGGGGAAAGAAGAGCAGCCTTCCTTCGCTGGTTCCTTTTGGGTTCTATCCTTCCCGATCTGGTGGACAAGCCAGTGGGTAGGGTCATCTTCGGGGATCAGTTTCAGAACGGAAGGATTTTTTTCCACACCTTCCTGTTTCTCATAGTCCTCGTGGCGGTAGGGTTTTTCCTGTGGCGCCGAGGAGAGCCCAGACTCGGTTTTTTGGCTGCAGGCATGGCCCTTCACCTCTTGTTGGACGGTTTCTGGTCCTTTCCCGAGACTTTCCTGTGGCCCTCTTTGGGGCCTTTTCCCCGCTACCCTGAGACCGGATCTTTTTGGAAATATCTGGTGGAGCAGTTTCGGAACCCCTGGTTTATCATCACCGAGCTGTCAGGCGCGTTAGCCCTACTCATTTCCCTGCGGGCCATGGGTTACATTTCACCCCTAAGTGCGAAGCGCCTCTTTCTTCGCCCTTTTCCCGGAGGTGGCCGTTGAGGGGGCCGTAATGGCCGAAAAACGTCTTGGCGAATTCGGCCCGTCATGACTCGCCTGAAAAGAGCCCCTGATTGAACTCAGCTTTTCCGAAACCCTTTTCCAGCACCTATGTTCGACGGGTCATTACCGTCGCCTCAGGAAAGGGAGGCCGTGAACTATTCGAGGGATACCATGTCGCATACTGAGTTCCCTGAGTCACATACCGCACTACCTTCCAGTTCGTAAAAGTCGTGACGCGAGGAAACCCCGACAACCTCGAGCCCCAGCGAATGAAGTTGGACTAAACCTCGAAGATCATTTCATGATCAGCTCCAATTCTCCACACATGCCCCCTGATGGCCGTTGCTCGAAAAAGGGGTCAAGATTAGAATTTAACGGCATGGCTTCCAGAATCGCGGGGCGACGTCGAGTTCGGCAGTTGGCCGACACTCGGGCTCGGGGACTCGCCTTGGGAAGAGGACACAGGAGACAAGGAAATCATGGGAATGGTGTATTTAGTCAGGCACGGCGAGACCGATTACCACCGCAACAACCGCATCTTAGGGAGGAAGGACGAGGGTCTGAGCGCCCGCGGAAGGGAACAGGCCCTGAGACTGGCATCTTATTTCGAAGGACGAAGGCTAGACGCCATCTACTCCAGCCCCCTTCTTCGCTGCTTGGAGACGGCGGAGCCGGTATCCCGCGCCAAGGGCCTTCCGATAAGAAGGGCGGAGGGCCTGGTAGAGATCGACATGGGTGAGTGGGACGGAAAGAGTCTGAAGGAGATCTTCGAGATGGATCCCGAGAGGGCGGCCGCCTGGTTGAGTAGACCGGGTAGCGTCGGCATCCCTGGAGGGGAGAATTTCGAACAGGTGAGGAAGAGGGTATCGGGAGCGTTCAGGGAGATTCTCGAGGGCCTCGAAAAAGGTGGAAATATCCTCGTGGTGAGCCACGGAGGCCCCATCCGCACCTTAATCTGCGAGGTCTTGGGGCTGGACACCGACCGCATGTTCAAGATGAGGATAGACCTCTGCAGCGTATCTGCCCTTAGCTTCGGGGAAGGAAATTACCCCGAGAACCTCATGGTGGTGTTGGTGAACGACACCTGTCATCTGGGGGAGTTGGCATCTGATGGGTGATGGAGCGCTGAGTCCGGGGACGAGGCCCAGTTTGGCCGGGATTAACTGCGTTCTTTTTGACGTGGACGGCACCCTTATCGACACCATAGACCTGATCATAGAGACCTTTCACCAGACTTTCCGTGAGCTGGGCATCCCCGACCGTCCTGACGACGAGATCCTTTCGTGGATCGGGAAGCCCCTCTTCTTGCAGGTGAGGGAACTACACGAGGAAAGATCGGAGGAGATCTACCGACTTTACAAGGAACTTTACGAGAGAAACCGACCGCTGTTGGCCCGGGAGATCCCAGGCATTGCCGAGGCGCTCCGCGCCCTGCGGGGCAGAGGTTATCGTTTGGGGGTGGTTACCTCCAAGAGGAGTACCAGTACCATGCGGGAGCTTGCGGATTTTGGCTTTCAGGGACTCTTCGAGGT
>JACVJK010000061.1 GCA_015711955.1 Actinomycetota bacterium | reverse complement strand
TTTGTGCCAGGCCTTGCTCCCCTCGCTTTTGAAAGTGCTTGTTGACCAAATCGAAGCCGGATCGCTTTGACGAGACTAAGGTTATATTATAATTTAAAACTATGATTCATATTTTGTTCTAATCCTTGAACGGGGGACGTGGCCGAAAAGAGGCTCAACAGCATCGAGAAGGCTTTAGAGGTGCTTCTGGCTTTCACGCCTTACAACCGGGAGCTGGGCACCGGCGATATCAGCAGGTTGCTCGGCCTGCACAAGGCCACGGCTTCCCGTATCCTGAAAACCCTGGCATCACGGGGCTTTTTGCAACAGGATCCCAAAACCAAAGCCTATTCCCTGGGTCCTGCCGTATCCGAGCTGGTGAGAGCTTACACCAACGGCATCGGATACCGGATAGTGGAGGCGGCCAGGCCGGAGATGGAGGCCCTCCGGGACCGCTTGGGAGAGACGGTGGTCCTGGAGGTCCTCTCGGGGTCCGGTACGGTCATCGCCTGCGTGGTGGAGGGTCCCCAGCGGGTGAGGATCGCCGGGACGGTGGGGGACAGGTTGCCGGTGCACGCCGCCGCAGGGGCCAGGGCCATCCTGGCCTTCTCGCCACCGGAGCTCTTCGAGAGGCTCGTAGGTGACGAACTCCCCAGGCTCACTCCCCATACCATCGCCGACCGGCAGGCGTTGAGGAGGGAATTGGAAAAGACCCGGAGGAGGGGTTTCTCTTTGGATCGGGAGGAGATCGACTTGGGCATCTGCGCCGTGGGTGCTCCCGTGTTCGACCACCAGGGCAGGGCGGTGGCCGCTGTGGTGGTGGCCGGCCCCAGCGGTAGGGTCAAGGGGGTGGCTGGGTCGGAGCTGGTGCGGGGAGTCATGGAGGCGGCTTCCAATATCTCCCGGAGGTTGCATTACCCTGGAATGGCTAGCCCGGCTAACGGCTCGTAAAAGGCATCATCAATACAACCCAAATATTTCCATGCGCTCGTGGAGGGGCGGAGGTGGGCTTGAGCAGGAGGATGAGAAACCCTTCATGTTCCGAAAGCGGGTGATGAGGCGATGACCTTGATGGGATCGGTTTTGAAGAAGACCTATCTCTTCCCAGAACGAGTGGACATGGATTGTTTGCGAGGCATCAAGGGCAGAAAACTCAAGGCGAAGGAAAGGGAGAACCCTTGTGGGCGCTATTACTTCAAACAATTAGCAGAAATTCCCAGGGAGGACCTGGATAGGGTGAATCGTGGTCCTGTGGATCCCAGAAAGGCCACACCCATACAGGACATGGCTGCTTTAGCCGAGCCGGGATACCTTGAGCTGGAGACCGGTTACGCGCTTCTGCCCGACGGTTCCGGCCTGGCGGCCACTTTGGTAAAGATGCCCGGGGTGACTCCGGAGATGTTGGACTGGTGGTTCAACTGGCATCCCTTGGAGCATTTGAGATACGTGATCTGGTGTCCTCCGGCCCATTACGGCGTCAAAGCGCGGGACGCGGAAAGACACTTGGATTCTTCCGGGAAACCCTTAAAGGAGAGGTTGTACGGAGCCGTCCATTACGTGACGGAGAGGATACACACACGATTTCCCCAGAGAATCAGGATAGATTTCGTCGCACCCGAGGAATTCGGATTGCCTTCACCGGGAGAATACGGTTCCGGGTTGGTCAGGGCTTATTGTGCCAACGTGTATTTGGCGGGATTGGGCATCCAAGTAACCGCGTTTCTTCATGCGGTGAGGTTGACCGGGGAGGGAGTGGAGTACAGGAGCCGTTACTGGTCGGGGTACGTGATAGAGGAGGGGAGGCCGGTGCGGGTCAAGCTGCCGCCGGTGGTCGATCCTTTGGAGCTCGCCCGGGGGACATGCATCCACAGTCTTATGGAGTACAACAACCTGGCTTCGTTCCTGCCGGAAATATATCGGGAGCACGAGGGCAAGGTGCTGCCCGTTGAATCTCGATAGGCCTAAAGGCCCCAAAGATCAAAGTGCGGGCCACGTAAGGCGTTCGTGAGCGAGGGTCAGGAGGGAGGGCGAGGCACTGATGAAGGGAGAGCGGCGTGATGGTATGGTTTACTGGGGTCTTGCCATGGCCTCATGCGCCCACGTGGTAGAAGAATACGTGTGGCCAGGGGGGTTTCTCGAGGCGGCTCGGGAGATAGCGCCGGGAGCGTTCAGACACGCCAGCCTTCCCATCGTGGTGGGGGTAAACGCTGCCATGATCGCCGGATGCCTGGAGGGTGCCCGACGGTCGCCAAGGAGCCCTTTTCTGGGGCTGAGCATGGCGAGTCTGCTTCACCTCAATGGCCTGCTGCACCTGGGAGCCTCCTTCAAGGCCAAGAGGTACGTGCCGGGATTGGTGACCGGTCTTGCTCTTTATCTTCCCCTTTCCATCAAGGCCTTCTCCAATTACCGCAGATCGGAGGACTACAGACCATGGGTAGCTTGGGGAGCGGCGTTTCTCGGCGTGATATGGCACTCCATACCCTTCGCGGCCTTTCTGATGCGTTCCATGAAAGGGAAGGAACGATAAACCGAGTTGAGAGTGAGCCCAAGTTCTCGTCTTCCCGTCCCGAGGAGGTCTCTATAGCAGCGTCCGATCGTATCGTCTCCGCGCGCCATGAGTTTTCGTTTCGCTACCTTGGCCTTTCATCTCGGAATCTCACCTTCGAAGGAGGACCGAATCGGACTTCGCTCAAGGTATCTTAGGCGGGAAGCCGTATGCCCAGCTTGTCATGGACGTCCCATGTTATTTGGATCTTCGCAGAAGAGCGATGGCGGGGCTAATCGCCTTCTTAATGCCCACATCGCGAGGATAGTGCTTTTTCGCAAGGTCAATTACTTTAACGGGAACGCCAATCTGATCCCTAACCGCGTACGACGTTTTCGCTTCGCCTTGGCCGGATTAGGTCAGCTGTTCAAGGTCATGGGCATGGTTTATGATATGAAAAAAACGTGCTGATGATGAGCAGTAAGATGAGAGCGGGAAGCCATTCAGAGGAAGTCGGAGGGATGTCTGGGGGAAGGGTGCTGGTGCTTAACTCCAGCTATCAACCTCTCAACACCGTCAACGTCCGGCGGGCAGTAGTGCTAGTCCTCAAGAAAAAGGCGGAGATCGTGGAGCGGGATGGGGCCCATATAAGGTCAGAGACTATCGCGCTGCCCGTCCCCCTGGTGATAAGACTGGTATATTTCGTACACGTCCCCCAGAAGGGGATTCCCTTGAGCCGCCGTGCAGTTTTCGCCCGAGACAATCATATCTGCCAGTACTGCGGCGGGAAAGCGGAGAGCATCGATCACGTGGTGCCCAAGAGCAGGGGCGGTAAACACGAGTGGGAGAACGTGGTGGCCGCCTGCCGCAGGTGCAACGCCCGTAAGATGAACCGCCTGCCCCAGGAGGCGGGCCTGAGCCTTATCCGCAAGCCCTTCCGCCCCAAAGGATATGCCTGGCTTTTTGGGGTCGAGGGAGGCATACCCAGGGCCTGGGAGCCATATCTCGATTCCGCCTTGGTGGGTTGAAAAGAGTTTTTATGATCGACCGAGATAGGCGGGAAATGGAGAAATCGGGTCTCGTTCAGCCCTTGGCTCCGGGAATTTTCAGGATCGAGATCCCCCTGCAGGGCCCATTACAAAACCTCAACTACTACCTCTTCGCCGGGGAAAACCCATTACTTTTGGACGTTCCACCTCTGTTCGAACCCCTGGTGGAAGTCCTGGAGAGGGCCGTCAGGATGGCGGGAGTGGAAAAGCTGGAGAGGATTGTTCTGACCCATGCCCATGTGGATCACAGCGGTTCCGCGGCGGAGGTCTCGAGGCGATTGGGAGGGCGGATATGTGCACATAAAGAGGAGGTCTGGCGGCTGGAGAGGAGCTCGGAGTCGGCACGGGAGGAAGTGCTTAGGCTGGGTATCTTCGCGAAACGCTGCGGTTTCCCCTCTGACCGGTTGAGGGAGACTTTGGAGGCGTGGAAGGGTTGGCGGGGCATGACCGAGAGGTGTAGCGTGGCGGAGCGGCTGCGGGAGGGGGACGTGGTCCAAGGGGGTGGAAAGCGCTTGAGGGTTTTGCATACCCCTGGGCATACCTTCGGTCACCTGTGCCTCTTCGAGGAGGGGGAAGGCCTGCTGTTTTCCGGTGACCACCTAATAAGGAGCATAACCCCCAATCCCGATCTCCTGGTCGGTGAAGACGGTCGTTGGGATTCTGGCCTCCCGAGCTATGTGGCCTCCTTGAAGAAGTTGGAGGAATTCGACATAAGACTGGCCTTTCCGGGGCATGGAAGGCCCATCGGCAAAGTGAAAAGGAGGATCGCCTTCAACCTGGAGCACCACAGGAGGAGGCTGGCGGATGTGTGGGAGGGCGTGTCCGATAAAGGCACCACCCCTTGGGAGTTGGCGCTGAGACTGTTTCCACAGGTGTGCGGGGACGGGCTGACCATGGATTCGTGGCTTGCCCTGAGAGAGGTGGTGGGACATCTCAAGATCCTCGAACAGGAAGGAAGGGTTAAAATCGAAGAAGACGAGGAGCGGATAATAGCGGTGCGCCTGCGGAGGGCTGTCTCAGATACGGAAGGCTGTCTCGGATAATTGGAGGATCTGACGAGGATGGCCTTGAGCGTGACCTCTTTTCAAAGCCCCCTGTGCGATGGGAACCCTCAAGATGGCTTGTCGTTGTTGGAGATGGGGTTAGGGGCTTACGGCCCCTCGTGGCTCACGTTTTTGGCGATAGTGAGGGCAGCATGAGAAATGATGGCAGCCGGGAAACCTCGGGAGGGGATCGGTGAGATGACCAGGGTGTCGGTGGTTAGAGCCGGAGATGACCTGGAAATTGCTCTTCGGGAGGTTTTCGAACCCTTCGGCGGTATCAAGAGGGTGTTGGAGGGCAGAGAAGAGGCGTACGTCAAGGTGAACGCGGTGGATTTCAAGCCGCACTGTTACACTGATCCCCGCGCGGTTTACGCCTTGGTGCGGCTACTCAGGTCCGCTGGGGCAGGAAGGGTTTACGTGATGGACAACTGCACTCAGGGTAATTTCACGCGGCTGGTCTTCCGGATAAGCGGGCTGGAAAAGGCTGTTAGGGAAGCGGGAGGCGTCCCCCTCTATTTGGACGAGGGAAGGCAGGTTTGGGTGGATCTTCCCCGCATGGGATACCGGGTCAAGGTGTCGAGGATCGTGAAGGAAAAGCTGATGGGGGACAGGAATGGAGTTTTCTACCTGAACATGCCTCGGCAAAAGACCCACTCCATGGCCAAAGTGACCTTGGGCGTGAAAAACCAGCTGGGACTCATCCGCCAGAAGGACAGGATCCGGGATCACAACCACCGGCTTCACCTCAAGTTGGCGGACATATACTCGGTGATCAGGCCTAATTTCACCCTGATAGAGGGCCTGGAGGCGTTGAACCACGGGCACTATTCACCAGTGGCGCTGGCGTCCCGCTGCGTGGAGAGCTTGGGCGTGTTCATCGGCGGCGAGGACACCTTGGCCGTGGACGCGGTGGGGTGCCACGCGATGGGTATAGACCCCTGGGAGGTGGAACATCTCCGATTGGCTTCGGAATGGGGGTTGGGATGCATCGACATCGAGAGGATCGAAGTGGTAGGGGACCTTGGGCCGTTCCGCCGCAGCTACACATGGGATCTCCTCCCAGTGTATCCTCCCGATGTCACCATCCTGGAGGGCAGGGAAAGATGCTGTCCCGAAGGGTGCAAGCTCAACACCAGGATGGTACTGCAGATGCTCTACACCGATTTCGGCGGCAAGGGAGGGTTCACTATCATCATGGGAAGCGGATGGGAAGAGGAGGACTTGAAAGAAGTCGGAGATCGGGTGCTCTTGGTGGGGGACTGCGCGGCGTCCGAAGTTTATCCTCGCCTGAGGGGGAGGGTTCCGGGCAGGGGTATTAAGGTGGTGAGGGGTTGCAACAACCTCCGGGACGTCATAGGAGGTCTGGCCTCATTCATGGGGGTGCAGCCCTCTCGCATGGTGCCCCTTCCTTTTTGGCGTACCGCTTCCCTGCTGGCGTTGGCTCTCCTTAACCGGAGCACGGCCCGGGTGGCTCCGGTGATGGTAAGGCGAAGGTGAAACCAGGCTAGCGGGAGACAAAGCAGCAGGAAAGCCAACTCGTTCAGAGAGGGCGTCATTTCTACCCCGAACCGATCCCTAGGCCTTTGAGCCCTCACTCGCCTGCTTTTGCCAGCGGAAAATCGCCTCTGGGCGGATTTGTCCGGAGCAGTTCCTTTTCGGAGGGAATGGGTCCTGAAGGGGTTTGTTCCCGTCATCGAGGGGCTAGGCTGGCGGTCTGATCTTGAGGTTGCATCCGGAGGTATTTTCCTCGTTCGCGTTTAACCCGTCCCAAAATAGAAAAAAATACATACACCATGTCTGCCGCTCCCATGAAACGGGGTGGCCGGACCGGTGCAAGCCGATGGTCAAAGGCGGGGAGGGAAAAAGGCTCGTTTTAGCGGTAGGTCCTGGGCACTTTTAGGGATCGATAGAAAGGAGGGAGGTGCCGGATGAGCTCGCTGGAATGGGAGACCACTGATCGAGTCCTGAAAGAGGAGAGGGTCTTCGCGCCAGACCCAAGGATCTCCACCAACTCCAACGTCATGGTATACGCTCGAGAGAAGGGTTTTTCGGAATTGGAGGAACTTTACGAGTGGGCGGTGAGCCATTATGAGGACTTCTGGGAGGATATGGCCAAACGTCTCCATTGGTTCCGCCCATGGGATAACGTATTGCGCTGGGAGTGTCCCGACGCTCGCTGGTTCGAGGGAGCCTTGTGCAACATCGTGTACAACTGTCTAGACCGTTACATGGACACCCCCATCCGCAACAAGGTTGCCTTTTACTGGGAAGGAGAGAACGGGGCC
The DNA here is from genome assembly GCA_015711955.1 of Actinomycetota bacterium. Lineage (GTDB taxonomy): Bacteria > Actinomycetota > Geothermincolia > Geothermincolales > RBG-13-55-18 > JACVJK01. Next base: position 5,642 of record JACVJK010000061.1, on the reverse strand, counting down.
CACAAGACGTATTCCTATGCCCGCCTTTTCGACGAGGTCAATCGCCTGGCCAATGCCTTGGTGCGCATGGGCTTGAAGAAAGGGGATCGCGTGGCCATATACCTCCCGCGTATCCCCGAGCAGGTAGTGGCCATGCTGGCGGTGGCCCGCATAGGGGCTGTCCATAACCTCATATACTCCGGTATGAGCGAAAAGGCATTGGCAGAAAGGATACAGGACTCCGAGGCGAGGCTGGTCATAACAGCCGACGGCTATTTCTACAGGGGAAGGGTGGTGGAACTAAAGCCGGTCGTGGACAGCGCCATCCGCTACTGTCCCAGCGTGGAGAGGATAATGGTGGTCAGGCGGGCAGGCAACCGGGTCATGATGGTGCCCGGTAGGGATGTGTACCTGGACGAGGCCGTGGCGCTGGCCGGTCGTCATCATCCCTGCGCCGAGATGGACCCGGAGGATCCCCTCTTCATCCTCTACACCTCGGGCACCACCGGCAAGCCCAAGGGCGTGGTGCACGTGCACGGAGGGTATATGGTCGGGGCCTACGCCACCACCTTGTTGGTGCTGGACCTCAAACCGGAGGACGTATATTGGTGCACCGCCGACCCGGGGTGGATCACCGGCCATACCTATGTGGTTTACGGGCCCCTGCTGGTGGGCGCCACTCAGCTCATATACGAGGGGGCAGTGGACTATCCGGATCCGGCCCGACTCTACTACAACGTGGACGCATACGGAATATCCGTGCTCTATACCGCGCCCACCGCAGTCAGGTCATTGATGCTCTTCGGCGAGGCCTGGACCAAGAAGTTCTCCATGGGCAGGGTGAGGCTCCTGGGTTCGGTGGGCGAACCCATCAACCCCGACGTCTGGATATGGTATCGCAAGGCCTTCGGCGGAAACTGCCCCATCATGGACACTTGGTGGCAGACGGAGACGGGAATGCACATGATCACCCCCCTCGTACCCCTTCCCCTAAAACCTGGCTCCGCGGGTCGACCTTTCCTCGGCCAGAGCGCGTCGGTGGTGGACGCCGAGGGCAAACAGGTGCCTCCAGGCAGGGGCGGTTACCTGGTGCTCAATAATCCGTGGCCTTCCATGATGCGGGCCATATATGGGGACAGGGAGAAGTACGAGAGCTATTGGAATCGCTTTCCCGGCCGTTATTTCGCCGGGGACGCCGCCACGGTGGACGGGGATGGCTATTTCTGGATCCAGGGCAGGGTGGACGACGTGATCAAGAAGGCGGGTTACCGCTTGGGATCCATGGAGATCGAGAGCGCCCTGGTGTCCCACGAGGCGGTGGCCGAGGCGGCGGCGATAGGGGTGCCCGACGAGGTGAAGGGGGAGCGCATAAAGGCCTTCGTGGTTTTAGTGCAAGGGGCTCAGGCCAGCGATTACCTGGCCGACCAGCTACGGGACCACGTGCGGTCCACCGTGGGCGTGATAGCAGTGCCCGACGAGATCGTTTTCGTGGAGAGCTTGCCCAAGACCAGGAGCGGAAAGATTATGCGCAGACTACTCAAGGCCCGGGAGATGGGTCAGGAGGTGGGGGACTTATCGACTTTGGAAGAGTAGGTTACCTTGCTCTCTTTGGTAAGGTCGAAAAGCCTTGTCCATGAACCCCCTATGCTGTCGTTTTCCTCGGGACCAAGTGCGGGGGTAGGCGGCGGCCCATGACGTGGTTTGAGTAAAAAACGCCTCAAGAATTCACCTGAGGATCTAGCCTGGCGGGCTAAACATCGCTTAAAGGGGATAAGGTGATGGCTTAAACGGAGGCGCCTTAACAAAAGGCGTGGATAGAGGGGTGAAGAGGTCGAGAGGTGTTATGGTGATGGCCTATAGAGGAAGCGAGTTCACGGCGTGGGCAAAGAGCCTTATGGGAACCTTTTCCCAGGTTACATTGTCAACTTCCCCACCTGCGATCATTTGGGATAAAATAAATGAAAAATGGGGGCAGGTCTCCTCGGTGGATTGATGAACGTCGTAGGCAGTTGGTATATTTTCTGTGATAAATGAGAACGCGCCCTTGTAGCTCAGAGGACAGAGCAGTGGCCTCCGGAGCCACGTGCGGGGGTTCGAATCCCTCCAAGGGCGCCATTTTTTATGGTGTTCTCCATGGAAGACCAAACCCGCTGCTTTAACTGCCATCACGAGATCCCCCCCGGGGTGGAGAGGTGCCCGGTGTGCGGGTTTTCCCTGGAAGGGGGAAGGATCGAAGCCATAAAGAGAGCCACCGAGCTCAATTCCCGCGCTCAATTGGCCGAAACCAAGGGGGATTATCAGGAAGCGGTTCGGCTTTACTCGGAGGCGGTCAAGCTCTTCCCGGAGTTCGTGGTCGCCCATTACAACCTGGGGATAGCCTTGGGGAAGCTAAAACGATATGAAGAGGCGGTGAAGAGCCTGACCACGGCCATAAAACTCAAGAACGGTTTTGCTGCCGCCTATACGTACCGGGGGGATATGTATACGGCCATGGGAGATTACCAGGCTGCTGTGCGGGACTATTCCATGGCCATAGAGTTGTATCCCGACTACGCCCAGGCCTACTATCGGAGGGCGCTGGCCTTCATAAAGCTGCATCTGTGGGACCAAGCGGAAAAAGACCTGCAGGATTACCTCTTCTACAAACCTCACGATCGCAGGGCCCGGGTGAAGCTGGAGGAGCTTGCTCGGGTCAGCCGAGAAGGCGAAGATGCGCCCCACCATTAGGAAAAGAGGTTGAAAGAGGGTTATCTTTCCTGCAAGCCCTTCGTTTACTGGTGACGGGATGGTGCCTTACGCCTAAAACGGGCATGAAGGACAGCTCGCTCTTTTTTGGCAAGAGGAAGGGCCCGGTGCCGCGGTGTAGAAGAAGAGAGGACGCGCCATTCTACGACAGGAAAGGAGGGAGAATGAAGGTGTTGGATTTCGAAGAATATCTCGAGGAGAGAATGGGTCAAGAGGTCATGGTCTGGACCGCCGGGGGTCATTATTTCCGGGGAGTACTTCAGGAGGTGAGCGAGGAGGGATTCATACTGCTCCAGGACGTGAGCTGCACCCTGGCGGGGGAAAGGGGAGAGAGGGAGAGGGTAATGGTGGCCCTGGACGCGGTGGACGCAGTTTCCTAGCCTTCTTTTTTGGCTTTCACCACTTGAACGAAGTTCAACTTAAGGTTGGCCAGGGTGCCTCTGTAGGGCTTCAGGCTTTCAGGGCTCATCTTCCCCTCTCCTGCCCTTATCATGGCGTCCAGCACGTCTATGGCCAGCCTGGCCTGTTCGAAATCCCTGTATTTCAAGTTCACGGTTTCCGGGAGTCCGAGTCGCAGGTAGGCTATGCTGGCCAGCTGGTTCATCATGGAGAGGACTATTTCGGGAACCGTTATCCGCTCCAGGCTCTCTTCCACCAGCTTTCTAAACTCCTCCTGGGCGGAACTCTGTTTTCTTTCTCTCTGGGACTTCTCGCTCGACCCCGGCGAGGCGCCCTCGGCGCTCTCCTGGCTCGTATACCCGTGGTCCTCTTCGGAGGTCTTCTCCGGGGTGGGTTCCTCCGAGTCCTTTTCGCTTTTCCTTTCCCTGATCTCCTCGGACATGACCACCACCTCATCTTTCTCGAGCTCGTCGTCAGCTCTTACCGCTTAGTGCGGAGATTCGGCTACCGTAGGAGGTAAACCGACTTTTGAGGATCATGATGGGACTCCCCTTTAAACATTATAAGATGGCGGCTAAGACGGCGGTCGAAGGTATTTGGGCTTTGGCGGGAAGTTTCAGATCACGATCTCGAGGAAGAAAGGGAGAGAATATACTTGACTTTTGGAATCGATCCTCGATTCATAAAATGATATGATTAAGACCTTTCCGTGCTTTTCACGGGAGGGATATCATAAAGCCATATACGAGACCACTGCTACCGGTATCTTGAAAACTGAATAAAAGCCATGTAGGGGTGCTCCCAACCAAGGGGGCTGAGAGCATACCCTTGAACCTGATCTGGGTAATACCAGCGGAGGGAACATGGTATGAAGCGTGGTCCCGGGGCCACGTCCTGGATCAGGGCGTGGCCTTGTTTTTCTCGAGAGGCGATTCGGGAATTTTCATGGACTCCGGAGGTGAACCAATGGCGGGAAGCCAGCCAGCAGCTTGGGACGAGGTCTCCATAACCAGGGCCATTATGGAGGGGTTTTTCCAGGACTTCTTGGACGACCTGCGTCTGGACGTGGCAATAGCGGGAGCCGGACCGTCGGGGCTCACCGCAGCTCGCTGTTTGGCCAGGGATGGGCTTCGCGTGGCGGTCTTCGAGAGGAACCTCTACGTGGGAGGTGGCATTTGGGGCGGCGGGATGCTCTTTCCCAGGGTGGTGGTCCAAGAGGAGGCGGCGCCCCTGTTTCGGGAGATAGGGGTCAGGCTTAGACCCGCGGCGGACGATCTCTTTCTGGCTGATGCGGTGGAGGCTGTCTCCCGTTCGGCGGCGGCAGCCATCGACGCGGGGGCCCGTATATGGGTGGGGATGGGCGTAGAAGATCTGGTTCTAAGGGAAGATGAACGGGTGTGTGGAGTGGTTCTCAACTGGATGGCCGTGGAGAGGGCTGGTCTTCACGTGGACCCGCTGGCCGTGCATGCTCGGGTGGTGATCGACGCCACCGGGCACGAGGCAGAGGTGGCCCGTACTTTGCAGCGGAAAGTCCCAGGACTGCGCCTCAGAACGGCTTCCGGCGAGGTTTTGGGCGAAAGGCCTATGTGGTCGCAGGTCGCAGAGGAGGTGCTCGAGGCGAACACTATGGAGGTTCACCCAGGGCTTATCGTGGCAGGGATGGCGGCTGGGGCTGCGCACGGGTCCTACCGAATGGGAGCCATATTCGGGGGGATGCTCCTTTCCGGCAGGAAAGCTGCGGCGCTGGCGGCGGAGATCTGCCGGAACGGCCGGTGAGCGTGAAGGAGGTCAACTTGAAAAAAGCGTTCAGGCTGGGTCTTTACGTGATCACCGACTCCCGGGCGGATCTTGGCCGGGGACATTTAGAGGTGGCTCGAGCCGCATTAGAGGGTGGGGCTGATGTGTTACAGTTGAGGGCCAAGTCGGCCGGAGGTCGCGAGATGTACGAGATGGCGGTGGCCATCGGGGAGATGGTGAGGAAGTCGGATAGGATGGTGACATTCCTGGTAAACGACCGGCTGGACGTGGCCTTGGCGGCCGGTGCTGACGGGGTTCACTTGGGGTGGGACGATATTCCTCCCATCAAGGCCAGGAGGCTCCTGGGAGACGAGCTCATCATGGGGGTCTCGGCGTCCTCTGTAGAGGAGGCCGTGGCGGCTCGGGAGGCGGGCGCCGATTATCTCGGAGTGGGGCCGGTTTATCCCACGAGCACCAAGGAGGATGCTGGGGAGCCGCTGGGGTTGGAAGGGCTCCGCGAGATTGCCCAGGCGGTGGACATCCCTGTGGTGGCCATCGGCGGGGTAAATTTGGAAAGGGTACGAGAGGTCCTGGAGGCGGGAGCCTCGGGAGTGGCGGTGATCTCTGCGGTCACCGAGGCCGAGGACATGCGCCGAGCGGTCCTGCGCCTGAGGCGGGAGGTGGACCGGTATCTAGGAAGTTGAGCTTGTGCCTGGCTGACCCCTGTAGGTCGGTGGGGCGGGAAAGCTAGAGGTGGCGGTGATCTCTGCGGTCACCGAGGC
>JACVJK010000060.1 GCA_015711955.1 Actinomycetota bacterium | reverse complement strand
GAAGCAAGAGGTCACATCACAATGGCAATACTCAAGCTGAGACCCAGAAAAGAGAAGGAAGCCCCCAAAGGAAAGCACATCTCCGAGATCCTCGAGGAAAAGTGGGTAGGCGCAAGGAGCGAGATCTTCGCCCTCATCCAGGCCAAGGAAGCTGAGATACGCAAGAAGACTAATGAGGAGCGAGCCCGTGCGGAAAGGATCATCGAGGACGCCAAAGGCGAGGCCGCGGCCATAAAGAGAAAGGCCGCCCTGGAGGACATCGGAAGGGATGTCTACGACCGGATTATAAATTCCGCCCGGGAAGAGGTGGAGAGGATCGAGAAGTCCACCGCTGAGGAAGTGGAGAGGGTTAAGCAGCAGGGCGAGAAGAACCTTTCTGCGGCGGTGGATTTCATAGTGGAATGCGTGATTTCCGCCGCCCCATCAAAAGAGTAAGCCGGCTCTTGTTTAAATGATGGAAAGGGAGTAGATGGCTTGAGGATTTAGGGGAGAGAAGGGGAGACGAGATGCTGGTACCGATGTCGAAAGTGGAGATTGTGGGGCTCAAGAGCCTCTTCTTCCCAGTTCTGGAGACCCTCCAGGATCTGGGGAACCTTCACCTTGAGGACATAACCAAGAAGAAAGGGCCTCGCTACGCTGACCTCATTCCCATGGAGATGGATCCCGCCATGGAGGAGGAGAAGGCGAGGCTTCAGAACCTGCTCATGAGGAACAACGCCATCCTCTCCGAGTTGGCCCCTCCTGAGGAGAAGATAAGCAGATCGGATATAGAGGAGAAGTACCGGGAGTTCCAGGGTAAAAGCCTGGCCGAGATAGAGGCCATGGTGGAGGAAGAGGAGAAGGCCACCAAGGAGCTCATCAACTACAAGAACGAGCTCGAGGTGGAGCTCTCCCGGCTGTCCAAATACGAGCCCATCATCAGGAAGATCTACCCGCTGGCCAGCCAGATCACCACCTCGGAGCACTACACCTCGGTGGCCTTGCTGGTGGAAGAGAGATATGTCAACGTTTTGGATTACATCAAAGCTGAGCTGGAAAAGATCACCAACAAACAGTGTGAAGTTCACTCCGCAAGGGTGGATGCTAACACCCATGCGGCCATCTTAATCTTCCCCAAGCGGTTCTCCGAGCAGGTCCACAACTTCCTGGCGGCGGAGAACGTAAACCAGGTGAGGCTCCCCTCGGAATTGGCCGACAAGCCCTACGACGAGGCCCTCAAGGAGATAGAGGAGAGGTACAAGGAGATACCGCCCAAGCTGGCCAAAGTGAGGGAGCAGCTGGACGAGATTTCGAAGAAGTGGTACGTCACCTTGCTCGCGCTGAAAGAGTACCTCTCCGACCGCATCGAATCCCTCAACGCCATACCCAAGTTCGGCCAGAGCGGCCACGTGTTCGTGATTGTGGGCTGGATGCCGGCGGATGAGGTGGAAAAGACCAGGAAACTACTGGAGGAGAAGTTCGAGGGCAAGGTAGAGCTGACCGAGGTGGCCGCCACCCACGAGGAGTTGGAGCACGCGCCCACCGCACTGCGCAACCCCTTCTGGGTGAAGCCCTTCGAGTTCATTTACATGCTCATAAACCCACCCAAGTACGGTTTCACCGATCCCACCTTCCTGGTGGCCATCTTCTTCCCCCTGCTCTTCGGTTTCATGTTGGGGGACATGGGATACGCGCTGGTGATAATTGGATTGTCCTATCTCATAAAGTACTCCCTTAAAAAGAGGGGTTCCAAGAGCGTTTTCTTCCACATGTTCGCCAACGTGCTGATATTGGCCGCCATATCCAGTTTCATCTTCGGCCTGTTGTATCTGGAGTTCTTCGGCGACCTGTTGCTGCGTTGGTTCGGGTGGAAAGATGCCGAGGGACACCTGATCGTCAAGTGGGTGTGGGGACACACCCCTAACGGCAAGCCATGGGGTTGGCCATTAGAGCGCATCGCTCAAGCTAACCCTGACTTGTTCAAACTACTACTCATAGTGGTTATCGCCATTGGTGCCTTGCATATGGGCACGGGCCTTGTCATCGGACTAATAGACGGTATTCGGCATAAGGATCGTAAACATGCCATAGAAAAGGCTGGTTACCTTCTTTTCCTGTTGGGTCTCATACTGGCCTTCGGATCTATGTGGGGCTTCAAGGGCATTAAGAGCGTCGCGGTTCCCACTGGTCTGGTGGCGGCTTTCGTGGGCATAGGCATGGCGGGATACGGAGGCGGCTTCGGTGGAGGACTGGAAGCAGCCCTCACCTTCGGCAACCTTTTGTCCTACGCCCGACTTTACGGTGTGGGCCTGGCCTCGGTGATCCTGGCCGAGGTGGCCAACGAGTTGGGCGCGGAATTCGGCGGTGGGGCCATGGTCCTGCTGGGGGTGATCGTGGCGGCTCTGCTCCATACCCTCAACATCGCCCTGGGGATACTCAGCCCTTCCATCCAATCCCTGCGTCTCAACTTGGTGGAGAGCTTCACCAAGTTCTATAAGCAGACGGATGTGGTTTACAAGCCGTTCAAGCGAGCAGGAGGTGAATGACTTGGAACTCGGACTCATCGCCATCGGTGCAGCAATAGCCGTAGGCCTCACCGCTCTCGCCACTGCTTGGTCTCAGAGCCGCATTGGGGCCGCTATGGCTGGTGCTTTGGCTGAAAAGCCGGAATTGGCCGGTCAGACTATCATCCTCATCGCCATCCCTGAGACCATGGTGGTTCTGGGATTCGTTATCGCCTTCCTCATAACCACTTTGAAGCCTGCGGAGTAGGGAACATTTATGGGGATTGTTCCCGTTACCGCATGGGAACTGACCAGGAAGTGAGAACATGGCCATAGAGGACATCCTGGAAGCGTTGGATGAGCAGTGCCGGCAGGAGTGCCGGGAGATCTTCGACCGGGCTCAAGAAGAGGCCAAGAGAATTATCGAAAAAGCCCAAGAGGAAGCAGAAAACCTCAGAAAGCAAAGGCTTGAGCGGGTAAGGGCAGAGGCGGAGAGCGAAGCCACCTCCATACTGTACTCCGCTCGTCTCAAGGCTAAAAACGAGGTCATCCGCGCCAGGGACGAGGTGGCGTCCAAGGCAATGACCCTGGCGGAGGAACGGCTGAAGGACCTGCGTTCCCGTCCGGATTACCCGGATGTCCTGAGGGCTTATCTCGAGGAAGCCGTTTCCCAGCTGGAGGGGAAGGTGGTGGTCCATGTGGATCCCCGGGACAAGGAATTGGCCCAGAAGATCCTCAAGAGGATGGGGGTCAAGTTCGAGCTCCGGACGGACATCGAGACCGCGGGCGGAGTCATGGTCTCCAACGAGGAAGAGGACGTAAAAGTCCTCAACACGGTGGAGGAAAGGCTTCGCCGGGCCCGGGAGAGGTTGCGCATACCTGTGTATCGGCTCCTCTTCGGTGAGGAGTGAACGGGAATGGAAGGGGGGTAAATCCCCCCTTTGCTTACGATATGGAGGACAGGAGATCAAGCGTGGTAGTCCAAGTACCTCTGGATGATTACGGTTATGCTAACGCCAGGGTGAGGGCCATGACGGCCCGCCTGTTGGACGAGCATGTTTACCAGCAGATCCTCGAGGCACCCGATTACCACTCGGCCATCGGGGTGTTGGAGGATACCGAATACGCGAAAGAAGTGGAGGAGGCGGTTTTGGAGGGCATAAACCCCACCAACATCGACAGGGCCCTCACCAAGAACATGATCCGCAATTTCGACCGCATAAAGCACTTCATAAGCGGCCGACCTCACGAGCTCATAGAAATACTCCTCTCCCGTTGGGACCTGTACAACGTGAAGACCATCCTGCGGGGGAAAAGGGCGCTGGTTCCCAATACCGAGATTGAGAGGAATCTGGTTCCCATAGGATTCCTGGACATGACCGTGTTGGGCGAGATCGTACGTCAACCGGACTTGAGAAGCGCCCTGGACGCGGTGGTGGTGTTCAGCATGGAGTGGCCCATCCCCTACGGGAGGGCCATAACCTCCACCCTTCCCGAGTTCCTCCGCGAGCACGATCTCTCCATCGTGGAGACCGCCTTGGACCAACTCCACTACCGTCACGTTATTTCCCAGGCGAGGGGAAAAGACGTAAATTCCGCCTTGGTGCGCAAAGTAATAGCCATGGAGATAGATGTCATAAACATAATGAACCTATTGAGGTTGTGCGGTTTGGAGTTGGCGAAGGAGGGGGCGCTGAAATATTTCCTACCTCATGGCTCCCTTTCCCAAGAGGAATATGTCCGCATCATGGGGCTGGGTCAGCCGGAGGCGGTGGCCGGAGAGCTGATGCGGGTGCTCCCCCAATATCGGGAACCCATATCCCTCGGCATGAGGCAGTTCGACGAGAAGGGGGAGTCGGCGGTCCTGGACGAGCTGGAGAAACACGTGATCAAGACGTGCATCCATCTCACCAGGGACCCGCTGGGCATCGGGGTGATCATAAGATACATGTGGCTTAAGTACCTGGAGGTAATGAACCTGCGTATAATTATCCGTGGGAAGAGCATAGGCCTCATTGAGTCCCAGATCCGCAAGGAACTCTTCCTCTTCGACGAGGTGCTGAGGAAATCCGCTTGAGGGAAAGGAAGGGATCAAGGCTTGTACAAGACCATCGTGGTAACCGATCCCGAGACCGCAGACGGTTTCCGCCTGGCCGGGGTGGACGTAGTGGAGGCCGACAGCCCGGAGGCGGCGGTGGAGCACATCAAGAGGCTTCTGGACGACGAGAACGCTGGCATCTTGGCCATAAACGAGAGCTTCTACAACGCCTTGGACGAGAAGACCTTGGAAAAGATCGACAGCATCTATCGTCCCATTGTCATACCCCTCCCCGTTAAAGAAACGGTGGAGATGGCTGGCGAGAGAAGGGCGTACTTGGCCCGCCTCATCCACCGGGCCATCGGGTTCGACATAACCCTTAGGGCGAGGGAGGAGTGAAGGAAGCAAGGTCGTGGTAGATGACGCCGAAGCGATAACGAGAGCGGGAGATGATACAGATGATCGAGGGCAAGATCGTCAAGGTTTCTGGGCCGGTGGTCAGCGCTGACAACATGGCGGGCGCCAAGATGTACGACATAGCCCGGGTGGGCGAAATGGGACTCATCGGCGAGATCGTGAGGCTGGACGGGGACGTGGCCGTAGTCCAGGTATACGAGGATACCTCTGGCCTCAAAGTGGGAGAGCCTGTGGTGTGCACCGGCGAGCCATTTGTGTTGGAGTTGGGGCCAGGCCTTCTCGCCTCCATCTTCGACGGGATCCAGAGGCGGCTCACCGACATCGCCGAGATGTACGGCGATTTCGTGGTCCGGGGAGTCACCACCGACGCCTTGCCCCGGAACCGGGTTTGGGCTTTCCAACCTCTGGTGGACGTGGGCATGGAAGTGGTGGAGGGCGATGTGGTGGGAGAGGTGCAGGAGACCACCCACATCACCCACCGCATAATGGTGCCCCCTGGGGTGTCCGGTAGGGTGGCGGAGGTCAAGGAAGGCGAGTTCACCGTGGACGAGCCGGTGGTGATCCTGGAAGACGGCACCGAGATCCGCATGTATCAGACGTGGCCGGTGCGGGTTCCCCGCCCGGTGAAGAGAAAGGAAAAGCCCACCGTCCCCTTCATCACCGGCACCCGCATATTGGACACCTTCTTCCCCATTGCCCAGGGAGGTTACAGCATCATCCCGGGAGGGTTCGGGACTGGCAAGACGGTGACCGAGACCACCCTGGCCAAGTGGGCCGACGCTGACATCGTGATATATGTGGCCTGCGGTGAGCGGGGAAACGAGATCACCGAGGTCCTCACCGAGTTCCCCAAGCTCGTCGACCCCAAGACCGGAGTCCCCCTCATGCAGCGGACCATCCTGGTGGCCAACACCTCGAACATGCCGGTGGCGGCCCGGGAGGCATCTATCTATACCGGCATCACCATAGCCGAGTATTACCGGGATATGGGTTATAACGTGGCCCTGATGGCCGATTCCACCTCCCGTTGGGGTGAGGCCCTCCGCGAGATGTCGGGACGTCTGGAGGAGATGCCCGGCGAGGAGGGTTATCCCGCTTACCTGGCAACCCGCTTGGCCGACTTCTATGAGCGCTGCGGACGTGCGGTGTGCCTGGGCAGCGACGACCGAGTGGGTTCCATCACCGCCATCGGGGCGGTATCGCCTCCCGGGGGCGACTTTTCCGAGCCCATGACCCAGAACTCCTTGCGCATTACCGGGGCCTTCTGGGCGTTGGACACCAGCTTGGCCCACCGGAGGCATTTCCCGGCCATCAGCTGGATCAAGAGCTACACTCTCTACTTGGATCAGATCGAGGAGTGGTATCGCAAGAACGTGGCGGAGGACTGGCGGGAGGTTAGGGACAGGGCCATGAGCCTGTTGCGGAAAGAGGTGGAGCTCCAGGAAATCGTACAGTTGGTGGGCCCTGACGCCCTCCCCGACTTCGCCAAGGCGATACTGGAGACCACCCGCATGATAAGGGAGGATTTCCTCCAGCAGTTCGCCTTCAGCGACGTGGATGCCTTCTGTCCCCTGCGCAAGGGTTATCTGATGCTCAAGGTTATCCTCACCTACTACGACTGCCTGGAGGAGATCTTGGTCCAGGGGGTGCCCCTCAGGCAGGCCACGGAGCATCCCATAAAGAACGAGATCGCCAGGATGAAGGAGATTCCCTCGGAGGAGGCGGAGGAGAAGCTCACCGACCTCATGCAGCGGGTGCAGACCGAACTGAGGTCCCTGGCGGAGTGGTGATCGGATAGGTAGGAGAACTCCGTACCCCCGCGTTCGGCGGTGACAGAGACGGACAGGCACGGGAGAGATGATCATGGCGGAGAACAAGGTGTCGCTGACTACGACGGAGTACAGGACGGTGGAGGAGGTGGCCGGCCCCCTGGTATTCGTGAGCAAGGTCAAGGGGGCGGCCTACAACGAGATGGTGGAAGTGACTTACGCGGACGGGACCGTCCGCTACGGGCAGGTCATCGAGCTCTCCGGAGATCTGGCGGTGGTCCAGATCTTCGGCCCCACCGCCGGGTTGGACGTGGAGAAGACCAAGGTGCGTTTCCGGGGAGAGGTTGCCAAGATTGGCTGCTCACTCAACCTTTTGGGCAGAGTTCTCAACGGCCTGGGGCAGCCCATCGACGGCGGGCCGGAGGTGTTCCCCGAGGAGGAAAGGGAGGTGGTGGGTTCTCCCATCAATCCCTGGAGCCGGGAGGGGCCCCGGGATTTCATCCAGACCGGCATCTCGGCCATCGACGGCCTTAACACCTTGGTTCGGGGACAGAAGCTTCCCATCTTCTCGGGGGCCGGTCTTCCCGCCAACGAGTTGGCGGCTCAGATCGTCAAGAACGCCAAGATCCTGGGGGGCGAGGAGTTTGCCATAGTGTTCGCCGCCATGGGCATCACCCGTCGGGAGGCCGCTTTCTTCCAGGAGAGCTTCGCCAAGTCGGGGGCCCTGGAAAGGGTGGTCTTCTTCCTCAACCTGGCCGATGACCCCGCCGTGGAGCGCCTGCTCATCCCCCGCTGCGCCCTGACGGTGGCCGAGTTCTTCGCCTTCAAGCACGACATGCAGGTGTTGGTGATCCTCACCGACATGACCAATTACTGCGAGGCCCTGCGGGAGATCTCCACCGCCCGGGAGGAGGTTCCGGGAAGGCGAGGATATCCGGGTTACATGTATACCGACTTGGCCACCATATACGAAAGGGCCGGGCGCATCAAGGGCAAGAAGGGCTCCGTCACCCAGATGCCCATCCTCACCATGCCCGACGACGACATAACCCATCCCGTCCCGGACCTCACCGGATACATCACCGAGGGCCAGATAGTCCTTTCCCGACAGCTGCACCGAAAAGGCATCTTCCCGCCCATTGACGTCCTTCCCTGCCTTTCCCGCCTCATGAACCTGGGAATAGGGGAGGGCAGGACCAGGGGAGACCACCGAGGGGTGGCTGACCAGCTTTACGCCTTCTACGCGGAAGGCGTGGATCTTCGGAGGCTGGTGGCCATCGTGGGCGAGGAGGCCCTCACCGAGCGGGACCGACTGGCCCTGAAATTCGCCGACGCCTTTGAGCAGAACTTCCTGGACCAGAAGGACGAGAACCGGGATCTGGAATACACCCTGGATCTAGGCTGGAAACTCATAAGCATGATGCCTCGGGAGTCCATCAAGCGTATAAAGCAAGAGTATATAGACAAGTATTACAACCCGGAGAAGGCTCAGGAGCTGGTGATCAGCGAGGGCTGAGCCGGAGGTTTGGCGAGCGAAGGGGAGACGCGGGCAGATGGAACAGGTTAAGCCTACCCGGAGTGAGCTTCTCCGCCTGAAGGTCAACCGAAACCTGGCCGAACAGGGCATGAACCTGCTCAAGAAGAAAAGAGATGCTCTGCTCCTCGAGTTCATGCCCATCATCGACGAGACCATGCGCCTCTCCCTTCGCTTGGAAAGGGTCACCGCTGACGCCCAGTACGACCTAGCCATGGCCAAGGCCAAAGAAGGCGGGCAGACGGTGCGTTCCGCCTCCTACGCCTCCCAGGGTGAGGTGTTGGTGGACATAACGGGAACCCACGTGATGGGGGTTCCCATCCCCACCATCCGCAAGGGTCAGAGCACCATGAGGTCGGCCTTGAAAAGGGGTTACGGCGTGACGGGGGTTTCCAGCCGGGTGGACTCCGCGGCGGAGAAGTTCGAGGAGATCATCGACGTGATCATGGAGAGCGCCGATATCGAGACGAAGCTCAGGCGTCTGGGCGAGGAACTGCGCAAGACCAACCGCCGGGTCAATGCCTTGGAGAACATCGTCATCCCCAATCTTGACGAACAGATAAAGTTCATAGAGATGAGTCTCGAGGAAAGGGCCAGGGAGAACGTATTCCGCCTCAAGAAGGTGAAAAGGGCCCTGGAGCAGAAAGCGGAAGCCCGTATGGCCCGGATCAGGGGCGAATCCTGAGTCCTCGCGATTTCAGAGAAGACCCACCTATCGCAGCGACAATACTATGCTCGTACACCACCGAGTGTTATCATCCCCATTGAGCTTGGGACCAACCGTGAAAAGGCCCTTTGTTTCCATGGGGTCTGCCTCGTTGAGGATGACGGCAGGGAAGTCCGTCACTTAGAGGCGGAGTTCTCCGGTGGGCTGGGGGAAGGGTGGAGTTGACGGGCTCGATGACCCTATGAGACGGGATCGGCGATGCCCGTAAGGCCTTTCGTGGGTGGCGATCATGGAGGGGAAGTTCGTCATAGAAGGTGGGAAAACCCTTGCGGGTAGGTTAGAGGTGAGCGGGGCCAAAAACTCGGTCCTCAAATTGATGGCGGCGGCCCTGCTTACCCCGGAGGAGTGCGTCATCCGAAACGTGCCCCGCATAACCGATGTGGAGACCATGGCGGAGGTCCTCCTACATCTGGGGGCGGAAGTAAAGTGGCAGGGCAAGGTCCTGCGCATCAGATCGGGAGAGTTCCCTGGCAGGAAGGCTCCCTATCATCTGGTCCGGAAGATGAGAGCTTCCATCCTGGTGTTGGGACCCTTGGTGGCCCGGTATGGCGAGGCGTCGGTGGCCATTCCAGGAGGTTGCAACATCGGAGCGAGGAAGATAGACTTTCACCTGAAAGGCCTGCAGATGCTGGGCGCAGAGGTTATCACCGAACATGGATACATAACGGTGAAGGCGCGACGCCTCAAAGGCAGGAACATATATCTGGACTTTCCCAGCGTAGGGGCCACCGAGAACCTGATGCTCGCGGCAGTGGGGGCCGATGGAGTGACCAGGATCGAGAACGCGGCTCGGGAGCCGGAGATCCAAGATCTGGCGGAATTCCTCCGCGGGATGGGGGTAGAGGTCCATGGAGCGGGAACTCCCCTCATAGAGGTGAAGGGAGGGCTCCCCGAGCGGGGTACCGATCACGCCGCCATCGGGGACCGAATAGAGGCGGGCACCTTCGCGTTGGCCGCTGCCGTCACCCGGGGTGAGCTGGATGTGAGGGGGGTGAATCCCTTCCACCTAAGGTTGGCCCTGGAGAAGATGGGGGAAGCCGGCGTGGAGGTAGAGCTCCACGAGGAAGGTTTCAAAGTAAGAGGTGCAGAGCGGTACCGAGCGGTGAACGTGGCCACCCTGCCGTTTCCTGGATTTCCTACCGACTTACAACCACAAATGATGGTTCTGCTCAGCTTGGCGGAAGGCGTCAGCGTCATAACCGAGAACGTTTTCGAGAGCCGTTTCATGTTCGTGGGGGAGCTCAACCGCATGGGGTGCGACATAGAGATCAAAGGACAGCACGCGGTGGTGAGGGGTGTCGGGAGGCTCAGTGGCGCCGAGGTCAGCGCCACCGATCTTCGTGCCGGGGCCGCTTTGGTGTTGGCGGGGTTGGCGGCGGAGGGGGTCACCGAGGTGATGGAGATCCATCACGTGGATCGGGGGTACGAGAACTTCGAGGAGAAGCTCCGCTCGGTGGGCGCAAACATAACCAGGGTGATGTCATGACGATGGGTGTCGGCCAGCCGGACTCACGAGCAGCCCTCTGGGCGTAAAGATGGGGAAGGAGCCGCTTTCGCAGGCGAAACAGCCATCTCGGCATGCGGGGCATGGACGCAAAGGGATGGGTGAGGGATGGCGGAGACGGCAGTCAAGGGTACGATAGGATCGAGTTCACGCAAGCCTCAGGGCTCACGGGTAACCCGAAGAGTTTCCGAGAGTGTATACGTTCCGTTTTCAAGGCACCCATCGGTGATCACATGAGCCCGCGAGCGAAGTTCAGCCGGGAGGTAGAGATCCCATCAGGGGTGCGCCACGATAGGGGGAGCCGCAGGGGGATCGGGAGACTTCACCATGAGATCTCCGAGCTTGAGGCCCCAAGGCCGCTGCGCAAAGACGTTGCCCCTTTGGAGAATTCCCTTTCCCCAGCCCTGCGAGAAAGAGGGAAAAAATGGAAGCGGGATACCGGGACGAATCCCCACGGCGCTTCAATGTCCCGTTCCCTTACTTTTCGCATCCTGGTTACGTTTTTCACCATCTGCCTGATATTCAATGCATATGGCTACGGCGGGGCCTCCAGGGGAACTTCTGCGGAGGTATCCCGGTATCCTCTGGCGGCGATGAGGCCTTTCCCACCGGAGCCCGAGCCCAATGGGGATGGCGCCTTTTGTCAGTGGGGCGATTTTCGGGATGGCGAGGTCCTGGTGGCCCTCCGGGAGGCAGGGGATTTGGGAGTGGAAGAGATCACCTCTCGTTTCCACCATCTTCTGGAATCGGAGGGATGGGAGCTTTTGATCCGAGGCGAAAGGGTTTTCCACGGGCCGGTGATCAAGCTCAGATTGAAAGAAGGGGTGTCGGTGGAGAGGGCCTGCCGGGAACTCCTGTCCTCGCCCTTGGTGAGGAGGGCGGAACCCAATTACGCGGTGCGCCTTGTGGAAGCGGCGGCATCAGCGGTCTATCCCAATGATCCCCTTCTCACCAGGCAGTGGAATCTGGGGGGTGGATGGGGCGTGAGGGCCGTGGACGCCTGGGCCCTTTGCCGGGGTTCGGGAGACCTGGTGGTGGCGGTGGTGGATACCGGGGTGGATTTCAACCATCCCGATCTCGCGGGAAGGCTGCTTCCCGGCTACGACTTCTTCCAGAACGACCCCTATCCCCAGGACGAGAGCGGCCACGGCACCCACGTGGCGGGGGTTATCTGTGCCGTGACCGACAACGGCATGGGTATCGCAGGGATAGACTGGAGGGCCAAAGTCCTTCCCTTGAGAGCCTTAGGGCCCAACGGCGAGGGTACCGTGGACGCGGTGGTGAAATCGGTCTTCCGGGCGGTGGAAGAGGGAGCCCGGGTCATCAACATGAGTCTGGTCTCCTCCACCAATTCGGGAATCCTGGCGGACGCGTTGGCTGAGGCGCATGCCAGGGGCTGCGTTCTGGTGGCGGCTGTGGGCAACCAGGGGGACGCTCGAGTCAACTATCCGGCTGGCCACACCTATGTGTTGGGAGTGGGTTCCACCGACCGCAACGGTATCCGGTCCTCTTTCTCCAACTATAACGAGAAGGTGGACCTGACCGCACCCGGAGAGGGCATCTACGGCACCTGGATCGGCCGGGGATACCGCCTTCTCTCCGGCACCTCCAGCGCAGCGCCTCACGTCTCCGGTGCCGCCCTCCTCCTTCTGGCGGATCAACCCGATTCCACCCCGAAAGAGGTGTTTCAACGCCTCAGGGATTCTGCCCGGGACCGAGGCAGCCCCGGCCACGACCCAGAATACGGTTGGGGGATAATCGACCTTTTTGCTGCTCTCTGCACTCCCCGGGTGAGGGTGCTACATCCGCAGGACGGGTCGTTTCCCGCAGGTGGCAAGGTGAGGGCCCAGGCGAGGGGAGATCATGCGCCCATCGTTCGGCTGGAGCTGTGGCTAAATGGGGTGCTGGTGGACGAGTTCCGGCCCTCCTCCCCGTCCGCCATGGTGGAATGCGCCTTTCCCGTATATGACCTCGACTCGCTGGGGGAGGGGATGAGTCGGCTGGAGGTCCGGGCGGTGGCCTCCCGGGGAGGAGAAGTTTTCACGGGAACCTCCTCTGTCAGCGTGTTCAGGTCTGTGAACCGGCCCGTTCCCTCCACCACCTGGTACCTGGCGGAGGGGACCACCGCCTGGGGCTTCGAGGAATACCTGCTGGTGCAGAACCCCGGGGTCGACCGAGCCACGGTGAGGGTGACCTTCATGTTCCCGGACGGCAGGACCCAGGTGCGCACCTACCCCATGTCCGGGACCTCCCGCCTCACCATCCCGGTCAACTCGCTTTTCTCCTCCGACCATTCCACCCGGGTGGAGTCGGATCGCCCGGTGGTGGTGGAGAGGGCGATGTATTGGGGTAGGAGGGACG
>JACVJK010000059.1 GCA_015711955.1 Actinomycetota bacterium | reverse complement strand
CAACAGGGGGCCGTAAGCAGAGGGCTGTATCTGTAAGCTCTCCTCTGTCCTCCCGAAGGCCTTGCCCTCCGGGGTCATGTAAGGGCTGCAGAATTCCCCATCCCCGAGAGTGCCGTCCTTTCCTCTGCCGTGGTACATATCCTCCACCGAACCTTCCGCCATACGCGACGGCGTCCCCACCCTCCTTTCA
This sequence comes from Actinomycetota bacterium, assembly GCA_015711955.1. GTDB lineage: Bacteria > Actinomycetota > Geothermincolia > Geothermincolales > RBG-13-55-18 > JACVJK01. Next base: position 12,885 of record JACVJK010000059.1, on the reverse strand, counting down.
CACCACCAAACCAAAAGGCGTTCCTTGGACCTAGGCAATAGGGCAGGATGATTTGACAGTCAGGGGCCTCCTCTAGGTGCACGTCCAGGGCGGTGACGCTTCCGCCCAGCCCTGCGGCGCCACCCCACGGGACATCGGCCCCTCGCTCCTTCACCTCCACTTCTTCCGGCGGGAAGCGCCAGCCTCAACCCATCGGTATCAGCTTGTGAGCCCGCCGGAGGGAGTGACAACAGATCACCACCCCCACCGGGAAGGTGGCCATGTGGGCCGGGGCCTCCTCCAGGTGCACGTCCAGGGCGGTGACGCTTCCGCCCAGCCCTGCGGCGCCGATGCCCAGGGAGTTCACCTTCGCTAAAAGATCCTCTTCCAATTCGGCCAAGTGAGGCTTGGGATTCCTGATACCCAAAGGCCTTAACAATCCCTTGAGTGCCAGCTGCAAACATTCCTCCGCGTCGCCTCCCACTCCCACTCCCACCACCACCGGAGGGCAAGCGGAGGCGGCTTTTCTTCTGACCGCCTCCAGAACTGCCTTCCTAACGCCCTCGGCGCCATCTCCGGGCAACAACATGCAAAGGGAGGTGACGTTCTCGCTGCCTCCACCCTTGGCGAGCAGCGAAAGCCTCATTCCCTCCAGTTCTGGCTGGAAATCGAGGTGAACTCGCACAGGGGTGTTGTCTCCGGTATTCTTCCGCTCCCTCAGTAGATCCATGACCTGTGATGGTCGAAGGGGAACCCTCCGCGTGGCCCGCCTCAATCCCTCCTCAGCCGCTTCCCTCAGGTAAGAAGGTAGGCAGGCACCACCTCCCACCTCCACGAAAAGATGGAAAGTGCCGGTGTCTTGACAGAGAGGCAGGCCTTCCCTCTTCGCTATCTCGGCGTTGTCCAAGAGGATCTGGAGGGCATAGCGCGCCAACTCCCCGGTCTCCACCTTCAGGGCAAATTCCAGGGCTCGCCTCACGTCCTCCGGGAGGTCGAGGCTGGCCTGGACGGCCATCTCCTCTACCGAGGAGACTATCTCATCCCTGGTGGGAACCCTCCAACCAATCATCCAGCTCCTCTGCCCTCCTTCTCATGGCCTCCGCCGCCTCCCTCAGCCGAGAGGCCTCCTCCTCGTTGAGGGGAAGCTCCACGATGGACTCCCACCCCCCGGCCCCTAACGCCACTGGCACCCCCAAAAAGACTCCTTCGAGCCCGTATTCGCCTTCCAATCTCACGCTGCATGGCACCTCCAGCCTTTCTCCCCTCAGCAGGGAACGCACCATGCGAGCGGCGCAGGCTCCCGGGGCGAAATGGGCGCTTCCCGATCCGATAAGACGCACCACTTCCGCGCCTGCATCCCGCGTCTTCCTCTCCAACTCCTCCAGCTTCTCCGGTGGTAGCAGCTCCTTCAGGGGCTTGCCCCTCACGGTGGTGAACCGGGGGAGGGGCAGCATCTCCTCCCCGTGGGTCCCCACGACCATCGGCTCTATCTCCGTTACAGACACCCCCAACTCCAAAGAGGCGTAGTAGGCGTAGCGGGCGCCGTCCAACATCCCCGCCATCCCCATCACCTTCTGTCGGGGCAGACCGGACACCTTCCAGGCCAGGTAAGTCATGAGGTCCAAGGGATTGGTGACCACCACCAGGGGTATTGGGCCAGTGACCTCGAGAAGCCTCGACGTGACCTCGGACACCACCAGGGAGTTTCTCCTTAGGAGGTCTTCCCTGCTCATGCCGGGCCTTCTGGGGAAACCAGCGGCGATGATGCCCGCCCTCGCCCCCTCGGCCAAAGAATAATCATCTCCCCCCACCACCTTGGTGGCGGCCCTGGCAAGATGGAGGGAATGGGCGATGTCCAGGGCCTTTCCCCGGGCCAGGTCCCCGTTGGCGTCCAGCAGCGCCACGTCCGCCCATCCTTCCTGGGCGACGTTGAAGGCGGCACAGGAGCCCACCATTCCCGCCCCTACTATCGCTACCTTGTACATCTTTCGACTTCCTTTTCTTCTCGAAGAACCTAAACCGATCCCCGCCAGGGCCTTGATGCCCGAGCTTCTTCATGCCCAAGACCCCGGCTCACCCTTCTTCCTGGGCCTCCACCACGGCCTCTTTCTCCTCCTTTTTGGTGGGGCACTCGGGATCCAGGCAGAGGACCCAGGGCTTTCTGCCCTTGTTCACCACCTTTATGCGGGGCGACCCACATTCGGGACAGCTCTCCCCCGTGGGCACCACCATCCCGAACTGAGGCAGGGGATAGGTCACCCGGCATTTGGGGTAATTTTCGCACCCCACGAACCTCTTCCGCGTCTTCTTGGCCTTGAGCAACCTCAACTGGGACCCGCAACCGGGGCAAGCGCCCAGGGCTCGGTCCTCCCTTATACCGTTGCGGATCTCCTCCGCCACCTGCTGGCGGCTGCTCTCCAGCAGGTCCATCACCTCCTCCAGCATGGCCCGGGACTTGGTTACCACCTCCTCCCGGGACTCCTTGCCCTCGGCTATGGCGTCCATGTCCCGCTCCAGCTGGGCGGTCATATCGGGAGATGAGATCACGCCGGCGAACTTGCGCAGCGCCTCCGCCACGGCTATACCCGTCTCGGTGGGGGCGATGGGATCCCCGTATATGTAGCCCCTCTGATATAGGCTCTCTATGATGGCGTGACGGGTGGACTTGGTGCCCAATCCCAGTTCCTCCATCCTCTCGATGAGCCTTCCTTGGGTATATCGAGGGGGCGGTTGAGTCTCCCCCCTCTTGAGTTCGGGAGGAGAAGCCAGCTGCAAAACCTCTCCCTCCTGCAGGGGGGGCAGGAGCGTCTCCTTCCTGCGCCCGTAGGTGTAGAAACGGTACCAACCCTCCTCCAAGATACGCGACCCCCGAGCCACGAAGGGCTCTTCGCCGCAGATGAGGTCCACTCTCAGGTTGGCCACCCGTGCGCTGTTCCCCAAAGTGGCCATGAAGCGTCGCACCACCAGCTCGTACAGGCGCCATTCCTGCTCGCCCAGCTCCTCCTTGTTGGCCGCGGCGGTGGGATGGATAGGAGGATGGTCAGTGGATTGCTTCTTCCCCCGGGTGGGGGTGAACTTCTTCGCCTGCAAAAGTTCCTCGCATAACCCCTCGAACTCGGGTACTTGGGAGAGTTCCCGTAAAATTCCCCTAAAATCGAGGGAATCGGGGTAGACCGTGTTGTCTACCCTGGGGTAGCTTATGTAACCGTTCATGTAAAGGGTCTCGGCCAGGCTCATCGCCCTGGCGGCGGAGAACCCCAAAGACGCGGCAGCGGATAGAAGGGAGGTGGTGTTGAAGGGAGCGGGTGGGGGTACCTCCTTCACGGTCTCCTTCAGCGACTTGACTTCTGCTGCCTCACCCAGGCGCTTCATGGCTTCCTGCGCCTCCTCCTCGGTGGGGAAACGCTCCTTTTGGTGAACCGCCGGGAAGACCTCTTCTCCCTTCCGGCAGTGAATCCTCAAGGTCCAGAAGGGAGTGGGCACGAACTCCCGCCTCTCCTTCTCCCGGTCCACGATCAGGGCCAAGGTGGGACTCTGCACCCTTCCCACCGAAAGGAAATTCTTGCCCAACCGGGTGGAGGCCAGGCTAATGAAGCGGGTGAGGCTCGCACCCCAAATCAGGTCTATGTCCTGGCGCGCCTCCCCCGCGGAAGCCAGATCGTAATAGGGTTCCTCCAGGGCGGCGAAGACCCTCTTGATCTCTGCGGGGGTGAGGGAGGAGAACCTGGCCCGCCGGACCTTTATTTCCGGCTTCACTTCCCTGACCTTGTTTATCACGTCCACCCCTATGAGCTCGCCCTCCCTATCGAAGTCGGTGGCGATGATGACCTCGTCCGCCTTCTTGGCCTCATCCTGCACCAACTTGATGAGGCTTTTGTTGGTGGGAACCTTGACGATCTCGGCGTGGATCAGCTCCCGGGGTTCCACTTCCTGCCATTGTCGGTACTTCTCGGGGAAATCCACCTTCAAGATGTGCCCTTTCAGGCCTATACACCGGTACTCCTCGCCATCGGAACGAAAGGAGTATATCGGTACCCTTCCCCGGGAAACGTTCTTGGCCTTGCCCCCGGAAAGGATTTGGGATATGCGTCGAGCGGTTGTGTCTTTTTCGGTGACTATCAGTTTCATCTCATCCCTTCCTCCGTGGAACTTTCGGCGCCTACGACTATCACTTTTTTTCAACCCTGTCAACGCATGCTCCTCCGACTGCAAGGGCAGTCTCCATTGGCCAGTCGTTCCTCGAGAGATTCGTGGACTGCGGGGAACCTCCCTTGGAAAGCAGGTAACAGCGATGGGTGACATACCAGGGGCCGATTGGAAGAGCACCGATAGAAAGCGGGGCAAAGGGGCTCGGGAAGTCAAGGAGGTGAAGATCGAATGGCAACCACTGGGGAAGAAACCCCCCCTGGGCAGGAAACAACCCTCACCGATGCCTTCCATGAAGATGGGGGTTTGCGATCTTCCTTCTGTGAACTCTCCCCCAGGCCCCGCGGAAAGGATGCATCGCCATGAGAGACCGGGGATCAGTGGGCCCCCGGTAGCCAGAGATTGAACGAGCGGCCGGGGTCACGAGGCCAATGAAAAGGGGCCGGCCAAGCCGGCCCCTCCAATCCGCATCCAACGGTCATCTGAGGAAAAGGGGCGCGAACACCAGCGCTATCACCGACATGACTTTGATCATGATGTTCATGCAGGGGCCGGCGGTGTCCTTGAAGGGGTCTCCCACCGTGTCCCCTACCACCGCGGCGGCGTGGGTGGGAGTTCCCTTGCCTCCCAGGTTTCCGGCCTCGATGTACTTCTTGGCGTTGTCCCAAGCCCCTCCGGCGTTGGCCATGAAGATGGCCACCAGGAAACCCACCACCAGGGCACCGGCCAGATAGCCGGCCAAAGCCTGCACATCCCATAGTCCGAGGATCACCGGGCTCACTATGGCGATGGTGGCAGGAGGAACCATGCGTTTGAGGGCCGCCTTGGTGGAGATGTCCACGCAGCGGGCGTACTCCGGCCTGGCCCCCTCCTTCCCATCCTTGAGTCCGGGTATCTCCCGGAACTGGCGACGCACCTCCTCTATCATGTCGTAAGCCGCCCTGCCCACCGCCTTGATGGCCATGGAGGAGAAAAGGAAGGGGAACATCCCTCCCAAGAACATTCCCACCACCGTCTGCCAGCGAGCCAAGTCGATCACGGTGATGCCCACCGCCGCCGTGTAGGCCTTGAACAGGGCCAGGGCAGTGACCCCGGCGGAGGCGATGGCGAATCCCTTGGCGATGGCCGCCGTGGTGTTACCCAAGGCGTCCAGGCTGTCGGTGATGCGACGCACCTCCGGGGGACGTCCGCTCATCTCAGATATGCCGCCGGCGTTGTCGGCGATGGGCCCGTAGGCGTCCACCGAGACCGTCATGCCCGTGGTGGACAGCATCCCAATAGCGGCTAGGGCTATGCCGTATATGCCGCTGTTTGCCACGTCGGGCATGGCCCACTCGCCCGCCAAGTAAGCGGCAGCGATGGCCCCCACCAGCATTATTATGGCCCCCGCGGTGCTCTCCATGCCCTCCGAGAAGCCGGCCAGGATGGTGGTGGCAGGACCGGTCTGGGAGGACTTGGCGATCTCTCTCACTTTCGGGAATCGATCGGAGGTATAGAACTCCGAGATCCACCCGATGGCCAGTCCAGCGATCAGGCCCGACACGATGGAGACCCAGAAACCCACCGGGTTCTTCACGCTCTCCACCCCGCGCAACCAGAAAATCACCACGAAAAGGGTTCCGATGGTGGTGAGAAGCGCCGCTCCGTAACTCCCGGCGTTGAGGGCACGGGCGGGATGGGAACCTTCCTTGCTGCGGACGAAGAGGGTGGCGATCACCGAGGATATGATGCCCACCGCGGCGATCATCATGGGAAGGAGCATGCCCTTCACCACCCCACTGGAGCCCGATAGGGCGAAGACGGTGGCCGCCAAGGTTATGGGAGCCACGATGGAACCCACGTAGGACTCGTAGAGGTCGGCGCCCATTCCGGCCACGTCTCCCACGTTGTCCCCCACGTTGTCGGCGATGACGGCTGGGTTGCGCGGGTCGTCCTCGGGGATGCCGGCCTCCACCTTGCCCACCAGGTCGGCCCCCACGTCGGCGGCCTTGGTGTAGATACCTCCTCCCACGCGGGCGAACAGGGCCACCGAGCTGGCCCCGAGGCCGAACCCAGCGATGATGGAGGCCTGGCCAGCGGGATCGGTGACCACCTGCCACCACTTCACGAACACCAAGTAAACCAGGGAGAGGCCCAAAAGCCCCAGTCCAGCCACGGTTAGGCCCATTACCGCCCCCCCCCGGAAAGCTATGGTGAGGGCCTTACCTATGCCCTCTTTCTCAGCTCCGCGGGTGGTCCTGACGCTTGCCTTGGTGGCTATGTTCATGCCCACGAACCCGGCGGTCATGGAACAGATGGCCCCCAGCACGTAAACCAACGCGGTGTAAATACCGGTGTAAACGCCGGAGCCGATCACCCTCTGTCCATCCACCACGTCCACTGGCTTGTACCAGATGAAGATGGCGATGAGGGCAAAGACCACCAAGACGAACACCGCCAGCACCTGGTACTCCCTCCGGATGAAGGCCATCGCCCCTTCCCGGATGGCAGCGGCGATGGATTGCATCTTCTCATCGCCTGCGTCCTCACGGGTCACCATCCTGGAGTAGGTGAAGGCCACGAGGAGACCTACCAGGGCGGCAGCTCCGGTAACCAAGGCCCAGTACTCCATCTCTCACTCCTTTCCCCGTGCCGCATCCTGCTCCTGCCAGGCCATGCGCAACAAACCAAACAAAAATATATCTACCACTGATTGATAACCGTTCGAACTCCTTTACGACACTCCCACCCTGCTCTTGCGTCAACCCCTGCTATTCGGGCAAAACCCCGAGCCGATCGGACAAGACGTCTTTTGCTTGGAGGGATTTCCCGCCTTTTTCCGCGCGCCGCTCGAACGCGGGTGCTTATGCGGGCTAACCCCATGGCACGGTTAAATCGGGGACGCCGAAATCATAATTTGGGAGTACCGAAAATTCAAGGGGTTATGTGGTTTTGAGGCAACAAGCGAAAAAGCGCACTGGAGTGAAAGCCGTTTCGATTAAAAGGCGAATCTTTAGGGCAAGGAAACTTTGGGGGACGACCGTACGTTACGCAGAGGAATTATAAGAAGTACTGGGAGATCAAGCTGACCGGAAGGCCTAAATGGTTCTGCTTACCCGGTATATGGGACAAGAGGGACGTCGGGTTGGCGGTAATACACCCTCAATCATCCCACAATGAGGCGAAACGGTGGGGATAAAACCCTTGAGTTCCTCTGCGGTCTTCAGGTTTAATTGCCTCCGCAGCCACTGAGAGCATCCGAGCCCGCCGAGCTGTTAGTCTTAAGTCATGCCATCCATCCTCGACCCTCGAGCCGTTTACGCGAACCAATGGGGGGACCGCCGTCCGCGGCCCCCCACCTTGAAACCACACGACAACTTTCGCCCCGCACACCTCCTTTCCTCAAGAAGAACCCTGGTTCCCCGTCCGGGCTTTCTCACTCAAGGCCCCTCAACCAGGCGTCCACCAAGGGATATAACTGCGACGGAGCGTTGAGCCCCATAACCAAGTCCACGTAGGCAGTGCCCGGGATCACGTGAAAACGGTCCCGGGGATGGCGGGTTTTCCGCTCATAGAACGACCTCACGTCCTCCGGGTTGGTGATGTCCCGGGTGGGCGGTCTGTGACAAGCGGGAATGGGTAGCCCCATTAGTGTAAACGGACTCCGCTATTCTGGACCCCCTGACCTCAGGCGCTCCTCCAGATCGGATATGGCCTGGCGTAGCTTGCTCTGGCGGATGGCAGTGGTGAGGTCTCCCCGGGTCCTCTCGATGATCCCCCGGGCGATGTCGGTGGTGCGCCGGAGGTTCCCGGTGATGGCATCCGGGTAGTCGAAGGAGACCAACAAATAGTAAATGTCGTCCATATAGGAGAGGAGCTCGTCCCCCCTCTCCAGGTGCCCATCCCGTATGAGGTCCAATATGGATCGGCGAAGCTCCCCCACGGCTTCTCCCAACCCGTTCAGGTAGGCGGGAAACTCCACTCCCAATTCCTCGGGCTCGGGGAGGGGTTCGCCCCGGATTAGGGAGTAGGTGGCCATTGCCTCGGTGAATTCTTTCTGGGCATCGTGAACGAAGCCCGCCGTGTATACCTCGGGATGGTCCCTCGTCATCTCGGTGATGCTGCGAGAGATCTCCTTGGCCTGCCGAACCAGCTCGTTGGCCTCCTCCCACTCCCTCCTGTGCACGGCCCGGATGACGTAGCTGGAGGTCTGGATCAGGGAGCGGCAGAGCTTGAGCACCTCTTCCCGAGTATTGTTCTTTTCCTCGAAATCCGCCTTGATTCGGTTCCTCAGGGCTTCCCAGTCCACGGGCATCCTCCTTTCTCCATGGAAACCTCGCGCTTCGCGATCGCCCGCGCCTCTACCTATGGAAGGGACGCTTTGAGCCCGGCGATGGGCTTGAGTTTGTTGGGCCATCAAGAGACACGCCAATATCCTCTCACACGAGGTTTGACAATATCCACACAAGACTCACTTTTATATGACTCATCGGGCACCCGACCTGGATAAATTCTGATCCTCGCCAATCTCCCCTTAGAGGAATCCCGCCCCGGAACGAAGGAGGCCACGAGGAAGGCCAAGTTGCGGACGCCGTTCCCGACCTTCAGGGGAATACCGTTTCCCGAACTCGCTTCCCGCTCTCCTGCATGAAGAACCCGGAACTCGCATGAAGAACTGGGAACCCGGTGACCGTCAACCCCGCCTCAGCGATTTCGGCCTCGCCCTACCAGCATGGGTCCATTAGGGTATCCCAACCAGACCGCCACGGGTACCGGGTTTGAGAACGGGCAAGGAAAGCCACACGGGCCGGATCGACTTTTGATGCCACCTCGCTCGAGGGACTCAACCTGTCGGAAGATTTTCGAAACCAAACGGGTGGTCAAACCGGCCCGGAAGCGATGTCTTCTACCTCTCATGACCTTTTGGGTCTGTCCAAACCGTCCTCTTTTCCGGCTCAAGATGCCGAGAGGTCTTGCCGACCGGATCAGCACGGGTGGGGCTTGCAAACCATCCAGATCGAGACCTCTCCGCCACCCACACAGGCCAATCCTCCCGCCGCGCCTACCACCTTCCCCAGGCCTCGAAGGCCTTTGCGCCTTCCTTTATCTCGACATTCGCAATGAAATATACTGACCTATATTGTCACCCAACCGGCCTTCGCCTCCGGGGACGGAAAAGGCGGCAGGAAAGTGTTTTACTGGCGGTTGCCCGAGGGGGGTTGGCCAGATGATTGCCAGAAGGGGCAAGCAGATTCCCCCCTTCCTCGTCATGGAGGTGCTGGAGAAAGCCCTACAGATGGAAAGGGAAGGGCGGGAGATCGTGCACATGGAGGTGGGAGAGCCCGATTTCGACACCCCGGCCTGCGTCAAAGAGGCGGCCTGTCGGGCCATGCTCCAGGGCATGACCCACTATACCGACAGTCGCGGGCTCCCCGAGCTGCGAGAAGCCATCTCCCGACACTATCTCAAGAAATACAACGTGGAGGTGGATCCCGACCGCATCATCGTGACCAGCGGAAGCTCCCCAGCCCTGCTGTTGGTTTTCGCCTCCCTTCTGGACCCGGGCGACCAGGTGATCGTGTCCGATCCCGGATACGCTTGCTACCCCAACATGGTGGAGTTCGTGGACGGCGAACCCGTGGCGGTGCCGGTCCACGAGGAGGAGGGCTTTCAGTACCGGCCCGCGGATATATCGCGGCGGCTCACCTCCCGCACCAAGGCGGTGGTCATAAACTCGCCCTCCAATCCCACCGGCAACTTGTTGGGGCCGGAGGTGATGGAGGAGATAGCGGAAATGGGCAGGGACAGTTTCTACGTGGTGAGCGACGAGATATATCACGGCCTGGTCTACGAGGGACGGGAGCACACCATCCTCGAGTTCACCGACCGTGCCTTCGTGGTCAACGGGTTCTCCAAGCTCTACGCCATGACCGGGTGGAGACTGGGCTACCTCATAGCACCGCCGGAGTTCGTGCGCCCCATCCAGAAGATGCAGCAAAACCTCTTCATATCGGCCAACTCCTTCGTGCAGCAAGCGGGAATCGCCGCCCTCACCGGCTGCGACGACGAGGTGGCCCACATGGTGAGGACCTACGACGAGCGTCGGCGTTTCCTTCTGCCCCGCCTGCGGGAACTGGGGTTCGGGGTGGCGGTGGAACCCCAAGGTGCTTTCTACATCCTGGCCAACGCCCGGCGCTTCACCGACGACTCCTACTCCTTCGCCATGGAGCTGCTGGAGGAGGCGGGGGTGGCGGTGACTCCCGGGATCGACTTCGGAAAGAACGGGGAAGGCTACATCCGCTTCAGTTACGCCAATCGTCTGGAGAACCTGGCCCGAGGAGTGGAGAGGCTGGCCGAACACCTTTCCACTCGTAAGAAGAAGGGTTGACGCAGAGGGACGGAGCCGGCTCTCCGGTCTCGAGCCGATCCCGGGTACGTCGGAGAGAAGGCAAACCCTGGGCCGCTGATGTTTACGATCCGCCTTCACATGGTATTCTTGGTAAAAGCGGCAATAAGGGCTAGGGTTAACCCCGGGAAAGGGCGAACGTCCACGCCATCGACAATCCCGCGTTCTTTTGGTAGCGACTTTCGCCCACGACGATGTGAAGGCCGAGCGTCATGGGAAAGGGGGAAGGAAGTGGGTTTTCCCGGGAGACAAAGTAGGGTTCCCGTCAAGGCACCATTGGCGATCTTGCTGCTCGTCCTCCTGCTTGCCGCGGGCGGCCGGGGGGACTTCTCCGGGAAACACGGCGGTTCGTCGGAGCCGGGAACACCGGTAGAATTCCTCGAAGGGTCATCCCTATCAACTCCTGAGCCACTCCTGGACTTTGGAACGCATGAATCGACCGTGCCAGAGGACGGGGATACCCGGTGCGACCCGCCAAAAAGGTGGGTGGCGAAGGTTCGTGACGAGAAATCCCTGCTTTCCTGGTTGTCCTCCAGCCACGGGAATGCGGCGAAGCTGGGGGGCTCCTTGGCGGTCTTGGAACTACCCACCGACCGGCCCGAGGATCTCCGTCATCTACCCGGCGTGGAATGGGTGGAGGAAGACGTCCTCTTTCGGGCCGCCTCCAGGCCCAACGACCCCGATTTCCCGCTCCAGTGGAACCTCCCCCGTCTTCGGGTCCCCGAGGCCTGGGGCCGTAGCTTAGGAGATCCTTCGGTGGTGGTGGCGGTGGTGGACTCCGGGATAGCCTATCGTGACGGGGACGGCTTCTTCAGGGCTCCCGACCTGGCGGAGGCCCACTTCGTTCCCGGCTACGACTTCGTCCAAGGTGACCCCTACCCCGACGACGACAACGGCCACGGCACCATGATGGCCTCCATCATCGCCTCCGGCTTCAACAACGGATTACGAGGGGCGGGCATAGCGTCCCGCGTGGGCATCATGCCGGTAAAGGTCCTGGACGTCACCGCAAAGGGGTATGCCTCTTGGGTGGCCTCGGGGATCAGGTACGCCGCCGATCGGGGGGCGAAGGTCATATGCCTGGGGGTGGCTTCCTCCCGCCACAGCCAGACGGTGGCGGAGGCGGTACGGTATGCCTTCCAGCGCGGATGCATACTGGTGGCAGCGGCGGGCAACGAAGGTTCCTATCCGGGCTATCCCGGGGGCATGGCCTGCCCCGCCGACGAGGAGGGTTTCGTGCTGGCAGTGGGCGCCACCGACATGCGGGACGTCAGGGCTCATTACTCTAACCGAGGCCGAGGGCTGGACGTGATGGCTCCCGGGGGCGACCTCACACGGGACGATAACCGAGACGGGCGGCCTGATGGCGTTCCTCAGGAGAGCTATCGCATCCCGGGGAACCCGCAGTCGGGCTTCACCCTCTACTGGGCGGAAGGGACCAGCTTGGCCGCCGCCCAAGTGGCGGCGGTGTGCGCCCTCCTCGCCTCCCTCCATCCCAAGATGCCTCCCTCGCAAGCGATGGAGATCATACGCTCCACCGCAAGGGATCTGGGTCCAAAAGGCTGGGATCCCGACACTGGCCACGGCATGGTGGACGCCGTGGCCGCGCTGGCCGCTGCCGGTGAGCACCTTTGGTACCTCGCGGAAGGGACCACCCGCAAGGGCTTTCACTCCTGGCTATGCCTGGTCAATCCCGGCGTAGAGCCAGCCATGGTGGAGGGCAGCTTCCTCCTCGAGGGAGGTGCTCCCGTCGCATTCTCTCACCGATTGGAGCCGCTATCCCGCTTCACCCTCTTCGTCAACGAATATTTGGGGGAGGAGAAGGACTTCGGCGTCTTCCTCTCATCGGATCGCGCCTTTTACGTGGAGAGGGCCATGTATTACCTGTACAAGGGGGTTTGGCCGGGTGGGGACTCCGCTTTCGCGACCACCGGACCGGCCCGGTCGTGGTTCTTCGCCGAGGGGACCACCAGGCAGGGCTTTGAGACCTGGCTGTGCCTCATGAACCCCAACGACTCAGAGGCCACGGTGAGAGTCCATTACCTATTGGGGGCAGGACAGGGGAGGAACCTGGAGAGGGAGGTCAGGGTTCCCGCCCGCTCCCGACGCACCGTGTTCGTCAACGACGTGGTGGGGGCGGGGGTGGACGTGGCCCTGAGGGTGGAGTCGGACCTGCCCGTGGTGGCGGAAAGGCCCATGTACTTCGACTACAAAGGTTTCGCGTCGGGAGGGCACAACGCGGTGGGGTCCACCGGACCGGCCCGGTCGTGGTTCTTCGCCGAGGGGACCACCAGGCAGGGCTTTGAGACCTGGCTGTGCCTCATGAACCCCAACGACTCAGAGGCCACGGTGAGAGTCCATTACCTATTGGGGGC
>JACVJK010000058.1 GCA_015711955.1 Actinomycetota bacterium | reverse complement strand
ACGGTACAGGACATATGACTGGTCCTTACTGACATCCCTTGCCCTCATCAACCTAGCCCTGTTACCTTCCCGCAGCAGCCGGGCGTAATGTCCGGTGGCCACCAGTTCGCAGCCCCTCTCCAATGCCAACACCAACAGTCTCTCGAATTTCACCTTCCGGTTACAGACGACGCACGGGTTGGGAGTCCGTCCCCTCATGTACTCTTTGGCGAAGTAATCGACCACTTCCCGATAGAATTCATCCCGGAGGTCGATCACCTCGTGTTCGATACCGAGCCTCGCGGATGCCTCCTTTGCCTTCATGAGCTCGGGCATTGAATCGATCCCGCCCTCACCATCCCGTAAAAGGAAGGTGACGCCCCTCACTTCATATCCCTCTTTCAACAGAGCGAGAGCCGCCGCCGTCGAATCCACTCCCCCGCTCAGGGCCACCAGTACCCTGGTCATCCTCGACATCACACCCTTCATGCATTCGGAGGGCATACCCGATAAAACCCGATGAGTCCTTGTATTGGCTTCAACCCGGTGACTCTTGCCTCTAAAATATCCGAAAGGGAGGTGATGAAGATACTTATACTGGCGATACTCATGGCCTTCGTGGCCACGGCCATGATCAACTACAGTGGATACATGCAGAAAAGGGAGCTGGACAAGCTCCCCCTCATCGGTACCCAAAAACCCTTGGAGACACTGCGCACCTTCCTCTCCTGCAAGCCCTGGCTGGAAGCCCAAGGCCTCCAACTGGCGGGGACCTTCATCAAGGGCATAGCCGTTGGACTGGCTCCCCTTTCCATAATCCAGCCCATAAACACTTCCGGAATAGCCCTCCTGGCCATCTTGGCCATCACCAAGCTCAGGGAGAAGCCCACCCTTTACGACTGGCTGGGCATCGGCACCATAGTGTTGGGGCTGTTCATGCTGGGAAGAAGCCTGGTGGGAGCGCCCACCAAACGGTTCAGCTACAACCAGGTCGTACTCTGGTTCTTCGTCATCTTCTTCTTCGTCGCCGCCTCCGTCGCCCTTTATCGCGGGCTAACCCAGAGGCATCAGCGCGCCGCCAACCTGATAGCGTTAGCTAACGGGGTCCTCATAGGCCTGAACGCCGTGCTGGTGAAGCTGGCCTGGAACGACTTCGGGAGCCGTTTCTGGATGAGGGGGTTCCGCCACGCCGTCTCCTCCCCTTTCATCTGGCTCGTATTCCTCATGCCCTTCGTGACCTTGATCTTCGATCAGATCGCCATGCAGAGAGGAAAAGCGGTGGTGGTGGTTCCCATCACCACGGGGATGTCCAACCTCATCCCCATTATCATAGGCATCGTGGCCATGCACGAACCCCTCCCCAAAAGTGGCGGCATGCTCCTTCTGAGACTCTCCTCCTTCGTGGCCATCATAGGCGGTTCCATGATCCTTTCCCTGCGCAAAGACGACGAAGAGGGAGTCGCGCCGGCCGTGAGCGAGGCATGAAGGGGTTCGTCGGATAGGCCCATCAACGAAACCCTCTCTTTGTGCTTCAAATGGCACACCAAGACTATGGATCAAACGCGGCAGCGGGCGACTCGGCCTGACTATCCCTCACGCATTCGCTATACTTTATCTGTACGCCGGTGTAGCTCAATGGCAGAGCAACCGCCTTGTAAGCGGTCGGTTGGAGGTTCGATTCCTCTCACCGGCTCCATTTTTTCAAGGCGACATAGCCTCACCAACCCAGGATCACTTCAAGACCGAAACTGGGACCGGTCCCCTTAACGAAAACTGGCATCAAACCCTCATCAAGATAGGACCGGGGAAAATCCTCGGGAATGAGGGTCCCTGGTAATCATCCCTCCCCGCCTCGGATCGGTCGCAGTTTGCATCCACCTTCCTTGCCGGAGGGAAAGAGCAAGCGAGGTTCTGAAGACGATCCCCGCGGCGGATGAATCGCCGCAGGTGGGCCTTGCCATGAACCCCACCGTAGAACCTTTGGCCCGGCGGCCAAATCTTCAGAAAGGCCCCCTGTACAAGGCGTTCCGCAAAATGCCGCCCATTACATTTGGCCCTCTCCTTCAAGCCGCCGTAACGGCGGAGAGACAAAAAATCCGAACAATATTGTTTTCAGAATCCGTAATAATTTAAAATTTTTGTACAATTTCATCTTCCGACAAAGAACCTTTTTTGAGTCGAATTCCGCATCGCCAACTCAGCCAAGCGAAGGGGCATTGGGGGAAAGGGGGTAATCATGGATCGTGGGCTCGGACCGAAGGGGACGAGGATCTCTTTCATCCTGTTTCGCCTCTCTGTATTTTCGCTCTTCCTGATGTTGACATCCGCCTCGATCCTGGGTCTGCGCTCCGGTGCGACTCGCGCGGAAACGGAGACGGGTTCAGCCTGGGAGGCACGCAACTTGGGTTACTGGGTCTACGACGATCCCAGGTATGCCGTGCAGGTCACTGCCGAGGGAACGCTATGGGCCCTGGGTCATAACGGCTCGGTGTTGGTCTCTCAGGACATGGGAAAAACTTGGTTGAACCGCTCCCCGTTCTCGAGCGCCTGGCCCAACCGGAACTACCCACGCCTCTCATCCCTCCATGCCCTGAGCGGTGATCTGGCATGGGCCCTGGGCCCTAACAAAGCATATAGGACCGTTGACGGCGGCAGGACCTGGGAAGAGCGGTCAGCCGGCATCCCCAGCTCAGTCTTTTTGGAAAAAGTGTCCGCCTTCGACCCTCAAGTTGCTTGGGCAGCGGGACCTTTCTGCCTCTACCGGACCACTGACGGCGGGATGAGCTGGAGGGAAATATATCGCAACCCCACTTCCTACGGGATAATCATCTACGACATGCACTGCACCGGTAGGGATTCCCTCCTCTCCTTGGGTGTCTACAGCGAGGCGGATAGCACTCGCAATGTCCTCTACCAGACCGTAGACGGCGGTGTCGTTTGGACGGAGATCCCTTGTCCGAAACCACCGTCCGGTCGTCTTCTATACGACCTTGAGGTCGGAAAAGACGGCTCCATTTGGCTATACAACCACAACATGGATGTGTACCGCTCCACCGACGGCGGCATGACCTGGACCCGTTTTGAATCCCCTGAAGGTGTAGTCACCGCTGAAGCCCACCTTTGCATAAGGGCGTTGAGAGCAGATCTCGCTTTCGCGACCCTCAGCTGGTGGTCGGAACACGACCGGGCACACCACACTTACACTTATAAAACCACCCCCGGCAGCGCTGGGTGGTCTAAAGTCGGGAGTTACCTTTACGGCATGAGGATCATGTGCCTGGACTTGGCCAGGGACGGCTCTTTGATGTTGGCGGGGGCTAAAAGCGGCGACTTGTTGGTGTCGATGAACGGAGGCGAGAACTGGGCGTGCACTTTAGACACGCGCTTGGGCAAAGAGGACGACATCGTCTCCGTGTGCCCTTTGGGCGGACTCAACGCGTACGCCGCCACCGGGGGCATCATCTTCCGGACCCGTGACGGAGGTCTAACCTGGAGCGAGGTCATAAGGGCTTACCCATACGGAATAACCATCAGCGACCTGGAGGCGTTGAACGAGAGGACTCTGTGGTCGGTGGGCTCCCAATCCGGAGGTGGCGTGATATATAGGAGCGATATAGGAGCGATGACGGCGGGGCGACTTGGAGACTCCAATACTACCTTTCAGGTCACGGATTCACGTGCATCTCCGCCGTCGATACCCGTAACGCCTGGGTCGGCGGGACCTCGGGGATCCTGCTCAAAACCTCTGACGGCGGAGCCACATGGTCCGTCCAGGGATCAGGCACCACCATGGATATAAGGTCGGTGGAGGCAGTGGACGGGATGACGGCCTGGGCCACCGCCTTCAGTATCGGTTTCTCTCCCAGTTACCAGTATCCAAAGCCACCGTACACCATACCCTTGCCGTCCTTGCCCATCCTCATGAGGACCACCGACGGAGGTGCCAAATGGGAGGCCTCGCAGTACGGCACCTACAATGAGGGCTTCAACGACGTCTCCTCTCCTGATGGGACGACGGCTGTTGCGGTAGGGACCGACATCATATACTCCTCCATACCGGTGTGGGTTTATGTCTTCGACTACACCATGTACCTGGGATTGGAGGAGATCTGCCGATACAACTCACTGCTCACTTCAGACGGGGGATCGAGCTGGACAAACGTCCAGGTGGACTTGGGAAGCAACCCTCTCCCCGACTCCGTGGACATGGCCGACCGTGGTACCGGTTGGATAGTGGGAAGCGGTGGAGGAGTGGCCCGCACCATCGACGGCGGAAGCCATTGGTCCCTCCAGGGCTTTCCGGCCGGAAACATCCCGTTGAAAGATGTCCGTGCGGTCAACCCGGCGGTGGCCTGGGCTGGTGGCAACGACGGGGTGGTACTGAGGACGATCAGGGGAGGGGACGACTCGCCCGACCTCCTATCGGTCAATCCCTCATCGGGTAAGGCTGGGGCGGAGGTGGAACTGAGGGGCTGCGACTTCGGCAGTTCCAGGGGATCCTCAAAGGTGACCTTTGGCGGCGTCGAGGCACAAGAATATCTCTACTGGTCGAACGGAGTAGTCCGGGTTCGGGTGCCCTCAGGGTTGCCGGTCGGAAAGGTGGAGGTGAGGGTTTACACCGAGAACGGGGTTTCCAATGTCCAGAGCTTCAATATCCAAACGGAGTCATCGGCTCCCTCCGTGAACACGGTGAGCCCGACCCAGGCCTCCCAGCTGCAGGCATCCATAGAACTCAGAGAACTCAGGATAGAGGGAAGCGGCTTCCAACAGGGGGCATCGGTAAGACTGATGAAAGGAGACAAGGTCATCGCCGGTTACAACGTCACGGTCCCTTCCCCAAACGTCATCACCTGCACCTTTGGTTTCCTGGGGGCTGAACCAGGCACATACGACTTAGTGGTGACAAACCCCGATGGGTCCACGACTTTACTAAAATCCTGTTTCACCGTCACGGCGGCTTGCGGGACGGGCACCGCATCCATGCTCCCCATGTTCGGGATCTTCGTAGGGGTCCCACCCATCCGACGTCTGCTGCGCAGGAGGAGACGGCGTATTCCTTAAACGGAGCTTCCCTCTGAGAGCCACTCGTAAACCCCGGTTACCGGCCGGGGTTTCCCTTTAGTTCTCCCGTAGCCGATAACCCGGGAAGGGCAAAACTCAAAGGTCCTCCCCTCTCCGTATCCTCTCCAAGGCCCGGCGCACCTCTTCCGGAAGCCTGTCCTCCACCCGGGAGCGATATGCCGCCCTCCTCCTCTCCACTTCCCTTCGGAGCGTTCCCCGGGCATCCTCCAACATATTCCAAAATCTTTCTCCTGTCAGCCATCTCACTCCCAAGGTGTCGGCCATCTGGATCACTGCCCGGTCTCCGCTGGCGACCTCCACTTTTGCCTTTCCCACCAAGGCCAAAATAGCCTTTCTCAAAAAGGCATCCGCAGACTGTCCCCTCCCCGTGAAGACCACCTGGAGGCCCTCGTGGGCGTCAAGCCCTGAGAGTCGGGGAGCCGAGGGGGCGTCGAATACCACCACCACCGCATCGTAGAAGATCGGGGAACAGAGGGGGGTGAGCATGCGCAGCAGCTCATCCCTCGCCTCCTCCAGGTTTTTCCCAACGGTGCGGGAAAGGGAAGGATGGGAGTGGATGAGGTTGTAGCCGTCGATCAGCAGTACCTTCAAGATCGTCTCTCCCGAAATTCTCCACCCTAAAGCCGAGAGGCCGGTTTTCGACCTTTCATCGCCAATACGGATCCTGCATGGTCCCCGAATCCGCATTTTCCCGTGGCCTAAATAGAACCGGCATGCAGCCTCCTGTCCCCAGGATGGTCATCCGTGAGGCCTCTCGCCAAAAGCCGGTCCCCCGCCATTTCGATCTGAGCCCGCTCCTTGTCGGTTAGAGCTTACCCCTCTGCCGGAGGACCTCGTAAAGGATCACGGCGGTGGCCACTGAGACGTTGAGGGATTCCACCCTTCCGAACATGGGTATGCTCACCAGGGAATCGCAGCTCTCCTTGACCAGTCGATGCAACCCCTCTCCCTCGGATCCCATCACCACCGCCAGAGGTCCGGTCAGGTCGGCGCGAAAACAGCTGTTCTCTGCCTCCGCGTCAGCTCCCACCACCCAGAAGCCGGCCTCCTTTAGTTCCCGGATGGCGCTGGCGAGATTGGGCACGGTGGCCACGGGCAGGTTTTCCACCGCTCCCGCAGAAGTATGAAAAACCACCGGCGTCACTGGAGAGGATCTGCTTCGAGGTATTATCAGGCCGTCCACCCCCACCGCCTCACAGGTCCTGGCGATGCTTCCCAGGTTGCGGGGATCGGTCACGCCGTCTAACAGCACTACCAGTGGATCCTCTTCCTTTCCCTCACATCTTTCCAATATCTTCCTCAAAGTGCTGTACCGGTAAGGTTCCACCCGCAAGATGACGCCCTGGTGGGTCTCCGACTTGGCCAAACGATCGATCTCCCGTCGCGGCAGGAATGAGACAGGAAGCTGGCGAGCCTTGGCAATCCTAAGGATCTCCCTGAGGGTCTCATTCCCTCTCAAGCCCTCCGCCAACAGCAACTCGTAAACCTCTCGGTCTCCCTTGAGGGTCTCCAGAACCGCTCTTTTGCCCTCCACCTGTTCAAAACGCACTCCTTACACCTCCGCAGGAAGGACCTTCGATCCGGCACGAGAGACGCCCTTAAAAGAGTTTCACGACAAAGCCCGGGAGCCGATGTCAAGACCGTCCATGAAGTGCTCGTACAGGGCTCGGAGAAAACACCAGGCCATGGACGACCTCATTAATTTGACGTTCCTTTCCCCGGCCCAGAGCCCACGAACTTCCAGCGGGTCCCCTCTCTGAGGTCGTCCAGCCTGATACCCAGATCCTTAAGGCGTTCCCGGATGAAGTCGGCCATCTCGTAATCCTTACGGGCCCTGGCCCGGGAACGCACCTCCACCAACAGGTCCACCAAGGCCTCTATCCTGGGTCCCGCCTCCGCCCCTTTGACCTCCTCGTCCACTTCACACGTCTCCCCTCCGGAAGGTGTATCGAAAAGACCCAGTACCCGACATAGACGCAGGATGAGATCGCGCCCCTGCTCCACCAAGATAGGACCAGCCGGGGTGGGAAACGCCTCCTGTTCCTGCAGGTAAGTGTTCATCTCCTTCACCAGCTCGAAGATGACGGCCAAGGCCCGGGCGGTGTTGAAGTCGTCGTCCATGGCCTCCTCGAACCTTCTCTCGAACTCGAAGAAGGAATCGCTGAGCGAAACCTCACGCTGGGTACGCATGGGCGACACAGCTCCCTGGTGCCTCTCCAGGTATTCCCCCAATGCGAACAGGCAGTTCTCCAGTCTCTCGTACGCCCTGCTGGCCTCTTCCAAAGCCTCCTCCCCGAAGTCGATGGGGCTGCGGTAATGTGTCTGCAGCACCAGAAGCCTCATCACGTCGGCGGGATACCTCTGAAGTACCTCCCTCACCAAGACGATGTTCCCCAGGGATTTGGACATCTTTTCCTCGCGGATGTTGACGAAACCGTTGTGGATCCAATAGCGAACGAAAGGCTTCTGGCCCGTGTAGGCCTCCGATTGGGCGATCTCGTTCTCATGATGGGGAAAGATGAGATCCTGGCCTCCTCCGTGGATGTCGAAACCCATTCCCAAATATTTGAGGGACATGGCTGAGCACTCGATGTGCCAGCCCGGCCTGCCCGGTCCCCAAGGGGAGTCCCACGACGGCTCTCCCGGTTTGGAGGCCTTCCAGAGGGCGAAGTCCATGGGATGCTCTTTCCTCTCATCCACCTCCACTCTCTCTCCTGCCCTCATCTCCTCCAAGGAGCGGCCAGAAAGCTTGCCGTATTCAGGAAAGCTGGTCACCCGGAAATAGACGTCACCATCCACCACATAGGCGTGGCCCTTCTCCACCAAGGTCCGGATCATCTCGATGATCTCCGGTATGGTCTCCGTGGCCCTCGGAGTAACCGATGGGGGGATCACCCTCAGCGCCGCCATGTCCTCCAAGAAAGCCCGCTCGTAAAAGCGGGCTATCTCCTCTGGGCTCTTGCCCTCCTCCTTTGCCTTGTTAATGATCTTGTCGTCCACGTCGGTGAAGTTCTGCACGCAGAAAACTTCGTATCCTTTATAGCGCAGATACCTCCTTATGACGTCGAACACCAGATAAGCTCGGCCGTTCCCCACGTGTATGTAGTTGTACACGGTGGGGCCGCACACGTACATATACACCTTCCCCTCCTCTCGGGGGACGAACTCCTCCTTTCGGCGGGTCATGGTGTTGTGAACCTTTAGCGTCATCTCTTATCTCCCCCGTAATGTAACGCGTATCAAGTCCCCTCATGGCGGAAAAAGCCCAGGCTTTGGAAAGAAAAGGCTGAGCTCAAAATCAAAATTAATAATGAAAGCGAATGGAGAACCATGAAAACGCGCAAACTACGTTTTCAAAAATCATGTCGTTCAGGGCGGAAGCGGTGGTTTCCCGCCTAATTCAAACATTTCCCTCCTAACTCCAATTATTTTTGCCTTCCCTCCCAGGGGATATCCCTCATGGCCTCCACAGTACGTTCTTCCAGCTTTTTCAGCTCCTCCAAAGCCTCCCTGAGTTTGTCCTCAGCCAACTGCAGTTCCAGTTGGGTGCTGATCATCCTGTTCTCCAGCTTCTTTATCATGGAATCCAAGGCCTCTATCCTGTCCATGACCGGGTCGGGTATCTGTTCGTGGTGCAGGTCCACCACGGGCTCCCCCTCCCTGGCCACCACTTTCCCCGGAACCCCCACCACAGTACAGTTGGGCGGTACGTCCCGTATGACCACTGCCCCCGCCCCCACCTTGGAGTTGTCGCCTATGGTGATGGGGCCCAGGACCTTGGCTCCGGCAGCGATGACCACGTTGCGGCCCACAGTGGGGTGCCGCTTCCCCTTCTCCTTGCCGGTACCCCCTAAGGTGACTCCCTGATAAAGGGTAACTCCGTCCCCCACCTCGGCGGTCTCACCTATCACCACTCCCATACCGTGGTCGATGAACACCCCACGACCTATCTTGGCTCCTGGATGGATCTCTATGCCGGTAAGGAAGCGGTTCAGATGAGAGATGAGACGAGGGATCACCGGTACTCCCTTCTTCCACAGCATATGGGCCAGCCGGTGCATCCAGAGGGCGTGGACTCCCGGATAGGTCAAGACTATCTCCAAGGTACTTCGAGCAGCGGGATCCCGCTCCCGGGCAGCTTCAATGTCTGCCCTGACCGTCTTCATGACCCTATTAAAGAACTCCTTCCATCTTCCGAGGATGTCCTGAAACATCTTCCCCTCCAATCCTCTGCAACCCCTTCCCACTCCTTGTACCGGCAAGAGGCCTTACTGGTGTCCGAACCCTTTTCATCTTTGGCCAATACCAATCTTGGCCAAGACAGGATGACCTCCGACTACTTCAGATTGCTCACTCCCACGCCAAGTCGTCTCGACCTGTATGATAACAACCTCGGTGACCCAGCACGTCGAAAAACCGGTGCCTCATCACCATCGTTCGAGATGGTGACGAAGAATCATCCCCAATAAACCTAACAACTTCGTGAGAGCGCCCGCTTCACTCTCTCGGCGGCCTCCTCAGGACCCCATACTGCAAGAAGGTACGAAAGCGGCGGTCCTTCCTCCCTTCCTGTCAAGGCAACCCTCAAGGGCATGAGCACCTCTTTGGCTTGAAGTCCCCTCTCCAGGAAGATCCCTTTGAGAACTGACAGCACATCTTTTGCTCCATCCAAGTCCTTCCACGGCATTTCCCGAAAAAGGACTTGAGCTCTTTCTAATATTTTCCTGCCAGTTTCGCCGTACACCCATTCCTCCTCTTTCTCGCCCAATTCTTTGGGCTCGCCAAACGGCTCCAAAAGCTTGGGGAGTTCACCAAGAACCGCCATGTTATCCAGCACCGCTTCCACCATTAAGTGGAAAAGAGGGTGGGAAGACCATCCCGGTGCGTAAGCACGCGCCAATTCCACTAACCGGGGGAAGGGCATCAACCTGATGTGCCTTTGGTTGAGCCATCTCAGCTTAGACCGGTCGAAAACGGCAGGGCTCGCCGAAAGGCCGCTCAAGTCAAATTCTCGCACCATCTCCTCAGGACGCATCACTTCCTTTCCCCCAGGAGGGGACCATGACAGGAGGGCAAGGTAATTCAGAAGGGCTTCGGGGAGATACCCCGCTTCCCGATGCTCTCTCACCGTGACGGCGCCGAACCTCTTGCTCATCTTCCCCCCATCGGGATCGAGCAGTAGGGAGTGGTGAAGGAATTGGGGAGGCGACTCGCCCAAGGCTTCGTAGATCAAAAGATGGCGAGGGGTGTTGCTCAGATGGTCTTCCCCCCTTATCACGTGGGTTATCCCCATGAGCACGTCATCTGCCACCACCGCCAGATGAAAGCCAGGCCTACCATCCGACCTCATGATGATGAAATCGCCCACAGTCCCAGAAGGGAAAACGACCCAGCCGTGAAGCAGATCCCGGAAGGCGATATCCCCCTCCCTCACCCTGAAACGGATCGCAGCTCTCCTTCCCTCCGCCTCCAGGGATGCCCGACGGGACTCCGGAAGTTCCCTACAGCTGCCGTCATACAGGGAGGGCCTCCCCTCCTCCAACGCTTTCTTCTTTTTCTCTTCCAATTCCTCTGGCGTACAGTAACAAGGATATGCCTTTCCTTCTTCCAAAAGTCTTTTTGCGAGCCCTCTATATACCTCGAACCTCTCGCTCTGCCGGTAAGGACCATTCGGCCCTCCCACGTCCGGGCCCTCGTCCCAATCTATGCCCAACCAACGTAGATCAGCGATGATGGAGTCCTCGAACCGGGGGTCAGACCTCTCCTGGTCCGTATCCTCCATGCGCAATACCATTCGACCCCCTTTTCCTCGGGCAAAGAGCCAGTTGAAAAGGGCCGTCCTGGCCGACCCCAGATGAAGCTCCCCGGTGGGAGAGGGGGCAAAGCGCACTTTTATGCCATTTCCTTCCAATGTCTATCTCCTCCGGACAGCTACCCTTCACGGATTTTAACACGGCGAGAAGGGGATTGCCTCCCCTCGCCAGATGATGGTCACCCCATAACCCCATCACGCTCCGAGCGAATTAGCCCCGATCTATCGTCCTTACCTCGTTCCGATTAAATTTCGCTGCTAAGTCCGCCTCCCAAAACGGATCTTCCTAACCGGTCTGGACATTGTGCGAAAAAAGGTGCGTTTTTTTGACCCTGTAGCCATTTCGCCAATGTATTTTGGATGGGCTTTCCGCTCCATTGTTGATTATCATGTGTCCTGTTCGTGTTCCTCGGGCTATATCTTGATGTTATGAGTGGGCAAATGGGACATGACTTCAGTAGCGTGCCCTACCTCGGCAAGGCCCGAACAATCTCTCGACATCAGACCGATAAGGCCTACGTTTTCCTAAAACGTACCGATGGGAACTTCGCCTTCGGACGCAATACCTTCGGCATGTTTTCGACCTCCAAAAAGGAGAGGCGGCCAATCACCGCCTCTTGAGGTGTCAGGATGCTTTAAGGTCTTCGTTACACTTTTACTCCTATCACTGCTCTTTTCTCCCAGTCCAGGTCTCCATGGATCGCGATATGCCCAGGATAGTGGAGGCCACGTCGTAAATGGGGCCTGGGGTTATGCCCCTCAGGAAAGGCACCAGCTTGACCATAAAAGGCGCCCGCACGAATCGTTTCTCCTTGTGGAAACCCTCGTAGATGCGATTGGCCATGTCCTCCGGCTCCAACCAAGGGGTGGCAATGGGCGCCTTGACGCCCTCGAACATTCCCGTCTTGACATAGCTGGGACAAACGCAGGTGAATTTTATGCCCTTGTATCCCTTTCTCTTCATCTCCAGTCTAAGGGAATCGGTGAAGTTCACCACTGCCGCCTTGCTAGCGCAGTAATTAGCCATGAGCGGCACGTAGGTGAGTCCAGCCGCCGAAGCCACGTTGATGAAGTAACCCTCGTTCCGGCGCATCATGTCCGGCAAGAAGGCCTTGGTCACCCACATGTAGGCGTTGAAGTTGACGTCGATGGTTCGGAAATGATCTTCGTCAGGCACGTCCACAAATGCACCGCCCTTTATGATCCCGGCGTTGTTCATCACTATGTCCACAAAACCCACTTCTTGCTTGACCCTCTCCGCGGTCTCATACACTTTAGCTCGATCGGTCACGTCAACTACGTAGGAATATACCTCCCAACCGCGTTCTTTCATTTCCTGTGTGGTTTTCTCCAGCTCCTTCTCGTTGATGTCCCATAGGACCACTCTCGCCCCATCCCGAGCGAATAGCTCAGCGGTGAGGCGTCCCATGCCCATGGCCCCTCCGGTCACCAGGAACACCTTTCCCCGCACATCCTTTTTTTCGGTCTTGAGCATGACCGCACAACCTCCTTTCCGCTCCGCCTGCCTAAACCTTTTCCGTCGACCTTTCGTCGAGGCGTCCGAAACCCTTTGGACTAGATGTTCAAGCTGGCAATCACGGCCTCCCTCAGCCCCCAAAAGCTGAACAGTCATTGAGCGATGTCAAATGATATCACACATAGCCAAGGATTTTAAACTAAAATGGCAATATCGTACGGAAGCATGTCGCTTGAGGCCGTGTCAGCCTTTTTGCCGGCATCCTTTTTAAAACAACAAATATCTCCTTATGGTTCAAAAATTAAAGTGTGCTTGGTCCCCAAAAAGACAGCTGCTTTAGTACAGCCCCGATGAAGAGGCCCTCAGGGATCAGTCGACGGCGAGGAGAAGAAAAGGTGGAAATCGCCATACGTCGGCGGAGCCGACCCTATCCTGCCCTCCGATGTTGCCTCGAAATCCGCACCCAAATTTGAGCCGAAAAACGCGCTCGAGCTTCGATCAAGCGGAGGCCCATAGAATGAGGTTCATAGAATGATTCTCTCTTCGCCACCGGACAGGCAAACACAAAATGCACATTCTTTAAAATGAAGTGGTTGCGCGAGGTCCCTCAAGACGAAAAATCTGCGTAAGAGCCATACGATGTTATTGATAAATCGTAAAACGCGTGTCTACAAAGCCGGATTGGTTAGTGCAACGAATTGTGTGTAATTCCATTTCCTGCCATGCCTCCCTCATACTGATCTCGCCTTGGATGGTTTCACCTCCTTCGCTTTATGTATGAGGTCCTCGAGCAGCAGGTCTATGTC
>JACVJK010000057.1 GCA_015711955.1 Actinomycetota bacterium | reverse complement strand
AGGGCGGATGCCGCCGCGACCGCCAGAAAGGTTGGGAGGGTTTGCCGGACCTGCTGCCGGAACCACACCCTCCAATCCCCTTGGGTCCTCACTGCCATCTCCAAAGAACCGGTGACCATCTCGCCGAGGTAGAAAAAGGCCACCGCTACGATGAAGGCCAAAGGGAACACCAAAGCTCGGTGCAGTACCGCAGGGTTGTAGAAGGTGTAATACACACCCTCGGGAGTGGGTTGGAGCACGAAACTCGGCGGGTAGGGGTTCCAGGAGAAATCCCAGCCCCATAGGGAAGCCCAGTGGAATAGCATCCCCGCCAACCCTATCACCACCGTGCGCTGGGCCAAGTGGATGAGCTCCCCTTCTATCCTTCCCCGCAATCTGCCCAAGGTACGGGAGAACAACGTTCCCAAGGCGAATATCCACACCGCTTCCGCAGAGGGGCGAAGGGCCAAGGCAGATAACACCACCGCCATGCCTAACCTCATTGGCCTTCCCCAAGGAAAGTCGACCCGGAAGATCTCAAAAAACGCCATTACCGCCATTAAGGCCAGGAAACGGGCGGGATCTAGGTCGCCCCACTTCACTTTGAAAAAGGCTAACCCCAGAGTCAGCAGGCAAAGGGCTCCACTGCTCCACCCCAAAAGGGCGATCCGCCTATCCCTCTCATACGCCTCTCTCATCATCCTCCACCTCTGCAGTCGGAGATTTCTCCTCCGGCAAATCCTCGGAGAGCTGACGAAGCACCTCCTGCTTCCAACGCTCCCTGGCCTCCATCCTCCGCCGGATCATCTCTTCTCTCCTACGTTTTCCGGCACCAAAGGATAGGGTCCAGCGGGCCTTTTCCCTCGGGCCCTTGGCTACGAGCTTTTGGGAATCACCAATTGTGCTGTAGGGCTCCCGCCCCATCTCCTTCTCCGACCTCATCTCGGCCCTCCCCACGCCCCCTTGTTTCTCAGCCGGAACCCTTCCCTCAATCGACTCCCCATGGGGGATGCTCTCCACGGCTTTCTCGGAAGTCTCTGGGCGCGCCTCGGGGAGTGCCATGTCTTGCTCTTGTCGGTGCTCAGGGGGCCCTTCCTCGACCACCCCCGAGGGAACAAGACCGGACTCTCGCAGTGCCCCGAGGAATAACTCCACCAATCGGGGATCGAACTGCTTTCCTGCCCCCTGCCTAAGCTCGGCCGCCGCCTCCTCCCTTTCTTTCCTGTTCCGATACGGCCGATCTTTCAGCATGGCCTCGAAGGCATCGGCCAAGGCCAGTATCCTGGCTCCCAGGGGAATGGTCTCTCCCTCCAAGTGATCCACGTAGCCACCGCCATCGTAAAATTCGTGATGATGTCTGACCGCCTCAGCGATGTCGGAAAGATATTCCACCTCTT
The DNA here is from genome assembly GCA_015711955.1 of Actinomycetota bacterium. Taxonomy (GTDB): domain Bacteria; phylum Actinomycetota; class Geothermincolia; order Geothermincolales; family RBG-13-55-18; genus JACVJK01. Next base: position 12,310 of record JACVJK010000057.1, on the reverse strand, counting down.
CCAACCAGGATGCCCCCACCAAAGGATGTTGCTTCACCTTCTCGAACTCCTCAGCGGAAAGGGTTCCCTGCTTGGCGAGAATCTCTCGAGGCACCGCCGCGCGCCCTATGTCATGAAGCAGAGCGGCATGACCTAGTTTCCTTATCTCGTATAGGGGCAGGTTCAGTTTTCTTCCCAGGAGTAAAGAGTAGTTCATGACCCTGGTGGAATGGCCATCCAGATAAGGCTCCCTCCGTTCCAGATAATCCACGAGCTGGCGCAGGGTTTCATCGTAAATCTCCAAAAGCCCCACGTTCTTGCCGCTGAAATGCCAAGTGACCCCCAAGAGCAACAGGGCTGCGGCGACAGCGAAAAAGCCCCGGAAGGCCTCGGCAGCTGAGCTCACCACCTCTGGACCCGCAAGGTGGAACGTGTTCTGGGCAAACACCACTCCCAGACCCCAACCAGCCAAGGCCAGAACCAACTGGGCTGGCAGTAGTGGCAGCGCACCGTGCATTAAGAAATCCTTCGGCCTAACGCCCCGGGTGAAATACAACCCCATGGCCATCACCGCGGCGTTGATGACCCAAAAGATCGCGGCTGAGAGAAAAAGCGGACCCACGGACCTCAGGGCGCCGCCCAAGGTGAACACGGTAGATGCACCGCCGGATAGATGATAAACGTAGGCACATAACCCCACGGTCAAAGAGGAGGAGGCCCCATTGTAGAGAACCTTAGGCCAATCCTTCCTTTTCAGGGGAGGAAAGATCCGCAATCCGGAGAGGAGCGCCACCGCCATGGCGCTGGGAGTGCTCAAGGCCGCCACGGCACAGAAGATCACCACGATCCCATAGGTGGACCTGCCGCCATCCACCATTTCCTCACCCATGGACTCGGCGGCCACCAGTGCCAACGCGAGAAGCGCTGCTGGCAAGAGATGAAAGGGCTTTTCACCACCGAGAACCACGGCCGACAATACCGCCAGGGAAAGTACAAACAGGAAAACGGACAGGCCTTTTAGCCTTTCCTCCCCACGGATTTCCTTTTCCATGATCTACCCCCGTTAACACCCACCGGAGGCAAGCCGGAGGGCCGATAATTGCTCTAAAGCCTCATGGAGGCCCCACGGCGCAGGAAATAGTCGAGGAACTGGTGGATGATATCCATTAACCTACGCAACTCAAGCCTCCGGTTCTATCAGACCATAATTGCCGTCTTTACGACGATAGACCACGTTGGTCCGTTCCGTGTCGGCGTTCACGAACACGAAGAAATCGTGGCCCAGCAGGTCCATCTGGAGACATGCCTCCTCGGGGGTCATGGGCTTGAGGGTGAAACTCTTGGTCTTGACGATGCGGGGCCCCTCTTCCTCTTCCTCCTCCAACCGAACCGCAGCAGCGGCCTCCTTGAAGGGATTCTTGGCGTGGTGGGACCTGTCAATCATTTTCTTTTTGGCCTTGATGGCTTGGCGCTCCAGCTTTTCCGCCACTAGGTCTATGGCTTGGTACATGTCGGGGGCAGCCTCCTTTGCGCGGAGAATGGGTCCGTTGGTGAATATGGTGACCTCCACGACCTGCTTCTCAGAGATCTTAGGATTCCTTTCCACGCTGAGCTCAATCTCTGTCTTAAGGATGCGATCGAAATAACGCTCAATCTTTCCCACCTTTTCCAGGGCATAGCCCCGCAGCGCATCGGTGACTTCCAAGTTCTTACCCTTGACGATAATCTGCATCTCCGCTCCCTTCCCTTGCCCACGGCCGTTGGGGGCTCGGCCTCGAACGCGCTGGCAATTCGCCCATTGCCATCTTCCTTCACTTAACGCGCAATAAGGTAGCACATGAGTTTGGGGGCCGCAAACCGGAGGCTTCCCGTGACGGCGCTTCCAAAACGCCTTAGGGGAGGCCCCCAACCCGGCTGACCTGGTCTTTGCCCCCACACTCGCCTGCTGAGCGCCTCGCAACGCACGCCTGCTCCCTGAGGAGTTACCAGGCATGCGCCACTAGTACGCTTCTCCGGATCTAGCCGGGCAGGACTTACCCCTAAGCCGCACCATGCTCACCAACCAATAGTTGGCTTACGTGGGTCGCTTCGCCTGCGGCTGGCATCGACTTTCAACCACAGACCCGGGCGGAAGCCTCCCCAACCATTATATTAGACCGGGTGATCGGGGATATCAGGCTTGGGGATAGTCAACCGGACAACCGGGTCGTGTAATGACAAAGCCAGCTATTTCCCAAAGCCCGCTCGCTATAGAGAGTAAGTTAAAGACCCAAAACGGCCCTATTATGAATCTTGGGCAGAAACTTTTTTCCGGAGCCTGCTAAGCAGGCATTAGCCCACACGGTCAGCCAAGACACGACAAAGGATCTTCTCCGCTACCTGCTCCGCTGGGACTTTATAGCGTCTTTCCAAGATGGCAGTGCGTAAACGCAGCACCTTCTCCGCGCGCACCTCGGGAAGGTCCAGCAGCATTTGCAAGAGCTCCGATCCGCTGTGACCCAATAACTGCCGAGGGACATCTTCCCCACTTTTTTGGTTCTTTCCCCCCTCCGCGGGCACGAGCCGGATGATGCGACGAGCTTCCTCCCTGGAGATCTGCATTCTCCTTGCCTCCCTTCTTTGCCTCCGCTGACTTTATCGGCAACCGCCGCCGGTCATTGAATAGCGAGAAGGTATTATTTTTCGAATGCAACACAGGAAACATCATGATCCCGCTGGAAGGTCCCTGGCCAACACGCAGGCGATCACCGAACCAGCGCCCCGCCTTTTCAGCAGGGTGGCAGCCTCGGACAGGGTCGCCCCGGTGGTGAAAACGTCGTCCACCAGAAGTATGGATGCTCCCGGAACCCACTTCGTAAGACAGCGCTCCTCCACTTGAAAGGCCCCCCGCAAGTTCCTGCGCCTTTCTTCCGGACCAAGGCCCACTTGGGGAACGGTGCGCTTAGATCGTCTGAGCACGGGAAAGAAAGGTAGTCCCAAGCAAACGCTGAGCTGTCGTGCCAACAACTCGGCCTGATCGTAACCCCGTTCCCGCGTTCTGGAGCTGTGGGCGGGAACATGGGTCACCCAATAATTTCCCTCCTTCAGCCGGGGTGCCACCTCGGCTGCCAACATTGAACCCAACGGTCGGGCCAGTTCGGCAACGCCGCTGTACTTGAGCTCATGAATGATTCCCCGCAACGGTTCCTGATAGAGTCCTAGAACCACCGTTTGGTCAAGGCTTTTAACGACCGCTCGACACTCGTTGCACGAGTCCACCGAATACTGCGTGGGGCGTCCGCACCGTAGACAACGAGGACCTTTCACGCGAGGAAGGGCTTCGAGGCATGCGGGGCATATGAACCTCCCTGGATAGAGACCACATCCCGCGCAAACCACCGGTAAGAGCAAATTTAATAAGTAATTCAAGTAGATCATGTTAATATAATTATTTAGGTAGAATATCTTGTCAAGATTTCACGGCCCTAATCGCTGACTATCCCCAGCTGACCCTTTGGTCGAACTCATTTTCTCCGGCAAGAAACCCCTGCTGACGCTCGCATAAAAGGGGCTTTCCTCCTCCTATAAAAAGAGCGTAACTGAGCAGGTTCCTTTCGGTATCCCTATGATTCCGCTATTCCCTAACGGCATAAAAAAGGAATCGCCGGGTACGGCGTGTTTCCCCGCGGAGCCCTCAATCCGCAGGGCTTCTCTCCCCGTCTATCCCTTAAGGAAGCAGGCTCATAAAAGGCTGGAATGTTAGAGGGAAAGCGCTTCAAATTACCCTGAAAGAAGGGAAAATCGCTATCGGGTGGTTAACGCTCGGTGACCGATATCTCCTCAACGTTCCACATGACTAAACAACAAAAGGGGGAAACAGCTTAACCGATAAGTTTTTATCAGGAATTTTCCTTGCTCTGCTCTTGTCCCCAAAGGGACAATTGGCGGTTGGAATAGACAACGGAGCCGGGCACGATACTAACCCCGGAATGTATTATTGTCCCTTCCTCGATCACACTGCGATGACCCACTACCGAATCGGAGATCACTGCCGCCTTCTCCTTTATCTCCGCCTCCATGCCCACTATGCTATCCATCACATGGGCTTCCTTTCCTATGTAGCTGTCTCCCCACTTGATTCCCCGGTAGAGAATGGCTCCCTCGTCGATGACGGTTCTGTCCCCTACCACCAGCGGGCCGAACAAACGGGCCCCCCTTTTAACCAGGCACCCGGACCCGATGCATATGGGCCCCACCAATACCACTCCATCCTCTATGACGGTGTCTTCTCCTATCCACACGTCTTTCCCAATGCGTACCCCGGGTATCCTCACCTTCACCTTGCCCATCAGGGCGTCGAAGTTACCTTGTTTATACTCTTCCAAGCTACCCACGTCGTTCCAATAGTCGTTGTGGAGGAAGCCGTAAAAAGCCAACCCCTCCCTCACCATCTTTGGGAACAGGTCCCTGCCGAAATCGTAAGTCCGCCCAGAGGGTATGAGGTCCAGTATCTCGGGCTCGAACACGTAGATCCCGCTGTTGGCCAGGAAGCTCCTCGCCTCCTCCCGAGCTGGCTTTTCCTGGAAACCCACCACTCGATGCTCCTCGTCCACGATCACCACCCCGTACTTGGAGGGATCGCTTACGGGGGTGAGCACCAGGGTGGCGAGCCCGCCCTTGCCTTGGTGAAACTCCACCAAGGCCGAGAGGTCGAGGTCGGTCAAGGCGTCTCCACTCATGACCAAGAAGGTGCCCTCTCCCAACTCGTCTTCCAATTTTTTCACTCCGCCTGCGGTACCCAGAAGCTCTTCTTCGTGGGAATAAGTGATGGATACCCCGAAACGGGACCCGTCCCCGAAATGATCGACGATGACCTCGGGGTGATAATGCAAGTTTACGAAGATCTCCCTGAAGCCATGATGGGCCAATAATTCCACGATATGTTCCATCACCGGGCGGTTGACGATGGGAACCATGGGCTTGGAAATCTCCTCGGTAAGAGGCCTGAGTCGGGTCCCCAAGCCAGCCGCCAGGATCATGGCCTTCAATTTCTCATATCACCTCGCCTTTAAAGATTTGTTCGATTCCCTTATCGAGAGGAGGTCGTATCACCCCCGCCTCAGTGACGATGGCAGCGATGAGCTCCGCCGGAGTGACGTCAAACGCGGGGTTGAAGGCTTGACTTCCCGCGGGTGCCATCTCGACTCCCATGAAAGATAGCACCTCGGATGGTTCCCGCTCCTCGATGGGAATGTGCTCACCTGATCCCGTGGCCGGGTCCATGGTGGAGAGGGGGGCCGCCACATAGAACGGGACACGGTGGCGATCCGCCAGCACGGCCAAAGTGTAAGTGCCTATCTTGTTGGCGGTGTCTCCATTGGCCGCTATCCTGTCAGCTCCCACCACCACCGCGTCCACCTCCCGCCGGGACATCAGGTGGCCAGCCATGCCATCGCATATGATCGCATAGGGGATACCTTCCTTCTGTAATTCCCACGCGGTGAGGCGGGCCCCCTGCAACAAAGGCCGGGTCTCGTCCACCCATACAAACACGCCCTTTCCCTGCCTGTGGGCGGTCTTTATGATCCCCAGCGCAGTGCCCAAGGCGTAAGTGGCCAGGCCTCCCGCGTTGCAGTGGGTTAGCACCTTGGCACCGGAAGGTATCAACTCCGCTCCCAGCTCTCCAATGCGACGGTCGGCCTCTGTCTGTTCTTGCACCATGGCCCAAGCCTCTTTCAAGAGAGCCGGGTAAAGAGACGTCTCGTCCACTGCCAACGCCACCTGCTCCATGCGGGCAAGGGCTCGAAATAGGTTCACCGCCGTAGGCCTGGTTCGCGAAAGTCCCTCCAGAGCTCTCCTTACCTCCGCCCGAGGATCTAAGGTATCCTTTGCGGCCAGGACCACTCCAAAGGCCGCCGCCAGCCCGATGGCCGGGGCACCCCTCACCTTCATCTCGGATATGGCCCGGGCCACTTCTTGCCACGTGGAAAACTCCAGGTACGTCTCCTCCCGAGGAAGCCTGGTCTGATCAAGAATAACCACCCGGTCATTTCGAAAGTCCACCGAACGAAAGGCCCCCTCTTTCAAGGATCCTCCTTTCGGACGAATCGATCAACAACTGAAGCTGTGCCCTTTGAGCCTTTTCGCCACGATGTTCAGTCTCTTTCAGAACAAGACCCTTCTTGCCCTGCCTTCCCGCCGTTGCCGCTCTCTGAAACAGGCTTGAATCCTGACCACGGACGGGAAACCTTGGCCATGCACCACTTACTCACCGTTGCCGGCGGACAACCCCGCCCCCCACAGGACCTTTACCCTGACCACAAGCCAATGGATTGTCTCTTGTCACTCCAATCCACTCCAGCGCACGATTCATACAAGCGCGTGATCCTGAAGTACCTGCACTTCCCTCACCTCAAGTTCCCATCTCCCAGGATGCAAGATATTCCTCCTGTTCTGGGGTAAGCTCATCGATGGATACGCCCATGGACCTGAGCTTCAGGCGGGCGATTTCCCGATCCACGGCCTCTGGCACGTCGTAAACCACTCGATCCAGCTCAGCATGGCGTTCTTTCACGTACTCCACGCACAGGGCCTGGTTGGAAAAGCTCATATCCATCACCGAAGCCGGATGTCCCTCCGCTGCGGCCAAGTTCACCAGCCTTCCCTCCGCCAAGAGATACAAGCTTCTGCCGTCGGGGAGCGTGAACTCTTCCACGTTCTCCCTCACCGAACGCCGAGAAACTGCCATTTCCTGCAAGGCCGGGATATCGATCTCCACGTTGAAATGCCCTGAGTTACATAATATGGCCCCGTCCTTCATGCGCTCGAAATGCTCCCTCCGCAGCACGTGAATATTTCCGGTCACGGTGATGAATATGTCTCCCTTGGAGGCCGCCTCCAGGCCCGGTAGAACTTCATAGCCTTCCATCACCGCCTCCAGGGCTCGTAGGGGATCGGTCTCCAGGACAATCACATGGGCTCCCATACCTCGAGCGCGAGAAGCCACCCCTCGACCGCACATGCCGTAACCCGCCACCACCACTTTTCGCCCGGCGAAGAGCACGTTGGTGGCCCTCATGATCCCGTCCAACGTGGACTGTCCCGTGCCGAACCGGTTGTCGAAGAGATGCTTGGTCATGGCGTTGTTAACCGCTATCACCGGGTAGAGGAGTACCCCCTTTTCGGCCATGGACCTTAGGCGTATCACGCCGGTGGTGGTCTCCTCCGCTCCCGCCCATACCTCCCGGGCCTGCTCTGTCCTCTCCGCATGGAGGGTGCTGATGAGATCAGCCCCGTCGTCTAGCGTCACGTGAGGACGGAGGTCGAGCACCGAGTTTATGTGGCGGTAATAGGTCTCCTTGTCCTCGCCCCGGATGGCGAAGACAGGGATCTCGAAATGCTTTACCAGTGAGGCCGCCACATCGTCTTGCGTGGATAGGGGGTTGGAGGCACAGAGAGCCACTTGTGCTCCTCCCTCTTTCAGGGCGATCATGAGATTGGCGGTCTCGGTGGTTACGTGGAGACACGCTCCCACCCTCATTCCCCTCAAGGGTTTTTCCCTGCAAAATCTCTCTTTTATCATCCGGAGGACCGGCATGTCCCGCTCCGCCCATTCGATGCGTCTCCTGCCCTCATCCGCAAGACCCAGGTCCTTGACATCGTATTCCATCTTCGACTCCTCCGCTCGGTCCTTCGCGTACGTTCGTCTTTTCCCTCGCCGATGTCCCTTTCGGGCTCTTTTGAACTGACATCTTTCGGTTAAGCCCAAGATGTCTTACGAACCATGCCCCAAAACGCGTCGCGACCCGTCAGCTCCGCCTCAGCCCTGCGGAGAACTTCACCTTCGAGATCAAACCCTTTCCCTCCAATAATTGAGCAAGTCCTCAATTGTCCTCTCCAAAGGTATGGTGGGCTCCCATCCCGTGGCCTTGTGGAACTTGGTGTAATCCGCCACCAAAAGCATCACGTCTGAAGGACGCATTCTCTCCGGAACCTGTCTTATCTCTATCTCGATGTCGGTGAAGGAGAGGATGAGGTCCAAAAGCTCCCTTATGGTTATGGCCTTTCCCGAGCCTAGGTTGTAGACCTCCCCTGGCTCGCCCATTTCCAAGCTGAGCCAGTACCCCCGTACAATGTCCCTCACATCCGAGAAGTCCCGGCGGGCCTCCAAGTTTCCCACCTCTATCACCGGTTCCTTCTTGCCCTTCTCGATCAGGGCAACCTGGCGGGTGAAGTCGCTCTCCACGAACACGTGGCCCCGCCGCGGTCCGGTGTGGTTGAACGCCCGCGTCCTGACGGTGTAGATGCCATAGCTCTGGTGGTACTGATATGCCAGGAGATCCTGGGCCACCTTGCTCACCGCGTAGGGCGATAGAGGGCGAAGGGGGTTTTCCTCCGTGATGGGGGTCTCGTGCTCATACACCATCCCGTATTCCTCGCTGGATCCCGCCACGTGGACGCGGGTATCCCGCAAGCCCAGTTCGCGGATGGCCTCCAGTATGTGGAGCTGGGAAATGACGTTGGTGATGAAAGTCTCCGCCGGCGCCTTCCAGGAGGTGGGAACGAAGCTCTGAGCCGCCAGGTGGAAGATGTAATCGGGTTTTACCTCCTCCAAGGTTCTCCTGACGGCCACCCCGTCCCTCAGATCGCAATCCACAAGCTTGATGCGATCCAGTAGATGCTCCACGTTGTCCAACCGTGAGCGCCAGCGCACGGTCCCGTACACTTCCACGCCCTCCTGGGTCAGGGCATACTCGGCGAGGTGACTTCCCACGAAACCGGTGATGCCGGTGATGAGTACCCTCAACTTTCCCTCCTTGTCCGCAAATATCCTGAAGTCGGGACGAAGGACATCAATGGGCCCAGGTCACTTTGTCTCCCTACCGATACCGTTCCTCTCGCCTGAAAGATCCTCTCCCGCCAAGACAACTGCCTTAGAACCTGAGGGTGGAGGGGGCAAGGTCCGTCTCGGGCCACACCCTGATCCCCTTTCGCAGCTCGTTGTCATCACCAATACGACTGCCTGAACCCACAACGGCTCCATCGGAGATGTGCACCCTACGACCCACCTCCACCCCCCGAGCGAGGATGCTTCCCAGCACCTGGCTCTCATCCCCTATTCGGCAATTAGCATGGACCACCGAGCCCTCGATGTGAACACCCTCGCCGATATGGCAACGAGGACCGATCACGCAGTTCCCTGAGATCCGGGTATGAGCGCCTATGCGACAGCCCCTTCCGATCACGGTGGGGCCGAAGATCGTGGCTTCGGGAGATATCTCGGTCTCCTCCCCCACCCAAACCGATGGCTTTATCTCCTCGCCCTGGAATTCGTAGGGAACCTTGCGAGCGAGAATGTCGTAGTGAGCCTGTAGGTATTTCCCGGGGGTACCTATGTCCAACCAGTAGGCGTCGGAGGGAAAGCCGTACATGGGAACTCCCGACTTCAAAAGCTGCGGGAAGAGTTGTCTCTCGAATGAGTAGGGTTCTCCCTCCGGAACTTCCTGAAGGATTTCCGGTTCCAGCACATAGGTACCGGCGTTTATAAGGTCGGTCACCACCCTGTCCCAGCTCGGCTTCTCCACAAATTCCCTGATCCTCCCCTGGCGATCCAAGGGCACCAATCCGTAGGCCGTGGGATCCTCCACCCTTGTCAGGGATATGGTGACTTTTGAGCCCTTCTGACGATGGTAGGCCACAAGGGCGGTGAGATCTAAATCGGTGAGCACATCGCCGTTGAAGACAAGGAACGTGCCCTCCAGGTACCTCTCCACGTTCTTGACCGCACCACAGGTATCCAGGGGCTCGTCCTCGGTCACGTAAGTGAGCCTAACCCCAAGGCGGCTGCCGTCCCCGAAATACTCCTCGAAAACCTCTGGAAGGTAGGCAGTGCTGAGGATGATGTCTCGTATCCCGTGCCTTTTGCAGAGTTCGATCTGAAAGACCAAAAACGGCCTATCCATAAGGGGGAGCATGGGTTTGGGCACGGTCAGGGTCAAAGGACGGAGCCTGGTTCCCTGGCCTCCCACCAGGATAACCGCCTGCATATCTACCTCCCTGTGTCAAGACTTTTTAAGACAACCCTCCAGGCCGGCTCCAAAAACCCCCGTTCCTCTTAACCTAAGCCACTAAGGGTTCGAGGCCGAACCGTCCTCGCATTGACTCCTACATCAAATCAATGTGCTTGTCGGCATATGTCGCTAATTATACATGAAAGGATTTTCCATCCCATTTCCTCCATTTGTCCAAGCGAGACTGCTTGCCCAACGCCATCCGCCATGGAAAACTCCCTCTTGCCTTCCCCAATGACCACCCCGACATCCTTTAGCTCTTCTGCCGCTCCCATATCTCACCTTGTCCCACCTTGTCCCTCCACCAATCCAGCGTGTCCCGCAAGGTCTTGGAGAAAGGGATTGAGGGCTCCCATCCGACTTCCCTCTTTATCTTGCCCCAATCCCCTCGCAGCACTGGCACGTCCACCTTACGGAACCGATCCGAATCCACCTCCACCCTGATGGGTACCCTGCTCATGGAGATCAGTTCCTCCAGCACGGATCGGATAGACCGATCCACCCCTGAGCAAATGTTATACGCTTCCCCCGGCTTGCCCTTTTCCGCCAACAAGATATAAGCGCGGACCAGGTCCCTCACGTCACAGAAATCCCGCCGAGCCTCCAGGTTTCCCACTCGTATGCAAGCTTCCCTCAGCCCCGCCTCGGCCTCGGCAATCTGCTTGGCGAAATCGGCCACCACGAAATAGGGAGGTTGTCCCGGCCCCGCCACGTTGAAAGCCCTCGCCCTGATGGTCTTCACCCCGAAAGAAAGAAAGGAAAACTGGGCATGATAATCCTGGATCACCTTACTAAGACCGTAGGGATTAGCAGGACGCAAAGGTTGCTGTTCGTTTATGGGAATTTCGCCCTCTTTAACTAAGCCGTACTCCTCCGCCGAGCAGGCTACCAAAACCACGGGGTCGCTGTCCGCCTTCAACAGCGCTTGGATGAGGTTTTCCTGGCCGAAAAGGGCCACCCGATAAGTGAGATCTGGATCCTCCCAAGACCTCTTCACCGAGCTCTGCGCCGCCAGATGGAACACGTAATGGGGGCGGAATTCTCTGATCAGTCGGAGCATCCCCACCCCATCCGTCACGTCACATACCTCATACCGGCAGGAATCCCATGGTTTTCTGGTCTTTGGCGGGTGAAGACCCAAACCCAGGACGTGGGCGCCCACGTGCGCTAAGTAGGTGGCGAGCCATCGGCCGACGAAACCATCGGCCCCCGTGATCAGCACTTTTTTGGAAGCGTAATCCTTCCCTTCGCCCAATATCCTCTAACCCTTTCCCGCTAGCTATCGTTATAGCGAAAAACCGAATCGAGGCATCAGGTTCCCGACCAACGACGCCATTTAGTTCGAGGAGGCAATTTCACCTGGCCAACCTCTTTCCCAGTCACCTCACCGAATACCTCCAACCCGCAAGTTCACAATGGTCTCCGTTTGGCGATCATGTCGGCTATCAGGGCCAAGGCAATCATTTGTATGCCCCCCAAGAGGATGAGTACCGTGCTATCGGTGATCCCCCAGTTGTAGCGCACCACGTCCGCCACCATCTTCCCGAAACCGGTTAGGAACAGTAACACGGCCAGAGGGAATATGGTCTTCATGGGGCTGAACCAAGTGATGGTGCGCACCACGGTGAGGAGGTAATTGGCGGTGTCCCTCACGGGATGAAACGTGGAGCGTCCCTTGCGGGGCATGTAATCGATGGGCACGTATTTGACCGAGTGTCCGTTGGTGAGGAAAGCGAGGGTTACGGTGCTCACCCAAGAATGCCCGGGAGGGAGCATGTGCAGGAAAGGAAGGATCGTATCGCGCTTAAAGGCCCTCATCCCCGAGTTGAGGTCGGGGATCCTGGTCCCGCTTATGAACTCGGCCAGCTTCCTTATGGCAAACTTCACCGGTACCCGAAGGGGTTTTAAGGTACCAGCCTCCCTGATCCTGGCTCCCACCACCATGTCGCAGCCTTCCAAGGCCTCCACGAGGCGGGGAATCTGGTCCATAGGATAGGTATCGTCCCCGTCCACAATCACCACCACGTCTCCGGAGGCCGCCTGGATGCCTGTGTTGCGCGCCCTTCCGCCTCCCATGTTATAGGGGTGCCTGATCAACTTGACCCCTGGGAACGAGGACGCTATCTGAGGCGTAGAATCCCGGGAGCCGTCATCCACCACGATGATCTCCCAATCGTAGCCGGATTCCTGCAAGGTTTTTTTAGCCTTCTCCAAAACGGAAGGGAGGGCTTTTTCTTCGTTAAAAGCGGGTATCACCAAGCTAACCTTCAACCCAGAACCCC
>JACVJK010000056.1 GCA_015711955.1 Actinomycetota bacterium | reverse complement strand
TTCTGGCCTTCCTCCCAGGTCGGGCATCATGATCGGCTGGGGACCCTTGCTTATCTTCAAGGCCACGGTAGAACCCCTCTCCACCTCCGTCCCGGCGGGGGGCAGCGTCTCTACCACGTGACCAGCAGGCACCGTTTCGGAGAACTCCTCCTCGCTCGACCCCAGGTCCAATCCTGCTTCTTCCAGCGCCTCACGGGCTTCTTCCATTCTGCTGCCGCTCAAAGTTGGGACAACTACCGTTTGGGATGGCTTTTCATCTAGGACTCTAGAGACGGAGTTCTTTCCGCTGCAACCTGAGAGCGGAATGGCCAACAAGACGACGAAGGTTATGGAAGGGATTGGTAACTTTCGCCATGAGATTCGCAACTTTCATCCACCCCCTTGCCTTTGATTTGAAAATAACTTTTTTAATTTTAGCAAAAATTTGTTTTCATAAATAGGCACGGTTTTAAGCAAAAACCCGTTGGGCGAAAGCCCTCTGTGCCGTCTCGTTCCCTTGCCGGTATACGATGGGGTTTCGAAGGTTTCTCCGCAGAAAGGGTGGTTACGGGTAAGGGTATTGGCAAGGGTACCCCAAAAATGGGCTGGCTTGTAACAGTCGGGGTGGGAGGCCACCTTGGGGTCGGCCATCGGCATGACACGGAAACACACGGGCTTTTGTTTGTGGGCCGCCCCTATTAAAGCTCCGTCCCAGCTGATCAAGTTACCGGTCGGGAAGGACGAGGAAAGAAAAGGAATCGTTGGATGACCGACGACATGTTGCCATGGAAGAGGAGGTGGAAAGACAAGACTTTTGTGATCCCCAACGAGATGGTGAGTGGAACGTTGGATAATGGTGAGGGGATCGCGAGACGCAAAGGGTTCTTACCCAGGATCCGAAAAGATGAGCGTTTTTCTTGAGGATTTATGGAAGGTTTTTGTGCAGGGCCTCGCTTCCATCGCATTTTCCTCTCGCCCCGTTTTCGAGACGGATCATGAAAATCGGTTGGAGGAAAGGAGGCGTGGCTCACCAGGGTGTGTTTTCATCGGCGCTCAAGGATCAGATTGGGACTTGGGGAGCTCCGAGGCTTCAGGCGAAAGATCGACGGGGATGAAAAGGCGAAATGGGCCTGCGGCGAAAGTAAGGATAAAGGAGTCTTGTTTCTCCTCGCTCCCCATCGTTTTGTCGACTCTTCTTCTGCTGGTTTCCGCCGCACCGGCGCCCGGCGACGCCCGAATCTCCGTGACCCCAGCCCGGCTTCGATTCTCCATCTCTGGGGGCGAGGAGGGAGGGGCCGAGATAACGCTGCTGAACCACGGCGAGGAGGAGATAACCCTGAATGGGGAGGTCTTCTGTGTCGAGACATACCACGGAGGGGGAACCAGGCTGGTGGCCGGAGGGGATAGTGGCTGGGTCTCCCTATCGCGGCAAGAGGTGTTCCTCGGCCCGGGCGGCAGGGAGAGGATTCAGGTATCAGTGCTCCCTCCTCCCGGGGCAGAACCGGGCCTGAGGCGATGGGCGGTCGCCTTCGTTCAGGCGGGAGGCCAGACTGGAGACATAGGCGTGGTGGGAGGGCTGGCGGTGCTTCTGGAAGCGGAGATATTGCCAGCTGGGAATCCCCGAAACCAGGGGAAGGTGGGATATCTGTGGTGGGCCGGGGCGGGTTTGATGATTTTTGCGATCGTTTCATTATCCCTTGGAAAGGTTAGGCGAAAATCCACCGGAGCCAAAGCGATGGGTAGCGGGGGCGGTGAACCGACATGAGAAAGAAACAGGTGCGAGGTTGGTCAATCGTGCTGAGTCTTTTCGTGCTCACCTGGGCCTTTTCCATCTACGCGGTTCCACCTAACTCGAGGGCAGCCACCGCCTACAAGGTCCCCACCGCCAACCCCATTTTCCAACGGGGGAGCACAGTATCCGGGAGCTACGTGGACGTGCAGACTTCCAACAACAACAGGATGAGGATTCGTGAGTCACTGGTGGGCGGGGTGCGCTATGTTGACACTTTGTGGCAGAGCTGGCAGCCCTTTACCGAGGCTTCCCGAGAGAAGCTGTTGGGTATCAGGGTGGTGCTGGAGGGCTACCAGAGCAACACCGGGGACTCCTGGCACATCCAGTTTTACGACTTCGATTCCGGAAGCTGGAACAGCACTTGGTACCCTCTGGGGTCTCTTCCCACGACGCCGGACGGGACGCTGCAGCTGACCGTGGGGAATCCCGCTCTGGCCCGGAGGTTCGTGAGTCCGAGCGGCGAATTCCGGCTGAGGCTTGCCGACAACAACACCGTGCAGGGAGGAAGGGACGGGGTTAGGACCGACCTTTACATCGACCTGCTCCAGGTGCAGTTCATCTACGATCCCCTCCCTCCCGTCTCCGCGTTAGTGTCTCCGTCGGACATGGAGTACACCAATGCCTCCAGTTACCTAATAAGGGGAAACTCCTCGGATCCCACACCGGATCCCAGCGGCGTCCAGCGGGTGGACGTCTCCACTGATGGGGGAGCGACCTGGCACGAGGCCTCTCCGACTTCTCCCGGGAATTGGTCGTCCTGGAGCTATCAGTGGCAGATCCCCGGAGAGGGGACATACCTGATCAGGAGTCGGGCAATAGACCTGGCTCAGAATCAAGAGACCCCCGGAGCCGGGGTGAGGCTGGTGGTGGACTGGACCCCGCCCCAAGTCGCCTCCGTGACGCCGCCGCCCGGCGCTTCCAACGTCCCGGTGGAGGCGGTGATCAGGGCCACCTTCTCCGATGCCCACGGTATTCGTCTTTCCTCCGTAAACGACTCTACCTTCACCCTGAGCGATGAGGAAAGCAGACCTGTACCGGGGAGCGTGACCTACGACCCGGCGACCATGACTGCCACCTTTCACCCCGACGGAGATCTTCTTTACGGTCACACCTATACTGTGACCATCACCACGGGAGTAACGGACATGGCGGGAAACCCCATCTTGTTGCCATTCACTTGGTCGTTCCGCACCGCTGACATTTTATCTTTGTCCCTGGTGGGAACCTTCCACCGGGATGGATCGCCAGGAGGCGGTGCCGTTAGTTTCGGGAGCGTGAGTCCGGAAGGTTCGCCCTACGTGATCGGCGGGGGCACGCCGCCTTACGCGGCGAGGCTCAACGTGCTGAGCACCACCGGGTGGAACCTGTACCTTCAGGCTCAGTCGGATCTGGTGGACGAGTCCCAGAACCCTCCGATCACAATACCCGTTCATAGGTTGCACTGGCGAGTTTCGGGGGATTCGGGCTGGACCCCCTTTACCCTCGGGCAGGCGGCGGTATTCGACCCGGTCCCGGGAAGGACCCCTCAACCCGGGGGAAGGAACGTGGACCTACAGCTGATGCTGCAGCTTGAATGGGAGGACCCTCCTGGGAGCTATTCCACCACGGTGAAATGCATCCTCATGGTACAGCCCTGAAAGGCGACCGAGTTTGGCCAAGCCCTTTAGGGTTTTAGAGACAGTGATTTTTGGATCCCTTACCAGAGTTAGTAAGTATAAGCCTCTTGGGGCGGATAGCTTAAATCGGTGCTCAGCTCACCGGCGTGCATAGCCATTGTTGGTGGAGTCCGATAGGTTAGTCGGTTTTTGTCATCATCCAGATTGAGGTAAAACCAGCATCCAACCTGCGGTAAAGCCGATTGCCCAATTTCTGTGATGGAGAAGAGCCTTTCCCGTTTGCGGTCTTGCCTTTCCCATTGAACGAGAAGCCGGAACCCATTTCTTGACCCTTTTAATCCGGGGGGTTCGTCCTCCACGATTTCAGAGAATTATTTCTCATTTTAAAAATTCTCAGCGCGTTTCTGACGGCCTCGCTCGTCGTTGCCCGCCAGGCAAGGGTGTTTGTTCCTCGTCAGATGAACTTAGAGGCCAACGGATTTCGGCTGAGGCAACGGCTCGGAATGATTTTCTTGAAAATCGACCATGATTTCGGTTTTCCTTTGACTGGGAAGGCGTTTTCCCTTATTCCTCGCCGAGTCCGCCTTGGTCAAGGCCGAACCCTCCTTTTACTCAAATCTTTACCTTTCTTCACTGAATGGTTAACCGATGAGTACCGCATATTCACCTTACATTCGTATTTTTCATGCTGGCGGACTGAAAAGGTCGCCGAGACAGCGGTTGTAAGAAGAGCGAACGAGTGTGGAGGTGGAGGTAGAAGATGGGACTTCGAAGAATGGGCCTCACCGGGATTGGCAATCGGACTATAGCGCTCGCGCTGACCAAACTGGTTCTCCTTGCCCTTGCCTTGCCCGTTTTCGCCTCGGGCTGCGGCGGGGGGCCCAAGGCCTTCAGGGTGGGGATCGTGCCGGCAGTGGACATGACCGCCCTGGAGGAGACCGCCAAGCCCATGGTGGAATACCTCAAGCGGGAACTCGGCGTGAATGAGGTGAAGTTCTCCACCGCGAGCGATTACACCGGTGTGGTGGAGGCCATGGCCAACGGCCAGATCGATGCCGCATTGTTCGGACCTTTCTCTTACGCCCTCGCCCACAAGAGGGCCAATGCCGAGGCCATCGCCGCCGGAGGATACAAGGACACCAGAAAACTGAGGGGCTACTATTCCACCATCGTTGTGCTCAAGGAGACGGGGATCACCAGCATCGCCGACCTCAAGGCAAAGGCGAAGGAAATCGATTTCGCCTTCGTGGACCCGGCTTCCACCTCGGGGAACTTGGTGCCGAGAGGATACCTGCTCTCCCAGGGGATCAATCCTGACAAGGATTTCCGCAACACCACCTTCGCCGGCGGGCATGACGCCGTGGCCGCCGCCCTGGCCTCGGGGAAGGTTCAGGCGGGAGCCATCTATCTTCCCGGTTACGAGAAGGCGGTGGAAAAAGGAGTCCTGGATCCCAACAAGGTGCAGATAATCTGGAAGTCGGACCCCATACCTCCTTCTCCCTGGGCGGTGAGGAAAGACCTGGACCCCAAGCTGAAGGAAAAGCTCAAGAAGGCTTTGCTGGAAGCAGCTGACAAGGACCCCGCCGCCATGAAATCCATCACCGAGACCTTCGGCGAGAAGGAGGAATGCTGGGTGGAAGTGAGTGACGATGACTACAAGGTCATAAGGGATCTGGCCGCTTCCCTGGGGATGATGTGAGCTTGCGAGCTGCCCCCCAAAAGGGGAGGGCAATCACCTTGTTTGAAGTAAAGAGCGGGAAGGTAAACAACGGGAAAAAGCCATAACGGATAAAGTCGTATGCCTCTATGGGAAAGTATGGAAGCAGGAGCGATTGGAAGATCGTGCCATGTTTGGTCGATGCAAAAAGCCGAGGTGAGAAATGATGCTTGAGGTGAAAGCTTTGTCTAAGAGGCTCCCAGACGGGAGGCCCCTCCTCAAGGGAATAAGCTTTGACGTAAGGGAGGGAGAATTGGTGGGCATCATCGGTCTCAGTGGTGTGGGAAAAACCGTTTTGCTCCGCTGCATCAACCGCCTCACCGAACCCGATGGCGGCGAAATATGCCTCCGATGTGATGGTGAGGAGTACAGGATCACGGGGATAAACGGTCACAAGCTGCGGGACATAAGGCGGAAGTTCGCCATGGTCTATCAGGACTTCAATTTGGTTGGAAGGCTTACGGTGCTGGACAACGTGCTCATAGGAAGACTGGGCAGAATATCCACCCTCAAGAGCATGATCAAGCGCTTCAGCCTCGCGGACAAGGAGGAAGCGCTGGAATGGCTATCCCGCCTGGGGATCGAGAACCTGGCCCCGAGGAGGGCCGAGACCTTGAGCGGAGGCGAGATGCAAAGGGTGGCATTGGCCAGGGCCATGATGCAGGGGTGCCAGGTGTTACTGGCCGATGAGCCCGTTGCCAACCTCGACCCTAAGACCGCTGAGGAAGTCATGGGACAACTGGTGGAGATTACCGAAAAGAACAATTTGCGTACCCTCGCGGTGATGCACCAGCCGGAATTGGTACGGAGATACTGCCACAGGGTGATAGCCATAAAGGAAGGGATCGTGGCCTACGACGGAAAGGCGGACATCGATGAACAGGTCCTCGCTCACGTCTACGACAAGGCTTCCGGCGCTTCCAAAGTGGCTTAGATTCCGTTACTTCGCCTGGGCGCTGGGAATAGGGGCTTTTGTCGGCGCAGCAGCATATCTGGAGTTCAGCCCCCAGGCTCTCGCGGAGGGAGCGCCCAGGATGATAAACTTCGTCCGACAACTCTTTCCGCCGGACATAAAGGTCCTCCCCTCCCTCATCGCCCCCGCGTTGAAGACGGTGCTGATGGCGGCGGTGGCCACCGTCATGGCGGCATTGATGTCGCTGCCCTTGGCCGTCATGGCTGCGGGCAACACCGAGATGCCCAAGGCGTTGAGGGGGATCTCGCGCCTGCTGATAGAAGTGGCCAGGGTCATACCCGACGTGGTCTTCGCACTCATCTTCATCACCGCGGTGGGGCTGGGCCCCTTTCCCGGCACTTTGGCCATGGCGGTGCACTCGGTGGGGATGCTGGGAAAGCTCTATCGGGAGGCCATGGAGGAGATCGATCCCGGACCCCCTGAAGCGGTAAAAGCGGTGGGGGCCACCAGGCTTCAAGTGGTCCGCTACGCGGTGATACCCGCGGCGCTCCCGGCCATGGTGAGCGACACCCTATATCGGTTCGACATAAACGTCAGGAACTCCATCATCATAGGATTCGTGGGGGCTGGCGGCATCGGATACCGGCTCATAGTGGCCATGCGCCTCTTCAAGTACCAAGAGCTCCTGATGATACTCCTATTGATCCTGGGCATCATCTGGGTGACCGAGAAGCTGTCCGACCGTCTGCGGGCCGCGATCTTCGGTCAACCCCTCTTGAGGTGAGAACCGTGGACTAAAGGCACCGTGTGTTGAGGAGGAATAGGGGATGACGTTGAGGTGATGGCGGTGTCCGAACGGGCAAAAAGGTACGAGCTCATAGCTTCGGGGAGTGACGCTACCTTGAGAAGGCTCGCAGAGAGAGTGGCCAGCGAAGCGGGCTTTGAGGTGGTGAGGAGCCCGGAGGTGGGCATGGTGATGATGAGGGCCGTCGAACAGGTGGAGGGCATCCCCTTCAACCTGGGGGAGGTCCTGGTCACCCAGGCCGAGGTCAAGGTGGCCGGCCGTCTGGGATGGTTCATGACCATGGGCAGGAACCTGCAAAGGGCATTGGACGGGGCCATACTCGACGCCGCTGGCGAAGCCACCTTGGAGTCCTGGAAGGAAGCGGAAAGAATACTGGCCGAGGAGAAGGAAGCGCGCGACCGGGACAGGCGAAGGGAGTGGGGTCGACTTTTGCGAACCAAGGTCGATTTCGAGGTGGTGTGAATGAACAGGGATTTCATGCCAGAAAGGGATGCTTTACTCCATCAGAGGGTCTTCCGAATATTACTGGAAACAATTGCCAGGCCAGGTACTGTACGGCAGATACCCGAAGATGCTTTTTCCAAACCCTACGGCGATCTTTGGGGATGCATACTCATATTGAGGGGGTTGCTGGATCACGAAGTGACCTTTTCCGTGGTGAGCGCCGCGGGTTACGACGGATACCTTGCCGCCAACATATCCCTATTGACCGGAGCCCGCATAAGACCTCTGGAACAGGCGGATTTCGTGCTGATCCGTGGAGGCGATTCGAGAGGCGCGGTACGCAGGGCCAAGAGAGGCACCATCGAGTACCCCGAGCTGGGGGCGACGTTGGTCTACCAAGTGAGGGAGATCCTGGAAGAAGGCGATGGGCCATGCGCCAAGCCGATGGGAGAGCCCGATGAGGTCGCTTGGGATGACTTCCTCAGGGTCACTTTGCGCGGGCCCGGCGTCAAAGGGGAGAAGTGTTTGACGGTGAGGGGTTGGCCCGAGGAGGAAGTCCAGGCGCTCTCGGAGGCCAGGAGGGGATTTCCCCTGGGGGTGGACGTGGTTCTCTGCGATGTCGCGGGCAAGGTGGCCTGCATCCCTCGCTCCGTCAGCCTGCTTTTGGAGGTGCCGAGCCGTGGGCTACGTTAGCTTCCGCGGCGGCGAGCAGGCCATCAGGGAGGCCGAGAGGCTCTCCCGGGAATCCCGACTGCCCGAGAACTCGCCTTTCCTCGAGGTAACGCAAGTGGAAGAACAGCTCGGAGCGGCGGTGGACCAGGTGATGGGGGAAGGCGGACTCTATGATAGGCAGCTGGCTGCTTTGGCGGTGAAGCAAGCGGAGGGGGACCTGATGGAGGCGGCCTTTTTGGTCAGGGCCTATCGCACCACCCTCCCCAGGATCTGCTATTCCATCCCCTCCCATACCCGGGAGATGTTCGTGCTCCGGCGCATATCCTCCGCCTTCAGGGAAGTGCCCGGAGGGCAGATATTGGGGGCTTCCCGAGACTTTTCCCTGCGCCTGCTGGATTTCAAGCTGATGGCGGAGAAAGGAGCTCCGCCTATCCAAAACGGCCGAGACCGCGGAGAGCGGGAGGAGGAGCAAGAGCCCATGACGACGGTCCTCGATCTACTCGAAGCGGAAGGCGCCGTCCGTCGGACGGGTCGACGGGGACAGGACCAGGAGCCGGACGACATCACCACGCAAGGGCTTCGCTTTCCGGCTTCCCGGAGTGCCCGCCTGCAGGCCTTGGCCCGGGGAGAGACGGGAGCCATGACCGCTCTGGCCTACGCCTCCTTGCGGGGCTACGGCTCGGTCCATCCCACCCTGGCGGAGTTGAGGGTGGGCTACCTTCCCCTCAAGGTGAGACATCCGGTCACGGGCGAGACGGTGACGGTGGGAGAGGTGATGGTGACGGAATGCCACGCCGTGTGCGCCGGCCCGGTAGGAGCGGAGGTTTCCCAAGGTGAAGGTGATTCCATGCCTCGGTTTTCCCTGGGCTTCGGGCTGGTCTTCGGCAGGAACGAGCGAAAGGCCATATCGATGGCCGTCCTTGACCGCGTCCTGGAAGAAGCGAAGGGGCGGTCCTCTTGGGAAAACGAGGAGTTCATCTTGTACCACTTGGACGGGGTGGACAGCATGGGGTTCGTGGAGCATCTGAAGCTACCCCACTACGTGACCTTCCTCTCTGCCATGGACCGCTGGAGGTCCCTAATGAGAAAAGAGGTGCCAGGCGATGTTCGCTCCTGATGCGGAGACAGGGCAGCCGGCCGAGGAGACAGCTGGCGGCTTGGAGGGATACAACTACGCCTTTCTCGACGAGCACACCAAGAGGGAGATAAGGCGAAAGATCCTCAAGGCGGTGGCCATCCCCGGGCACCAGGTACCTTTCGGTTCCCGGGAGATGCCCATAGCTCGGGGTTGGGGAACCGGTGGCCTTCAGATAACGCTCTCGCTGGTGGGGCCCGATGACGTCCTGAAGGTCATCGACCAGGGCGACGACCTAAGCGTCAACGCAGCCAACATAAGGCGTTTCGTCGCCCTCGTGACTGGTGTGAGGACCACCAGCGACACCGCCGAGGCCACGGTGATCCAGACCAGGCACCGGATTCCCGAGGAACCGCTGAGGGCGGACCAGACCTTAGTGCTTCAGGTGCCCCTTCCGGAGCCCCTCCGGCTGCTGGAGCCCAGCGAGGAGAGGACCCGCCTTATGCACGCCGAGGCCGATTACACGCCCATGTGGCTCTTCCTATACGAGAACATCGTTCGCTACGACGAGATAATGCTGGCAGCGGGATACCCGGTTCGGGTCAACGGGCGATATATGATGAGTCCCAGCCCCATACCTCGTTGGGACATCCCCAAACTGAACATGGCGGAGAACCTTTTCCTCTTTGGGGCAGGGAGGGAAAAACGCATCTACGCCGTCCCTCCCCACACCCTTGTGGAGCCTCTGGGCTTCGATGATTATCCCTTCCGCCCCGAGGACTTCCAGGGCCTCTCCTGCTCGATATGCGGAAGCAGCGGGGTCTTTCTGGAAGAAGTGGTGGACGAAAAGACGGGCTTTCGGATCCACCGATGCTCGGACACCTCCTACTGCCGCAAGATGTCGGAGGTGAGGCCGTGAGCGTGGTGCTTCAGGTGGAGGGGCTGACCAAGGTGTACGGTACAGGCTGCCCGCGCTGTTTGGAACTCACCGGAGACGGGGCAGGGACCAACACTTGCCCCCGCTGCGGCTCGGTGGTGGCCTGCGCCGGGGTCAGCTTCGAGGTGTTGGAGGGAGAGATCCTGGGATTGGTGGGGGAGAGCGGTTCGGGAAAGAGCACCGTTCTCCAGTGTATTTACTTGGACGTGGAGGCCACCTCCGGTCACGTCCGCCTCCGGGGCCATCCAGGGAACGTTCTCGCCGCCGACCGCGAATCCCGCCGGGAGCTGCGCCGGAAGCGCATGGGCATGGTCTACCAAGACCCTCAAAGAGGGCTTCACCTGGACGTTACCGCCGGCGGGAACATAGCCGAGAGGCTTCTGGAGGTCGGCTACCGGCACGTGGGCGCTATCAGGACCAGGGCGGCTTCCCTGCTCGCCTGCACCGAGATCCCAGTGGAGAGGATGGACGACCTGCCTCGCCATTTCAGCGGCGGCATGCAGCAGCGGGTCCAGATAGCCAAGGCCCTGGCCAACAACCCCCAGTTGTTGCTTTTGGACGAGCTCACCAACGGGCTTGACGTGTCTGTGCAAGCCCAGATCCTCGATTTGATCAAGGACATCCAGCGCCAGACGGGGGTTTCCATTGTGCTTGTTAGCCACGACCTGCGGGTGGTGAGGCTCCTGGCCCACCGCACCATGGTGATGAAGAACGGGAGGGTGGTGGAGTCGGGGCTCACCGACCAGCTCATGGAGGACCCGCAGCACCCTTACACCCAGCTGCTGGTCAATTGCGTGCTCTGAGTGGAGGCGTGATCGAAGGAGGATGCTCTGGACATGATCGAGGTGGTGGAGCTCGACAAGACCTTCTGCATGCACCTTCTGGGTGGCAAGGAAGTGCATGCCCTGAAGGGAGTCACCTTCAGCGTGGGAAAAGGAGAGTTCTTGGGAGTGGCGGGCCGGAGCGGCAGCGGCAAGTCCACCCTTCTGAAATGCATATACCGCACCTGTAGGCCCACGGGGGGTTCCATCCTATACGCCTCCAGCGATGGGGTGGTGGACATGGCCCTCATCCCAGATCTGGAGGTGGTGGGGGTTCGCCGGGAGATGGGGTACGTCACCCAGTTTCTCCGTCCCGTACCCCGGGTCACCGCCCTAGACATGGTTGCAGAGCCCCTGCGGGACAGGGGGGTGGACGGCGTCACCGCCCGCCGTGAGGCCATGTTCCTTTTGGACCAATTGGGGTTGCCGAGCTCGCTTTGGGATTCCTTTCCGGTCCTCTTCAGCGGCGGCGAGCAGCAGAAGGTGAACATCGCCAGGGCGCTCATAACCCGACCCCGACTCCTCTTGCTGGATGAGCCCACCGCTGCTCTGGATCAGGCGAGCCGCATGAGGGTGGCGGCCATTCTGGAGGAAGCCAAGGAGGCTGGGGTCACCATGATCGGCGTTTTCCACGACCGGGAGATGCTCTATCGGCTGGCGGACAGGGTGCTCCATCTGGATGAGGGAAAGGTAAAGGGGTTTTCCGGCAAGGAGGGACCCTCGATGAGAGGAGGGAAAAACGACCCCCCTCATTCCAGAATTGAGAACATGGCCCCTACCCTCTGGGAGTGAGGAAAATGGTACGGAGGATGATTATCAAGGAAGGTGTGGTGGTCACCCCCAAAGGGCTATTGGATCCCGGCACCGTGGTGGTGGAGGAGGGGCGCATCGTCTGGGTGGGGGAAGGCGGATGCCCAGCTGGGCCGTCCGAGGCGGTGATCAACGCCGCGGGGATGGTGATCCTCCCGGGTTTGGTGGACCTGCACAACGATGGGCTGGAGAAGGAGATAAGCCCCCGGCCTGGGGTTTACTTCCCCGTTTTCTGGGCTCTCCAGAACTACGACCGACGCCTGGCCGCCTGTGGGATCACCACCATGTTCCACGCCGTCTACTTCGCCGATCTGGGCGAGGTTCGCTCGGTACAGCTGGCCACCGAGATCGCCAAGGAGGTCGAGGATTCCGAGAAAAGCGGGCGTTACCTCGTGGATCACCGGG
Organism: Actinomycetota bacterium; assembly: GCA_015711955.1. Taxonomy (GTDB): domain Bacteria; phylum Actinomycetota; class Geothermincolia; order Geothermincolales; family RBG-13-55-18; genus JACVJK01. The sequence continues at coordinate 1,923 of JACVJK010000056.1, read as the reverse complement.
TCCTGTACCGGATGGAAGTGGGGTGCGAGCGCGGGGCGGAGGCCGTGGCCTCTTTGCTCCCCAAAAGCAAAAAGCCCTTCTTCTCCCTGAACGAGCACGTGCCGGGGAAGGGACAGTACCGGCATCTCAAGAACCCGAGGGACCTGCTTCACGCCTTTCTGGGGGATCTCCGAGGAGGCCGTAACCATCGGGAGATGGCTTCTGTAGAGGGTCGTATCGGGGAGTGGATGACGCGCGATCACGCCAGGTTGTGGCAGACTATTCCGAAGCTGGTGAACGGTTGCGGGGCGGTCATGGCTTCCCACGACGACGACACGCCCGAGAAGGTGCGCCACCTACATTCCCTGGGCGCCGCCATATGCGAGTTCCCGGTGACGGAGCAGGCGGCGCGAGAAGCCAAGAGACTTGGGATGTGGGTGGTGGTGGGTGCCGCCAACGTCATCCGGGGCGGTTCCTTGAACGGCAACGTGAACGCCGGGGAATTGGTCCGATCCGGACTGGCAGACGTACTCTGCTCCGATTATTACGCGCCGGCGCTTCTGGCCGCACCTTTTAAGTTGTTCCGAGAGGGCGCGCTCGGCTTCGTGGAATCGGTGGCCCTGGTGACGCTCAATCCGGCTCGAGCTGTGGGGCTCGAGGGATTGGGCGCGGTGCAAGAGGGATTCATGGCCGACCTTTTGCTGGTGAACATAAACGGGATGACGCCCGTGGTGGAGGCCACCCTGAGGGAAGGTATCCCCGTCTATCTGTCCGGCAAGTATGCCTCAGCCTTGGCTATGGGAAGTCTCGAGGAGGTGGGTTCCTATGGAGATTGACGGCCGCACGATGACCGCCGCCTGCCGTAGAGGAGGCCGAAATTATGCCCATCCAGTGATGAGGGAAGTGGAGGTCTCCGAAGAGCCGTGGGTCCACGATACGGCCACCGTGAGCGACACGACCCTCGGCCGCTATACTTACGTGGGACAGCGAAGCACCGTACTCGAGAGCGAGCTCGGGGATTACAGCTACGTCATGAACGACAGCGAGATATTCTGCGCCACCATCGGTAAGTTCTGCAACATAGCCGCCCACACCCGCATCAACCCCGCCAACCACCCAATGTGGAGGGCGGCGCTTCACCATTTCACCTACCGATCAAGGATGTACGGGCTGGCGGATGACGACGACGAGGAGTTCTTCGACTGGCGCAGGTCTTTTCGGGTGTTCATAGGCCACGACGCCTGGATCGGTCACGGGGCCATCATCCTGCCCGGACGCCGGGTGGGCATAGGCGCCGTGGTGGGGGCCGGGTCAGTGGTGACCGAGGACGTGGACGACTTCGCGATAGTGGCCGGGGTACCGGCCCGCTTCATCCGCAAGCGGTTCTCTCCCTGGGTGCAGGAGGGGCTGCTGCGCATCGCCTGGTGGGATTGGCCCCGGGAGCGCCTCAGGGAGGCCCTTCCGGACTTCCGCCGCCTCACCGCCGAGCAGTTCGTGGAGAAGTACGGGTAGCCAGAATCCATCGTGGTTATCCGACTGCTTTTCAGGAACACCGCCTCGACGGTGGTTCATCGCTAACGAGATCGAGTGATTTCGGAAAAGTTGCCTTGCTGGCAGGTGACATCCCTATGATAGGGGTGACCCCGAGTGCATAATTGTCGATATAGCTTTAATATGTTGACCATATAGTCAGTTAGTTCGAGCAGGATTGTAACTTTGAGCGGATGGTGAGGCAAGAGGGATCGACGCCCTACGTGTAGAACCTCAAACTCATCTTCTACAGTTTACCCAGATTTGACCCAATTCGCTTCTAAAAGCCCAGGTAGATGGATTCTGTATTGTGAAACACGCTGAGATTCAGGATAGCGTCAAGGAATTTGTGTCCACCATTTAGCCTTCCTCTGACGACACCAAGTTGTTGAACCCCTGAAGCCTTCTCTGGGC
>JACVJK010000055.1 GCA_015711955.1 Actinomycetota bacterium | reverse complement strand
TCCGAGCCTCTATCATGAATCCTCCTTCCTCGGTTTTCCGGCAAACTGTCACCACGACTGCGTTAGCCCAAAGCGCCGTCCCCTGCCCGCCCGAAGGTCATTCCGCCCCCTCGATTCGTTCACCTTTTACTCCTCCACCAAGGCCACCGCCCTGATCCAACCGGCGCTGGCCCCCTTTATCTTCACCGGAAAGCAGAAGAAGGTGAACCCGTATGGGGGAAGCTGGTCCAAGTTGGTAAGCTTCTCGATATGGCAGTACCCTCTTTCGATGGAGGCGAAATGGCCTTCCCATATGATGGAAGGATCTCGGCTCTCCTGGAAATCTCTGGCAATTAGGGGAAGGGGGCGGTCCCAGGACCAAGCATCGGTTCCCGTGACCCTGACCCCGTGCTCGAGTATCCACAAGGTGGCGTCTCTCCCCATGCCGCATCCCTTGAGCAAGTACTCGGGCTTTCCCCAATATTTGTCCGCTCCAGTCATCACCAGCACTATATCTCCCTCTTTTAGGCGGTAACCGATGCGGCGAAGTTCTTCTTCCACATCGGACGGGGTGACTAGATAACCGTCGGGGAAACGGCGGAAATCCAACACCACTCCAGGACCCATACACCATTCCAGCGGCACCTGGTCGATAGTGAGGGCCGGTTTTCCTCCGTCCATGGTGGGATGGTAATGCCACGGCGCGTCCAGATGGGTACCAGAATGGGTGGATAGGGTCACCAGCTCCACCGCCCACCCCAGTCCTCCTGGAAGGTCTCTCTCCGGATCAATGCCCGGGAAGAACTGGGCCATGGATTTGGCGCCATCCTCATGGCGCATGTACGTGATTTGGGGGATCATCCCCGGTGGATCCGATGGGAGTCCGTCCTCGATGGTTATGCTCAGGTCCACCAGCCTCTTCGCCAACAGAGCTCACCTCCCTCCACTCTCTGCCTCGATAAAACCATCCTTAAGACCTATCTGGAAAAAGTAACCCAATCGACAATTAGGTACAAGTTCGCCGCCCTCCTCTCATTCACCGGCCGAATTTGTTCCTCGGAGAATTACCTAAGGAAAGGCAGCGGTAAGAGACTCAAAAAGCCCGCCCTCCTGCAAGATCTTCAAGCATGCCCGCTCGACTCGAGATCACCTCTATAAACCCAGAAATTCCCGGGACCAAAAATGGAAGAGCCGTGCCGATGCCCGCTGAAGAGTATCAGGAAAACGACGAGCAATTCGATGGAACAACCCATACGCAAGACACCGCGAGATTCTCGCGACCTAAAACGGGTCTTCGCCTGCGGGCTCGCGCTCTTGAGCCACCGCCTAAAGTCGGTGCACTTTCGTCCAGACCGCCATTTGACCGGTTTTCAGGGCTTTATCTCGATGTTCAGAAAATCCTCCTCCCTGCTCCAGGTCGCCCGGCCGTATTTTCCGGTCATCAACTCGTACACGCCCAAGGCCAGGCCCACCAAGTAAGGATCCACGGCCGGGTTGCACATGCTCACCCGAAGGGTATCGTCTTGCAGGCTGAATTCCTCCAAATATCCTAACCCCCTTAAAGCAGCTTTTTTTCTCAATAGCTCGGGGCCGCCACGCGCTTCCTCATGGGTCATGGAGGCAAGGGTGTTACGCCTCTCGCCGTCCACGATTATGTCGATCACCCTCTCTCCCAGCTCGTGTACCAGTTCACCGAACACCGCTTTCAGTCCCGGGGTCCCGAAGAAAGCCAGCCTTCGACCGGTCTCCTTCTCCCGGATAATCCCCGTTTCCAGATCCCATTCGAACTCCTGCAGGTCCATGGGAGCCCCACATTCCACGCACCTCATATAGGCCACCCCGCAGGACCTGGCCATTTTCTCCCCGTCCACCCGGAACTCCTCTTCCTCCAACTTCTCCTCACCCAAGGCGACCTCGATCTGATGCCTGCGGGAATCCAGGGCTTGGTAGGTGATCCCCGCCGCCCTCCTCTCGAGAACCTCGGCTGCTCCCTTGAAATCCCCGCAGAACAAGGGCACTGAGTAGGGATCCTCGATGTAAACTGTTATTCTCCTCGGCCTGCCTCTCTCCGGGAACTGCCCTCCAACCGTGATCTTGCCGTAACCCATGGCCAGTCCCTGCAGCTCGATGGTCCTTATCATCGCCCGATAACCCACCAACCTGGAGACGGTGTTCAAATACCAGGGCAGACTCCTTTTGAGAAAAGCCCGAGTTGCCCTGCTCTTAGCGGCGATCACTATCTCCCAGAGGTGTTCCCTGGTGACGCCGAGCTCGGAACACATGGTCTCCCAGAGGCGATCGAGGTTCTCCGATTCGAAGAAAATCATGCGATGGGCAGGATCCCTGCGCTGTCGGATCAAGCCTTCGTCCGTCCAGGTCATGGTGCGGGAAATGCCCACGGGCACTCCACAAGTTCCGCAACGGTCAGTGGGCTTCATGACTCCTCCCCCCATATTTTCCCTGGGCGGCTTTGCTCTTCTTCCTCAGAAAGCGCCTCGAGGAGCGAGCAAGGCCTCTCTCACGCCCCGAGGTAGGCCCTCTTGACCTCCTCGTTGTCCATGAGCTCCTGGGACGACCCCTCCAAAACGATCTTCCCGTTCTCCATCACGTAACCCCGATGGGAGATGGAAAGCGCCATGGCGGCGTTCTGCTCCGATAGGAGGATGGTAACTCCCCTCCTGTTTATCTCCTGGATGGTCTCCATGATCCTCTTGACCACCAGCGGCGCCAGGCCCAGGGAGGGCTCATCCAACATGAGTAGCTTGGGTCGGGCCATGAGCGCCCTGGCGATGGCCAGCATCTGCTGCTCGCCGCCGCTCATGGTCCCAGCGTCCTGGTCCAATCTTTCCTCCAGGATGGGAAAGAGCTCGAACACCTCTTGAAAGCTCATCTTGACCTCCACCCGGTTCCGGTAGCGGGTATAGGCCCCCATCATCAAGTTCTTTTTCACCGACAACCGCGGGAAGAGTTTCCTTCCCTCCGGGCAAAGCGAGATCCCCAAGCGCACGATACGATCAGGGCCCAGCCGGTGGATGGGCTCACCTCGGAAAATTATCTCTCCCGACCGGGGCCTAACCACTCCGCTTATGGTACGAAATAGGGTGGATTTACCGGCGCCATTGGCGCCCAGCAGGCAAATGAGCTCCCCCTCCTCCACTCGCAGGGAGACCCCGTGGATGACCTCATGTTTTCCTATGGAACACCTGACGTCTCTCAGCTCAAGCAATGCACTCCCCCAGATAAGCCTCTATCACCGACGGGTCACTGCACACCTCTTGGGGTGGCCCGTCGGCTATCTTGACCCCGAAGTTCAGCACCACCAAGCGGTCCACCAGTCCCATCACCATCTTCATCTTGTGCTCTATTATGCAGACCGTTATCCCCAATTCCCTCACCCTTCTTATGAGGTCTATGATGCGCCCGGTCTCCTCCGGTCCCACGCCACCGGTGGGCTCGTCCAAAAGCAGAAGGCGCGGCCTGCCCATCAAGGCAATCCCTATGGCCAATCTCTTCTGGGCCTCTTGAGGTATGGACCCGGCCGGGCGGTCGAAGTACTCCCCCAGGCCTACGAAGGTAAGGACCTCGATCACCCTCTGGGTGATCTCCTTCTGTTCCCGCCGTGCCCTTGGCGTCCTCAATAGAGCGTCAAAAAGGTTGGTTTTTGTCCTCATCCGATAGCCGATAGCGAGGTTCAGATAAACGGGGAGCTCCTCGAATAGGGCTGTTGTTTGGAAAGTCCTTCCAACACCTTCGCGAGCCACCCGGTGCGCGGGCCAGCCGGTGACGTCCTTCCCGTCCAGGCGTATCCTTCCCTCGTCTGGTTTGATGGTCCCGCCGATGAGGTTGAACAGGGTGGATTTTCCGGCGCCGTTGGGCCCGATCAACCCCAGTATGGATCCTTCCTCCACGGCGAAGTCCACCTTGTTCACCGCCACCAGGCCCCCGAAGCGCTTGGTGACCCCGTCCACCTCCAATATGACGCTCAACTTCCCACCTCCCCTTGGGGAGCCACCTTGGTCGATCTCTTCTCCTTGACCCAATCCCTGAGCTGATTTATGCCTCCCATCAATCCCCTGGGGAAGAAGATGATGATCAGTATGAGCAGCACGCCGAATCCCACATACCTGAACTCCCCGAAACCCTTGATGCGATCCAGGAGATAGTAAAGACCCACCGCCCCGATCACCGGTCCGGCTATGGTGGCCACCCCCCCGATGAGGGTGTACACCAATATGTTGAAGGAGTGGAGGAAGCTGGTTATAGAATAGTCCACTCGGCCGGAAACGGTGGCGAAAAGGGCGCCCGCCATGCCAGCCAGGAAACAGCTGACCGTGAAGGAGAGCAACTTGTTTCGAAAGGCGCTGATCCCTACCGCCTCGGATAGGCTCTCATTGCTCAAGATGGAGAGGAACGAGGCTCCCACTATAGACTTGATGATCTGTCTGACCACTACCACGGTGAGAGCCAGGAAGGCAAGCACGAAATAATATTTTGTCGTCCGGCTAGCCAGAACGGGAGGGACCTCGAACGACTGGCCAGCAAGACCCCCCGAAAGCCAGGTCCAGTTCTCGAAAGTGGCGTAGACTATGACGTTGAAGCAAAGGGTGACGATGGCGAAATAGGGTCCCCGGGTACGAAAGGAGGGAAGCCCGATCAAAAAGCCGATGAAGGCGGTGAGCAAACAGGTCAACGGAAAAGCAAGCCAGTAGTTTATGCCCACCCTTTCCACCATGATAGCCATGGAGTAGGCCCCGATGCCCACCAAGGCTCCGTGAGCCAGGCAAGCCTGTCCGGTGAACCCGAGGATCAAATTCAGACTGCAGGCGGCCACTGCCCAGATCATGGCATAGGTGAGGACGATCATGTTGTACTTTCCGCCGCTAGTCCGCTGGAGCAGCAGTGGCAGCAGAGCCGCTAAAGTCAGGGATGCAAGGCCCACCAGGAGGTTGAAGTTGAGTTTCTCTTTAATCCACTTCATGAGCGTCCTATCCCCGCCTCACTCTCATTCTCCCCGACACAAACTCGAACCTAAAAACCAAACCGTCTGCGAACGAGACAACCTGGTCTCCATCAGCGGACCACGATCATAGCAAAACCCTCTCCACCTCTCATCGATCACGCCGCCCGCTCCCCGAAAAGACCCGTGGGCCTAAAGGCCAAGATGACGATCAACAACGCGAAAGCGAAAACGTCCTTATAGGTGGAGGAGATATAGGCCACGCCCAACGCTTCTATTACACCCAAGATATATCCCCCGAAAATGGCTCCCTTCATGCTGCCCAAGCCCCCGATGACCACGATCACGAAGGCCTTGAGGATGAGCGGGTTCCCCATCTCCGGCGTTATTGCCCCCAGGGGAGCCATGAGCACCGCGGCCACTCCCGCCAAGGCAGAGGCGATGGCGAAGGTGAGGGCGGAAATCCGGTTCACGTTGATCCCCACCAGGGAAGCCCCCTCTCGATCCTGGGCCATTGCCTCGATGGCTATGCCCAACCTGGTCCGCTTGATGAACCACTGAAGCATCAACAGGATCAACAAGGCGCCAAGTATGACTATTATCCTCTGCACTTCCAGACTCATGCCCAACACGCTAACGCTGCGGTCCACAGGCACGGGCACCCGAACCGCGTCCTTCTTGATGCCCCGCACCAAGGTCTCGATGGCCAGGAGCAGGCCGATGGCAGCTATGAAGGTGTTGATGCTGGGGGATCCTCGGAGGGGTCGGTACACCAACCTTTCCACCAAAACCCCGATAAGAGCCAGGATGATCATGCATATGGGGAGGGCTACCCAGTAGTTTATGCCCGCCAGAACGGAGAAGGTGTACAGAAGATAGGCGCCAACCATGTAAATGTGTCCGTGGGCGAAATGGGATATGTCCAGGATGCCGAAGATCAGGGTTAGGCCCAGCGCCATCATCATGTACTGGCTTCCCAACTGGATACCGATGATGAGCTGGTTGATGAAGAATGACAACTCGTTATCCCCTTCCTTCTGTCACGCCGACTGCCGTTCTAACAACGCAACCCTTGCATCCGCCGCCTTTCAGCGTTTTGGAAAAGATCGGATGGGCGGGGAGGCATCTTTAGGGTCATCGCGCCTCCCCGCCCCTCCATTTCACTTCTTCCACCACTCGATGGACTCCAGCGGCACGAACTTGCCGCCCTCCACGTAGCTGGCCGTGGCGGGCATGAACAAGGCTCCGGTGTTGGGGTTGATGCCGTCGAAAGCCATGGGATACTCATCCCCGGACAGCTCCGCCACGCCTGGGGCGTTGAAGGCCTCCCGGATGGCCTTTACGTCATCCACCTTGCCGGCCTTCTCGATGGCCCTTGCCAGGATATGGAAAGCGGAGTAATGGATGGCCGTCTCCCAAGTGCAGCGGCGCCCGAACCTTTCCTTGTACTTCTTGGCAAAAGGCAAGGTGGCCGAGAACTGGGAGTCCTCCACCGGAAGAACCCCCACGGAACCTTCCATCATGTCCATGCCGATAGCGTCGGCGATCTCGTCCATCTTTGCCTGATCGATGACGATGAAACCGCCCTTGAAGCCGAGGCCCCTGGCCTGCTTCATCACCTGGGCGGTGGGCTGGGAGGGACCGCCCACGAAGAGCACGTCCGGGCCTCCCGCCAGGGCCTTCTGGATGTAGGCGGTGAAATCAGTCTCGGTGTAGTAGCTGGCAGGAGCCTCCGCCACCACCGTTCCGCCCGCTTTGATCCATGCCTCTTTGAAGGTCTTGCCCCAGAGCTCACCATAGCTACCAGTGGTCTGGAGCAGTGCCACCTTCTTCCATCCCTTCCCCATGGCGAACTTTATGAAGTCAGGGATGTAGGAGGAGAACGGCGGTGGGATGGTCACCATGTAAGGATTGCTCCTCTGGGCGTAGAGGGGAACGCTGGTGTAGGCCATGATGAGGAACTCCTCCCCCGCCCTGGTGTTCATGTCCATGAGCGTGTTAATGCAGGTGGCGAGGGGGCAGAACACGAATTTGATGTCGTTCTCCAAGACGAAGCGCTCCGCGTTGGTCTTCGCCTTGTCGGGCACCGCCTCGTCATCGGCGGGATAGAGCTCGAAGATGTACTGCTTACCGCCCACCGTTATGCCGCCCTTGGCGTTTATGTCCTCTATGGCCAGGCTCAACCCATCTTGACAGTCCTGCCCATACTTTGCGCCTACCCCACTCAAAGGAGCGGTCAGGCCTACCTTTATCACGCCTTTCCCTTCTCCTTCCCCCCCACCACACGAAGCCATCATCAAGGCGATCGTGGCGAGGAGGGTGAAGACGACCGTGAGTTTACGCAACCGCATATGCTGACCCCCTTTCCTTGCCCCACACTGGGAAAAACGGACAAATCATCAGTCCAAAGTGGTTCTCTCAGCTTAAGCTGCGAAGGTTCGACATCAGGGGTAGAAGCACTGGAACAGATGGGCGAGGTAACGTGTCACGTGGTTTCTGCGTTCCCGACTGGTTTCATGGCTCTTACCGTGCTCACACGCTTGAGCAGTTGCCGTCTTGAAACGTGGATTCCCCGCGCATCACCTCCTTCCGGAGAAACTTCCACGATCGGCCAACAGCCGTTTTGACTCGCCGCAGCCCCACGAATACAGCTTAAGAAGTAAGGCAAGTATAGCAGAAGCAAATTGGCCGTTCAATGATCCCGAAGTCGATTGTTGGCCTCACTCGCTCAGCATCTCCAACCCGGAGACCCCCTCACATCTATCGATGTCACCAATGCTCCCCTTCGAAATTGTTCACCAATGGACATGACCCCTCCTTCCAAAACACAACCTGAGGGATGGTAGAGCTTTCTATTGGGGTAGGCCTTTCACAAGGCGTCATCAGGGCAGGCCTCTCAATCTCGCTTAATCATGCGGAACTTCCCCTTTTGACAATAAAAACGGTAGGCCTCTCCTTGGGGCTCAGCCTCGAAATCGCCCTCTATGACGTCCCCATGAAATCGTCGGCCTTTCATGTGTATGATCACCGGAACTTCATCGACGGACCCTCCAATTTTGATGCCCACCGCCATGACGGAGGTGAAGTTACCGTCAGGGCACATCTCGTAATGACCGCCATCCAGGGTAAAGACGCTTTCATATTGGGAAGGCGCTACTATTCTGCCATCGGGAAGCAGGTAAAGATGGCAGTTTTTCAATCCCAAAAGATCACCCTCCAATGAAAGTGCCCAGTTGCCACATACGCCCCCATCCACTGCCTTCAAACCCGCGGGGGCTTTTCCCGGATCTGGGTCAGGGAGTTCCACGAGGTAGTAAGGGATGTTTTCATCTTTCCAAAGGACCTTCCAGCGAATCTCCGAGTCCCGGCCTTTTCCAGGTGGTTCCGAGGTCGAACCGCAATTGGCCTCCCTTTCCTTCTCGGAAACGTTGACGTCCTGGGTACTGGGAATCGACCGGCTTCCCCCCGTCCGGAACGGGAAAGCGAGCAGGGCCATGGCCAGTATGAGCGACGAGCAGAGGACGAAGAACAGGATCCTCCTGGTCCTCCTTCGGGTCCTGAAATACCAAAGCCTCAAGTCCATGGCACATGAATGAACGCTAACGCCTAAAACGGTTTCGGTCGCATGTGGCCGATGAGATTATCTTACCCCAGGTTATATTACTTAAGGGTAAGAACCCGAAACTTGAAAGAGCCACCAACTTCCAGAGTCGCAAGACGGTAGGCACGGCTTCCCAAGAACCCCATCGTCCGCCCTCAATGCCGCAAGGCTCGCCCTCGCAGACGTATAGGAAGGGAGTTGCGACAGGAAGCCCAGATCACAAAATCTGTTTGTCGCGGTTTCGAGCTCGATTCAAGATGGCTCGGAAATTTCGGAAATAAAACTCGAACGGCTTCATCGACCCTTTCCATAATTACCCAAATAGCTATGGCTCGTGACTCGATTGCAGCGGCTCAGAAACAGAGACCAGAGGCCGCATCGGTCTCCACCATAACATGGCGAATTGCCCCGCAGGATTGTTGTAATGTTATTGTCATGGGTGGTCAACGCAAACCAAAAAGAGCTGGGCTCATCGTGTTTAATACTTTAAGAACATGAGAGAGGAAGAATACGAAAGGCTTTTCCGGTTGGAAGACCACCACTGGTGGTATCGGGGAACGCGCCATTTCCTTTTGGGCCTGCTGGAAACCTACTGTCCTCGGGAAGCCTCCGGGAGGGTGTTGGACGTCGGCTGCGGCACTGGGGGGTTCACGGTCGCTCTCCGAAAACGCTTTCAACCGATGGAGACGGTGGGGCTTGACATCTGCCGGGAAGCTTTGGAAATGGGCAGGATGAGAGGCCTTGACGGGCTCTGTCTTGCCTCGGTGGAGCAAATACCCTTTCCCGACGAACGCTTTACCTTGGTAACATGCCTGGACGTCCTCTACCACAAAGAGGTGAGGGACGAGGAAAGGGCCTTAGAGGAGATGTGGCGGGTATTGGAGCCGGGCGGTTATCTCCTGCTCAATCTACCCGCCTTCCAAGCGCTTCGAGGGAGGCACGACTTAGCGGTGCACGGAGCCCGTCGCTACCGCAAAAGAGGCCTGCTGCCAAAACTGCAAACCAAGGGGTTTCAAGTCATAAGGGCCACTTACTTTAACTTCCTCCTCTTCCCTCTGCTGGCCATCTACAGGATCGCCACCCGACCGCTTCCCGGACCCGCCTCGGACCTCTGGACGCCGCCCCATTTGCTAAATCGAGGATTGGAGCTTCTACTGGCAAGCGAGGCCAAAGTCGCCCTTCGAATGGACCTGCCCTGGGGCAGCTCCCTCTCAGTGCTGGCCCGCAAAGCAAGCCCATGAACCCTGCGACGAGGTTCCGAGCCCTCATCAGGGGCTCAGCAATCACTCCCCTTGATAGTAACAGGCAACCGCCGAACAAGCTCTTTTCGAAAAAGAACCCGCGACGGTTTCTCCGCGCGGGCCCTCGGAGTCCGCGAGCTTCCTAACCCTGTTACCCATCCACACCGTGTGCCGAGACCTCCAGGGTCAGGTCCAGGACCCACATGTGGAGGAAATAAAGATTTTTCCTTCACATCGCGCTTTAAGCAGAGACGAGCGAGGCTTCGAAGGACTCGTTCGAGCTTCTTATAACGCCCTTTTATCACCCATCGATCCCCGCCAGGCGCTTCGCGTAGGAAACTTTCTCCTGCAAACCCGCCAGCCGCAGGATCATTATCCGCTGGGCCTGAGGGGATCCCGCCCCATGGATGGACTCAGTGAGATATGCGGCGGCCCCGCAACCCATGGTCATGTTCTCGATGAACTTCAGTATGCGCAGCCGATCCATGGTGGGCACGTCGGCCCTTCCTTTCAAATACTTCTCCAGATAAGGGGCGATCTCTGGGTTCTCCAAGTCCTTCTGGGAGGGCATCGTCACCACCAGCCCACCAGCGATGTCCTGCAAAAGGCGGGAGATCTCAAAGGGGTAGCGGGTCACGTTCTGTTTACACACGTTGGCCAGGAGGACGTCCACCAGGTAACATCCGGAGGGAGTGGGCTTTCCCATGGCGCTGCAGGCGATGCCGCAGGAGAACAGGGTTTCGTTGAGGTGGATCATCTCCGTGATCTTCTCCCTCACGTGGCTGGCCCTCTCTACCCCGTTGTAGGTGGCCACCAGCTGGGCCGCCCCCACCAAGACGTCGCCCACGCCCACCTTGCAACCCCCATAACTCTGGCGGTGGTAAGCGGCGAACCTTTCCACCACCTTTCCGCTCTGGTCGTATTCCCCACACATGAACACCCTTTCCCAGGGCACGAAGACGTCGTCGAAGATGACCAGGGCCTCTTGGCTGCCGTAGCGGGGATTGCCCACGTCCAGTGGGCTCCCCTCCAGCTTCCTGGTGTCGGAGGGCTGGCGGCCCAGTACGAACACCAGGCCTTGTGTGTCGGAGGGCACGGCGAAGGAGACCGCGTAATCGGCCTCCTCCTCCCGCATGGCCGTGGTGGGCATCACCAAGATCTCGTGGGAGTTCAGGGCGCCAGTCTGGTGTGCCTTGGCCCCACGTACCACTATGCCGTCAGACCTCTTCTCCACCACGCGGACGAAGAGGTCTGGATCGGCCTGTTCGGCGGGGCGGAGACCCCTATCCCCCTTTACGTCGGTCATGGCCCCGTCTACCACCAAGTTCTCCTCCTGAACATAACGCAGGTACTCTCTGAACCTCTGGTGATATTCGGTGCCATGCTCCTGGTCGCATTCGTAGGCCACGGAATAGAGGGCGTTGAAGCCGTCCATGCCCACGCAGCGCTGGAAGCAGGTGGCGGTCCTGCGCCCCAGGAGGCGCTGCATGAGGACCTTCTTCACCAGGTCTTCCGTGCTCTGGTGTATATGGGTGAAGCGGCTTATCCGCTTTCCGGTGAGATGAGACACGGCGAAGAGCAGCTCCTCCGCCTCTGGTTCATCGCCGCGACGGTAGGTCTCCGCCATGGCGTTTATGGAGGGACGGATCATGGGATGATCCACGGGGTCATCCACCCGCTCGCCCAGCACGTATATCCTCCTCTTGAGGGTTCGAAGGCTCTCCACATACTCCTCAGGTCCGGAAATCCCCATCTTGTACACCTCCTACATTTCACTGACTTTTCTGTTCGCCGCTGAAAACCATAGAAGCGGTTCGCCCAAGGCTCGCCCAAAGGGCTCGACATGTCAACACTTACCCGCGTTCGACTATCCTTTCTGCTCGCCACCGAAAACAGGCTCTCGATCCGGTTCGCGCCTGAGGGAGAGGTGAAGGTGTTATTGCCTCCTCCACCTTCACCGCCTGCTGAAACCTTCTGCGATGTCCTGGATTCGTCATAACCACAAATCCCTTCTATGAACCCCTACACACCTCGTACTCCGAAGGCCTTTTAAGTCTACACCAGGTGGTGCGGCCTCCGGGTTGAGATGGTCTTGCATTCGGTTGGACAGGATGTGCCAACTTCCTCCCTCAGACGCCCACATCTTGGCTCTCGTGGCGAGGCCCTTGTTGAACTAGACCTCCTTGTCCTTCTGGCAGTTCTTTCGCGGAAGGTGAACCGAGGGAGAGTTCTTCGCCGCTTCGTGGCTCCGAGACGGGCTTTGTGCCCTCTTTTACACCACTTTGGCAGGGACACGGGATCCCACGGCCAATCCTCGACCGCGAAACGGCGTTTTCCTCCCCCACCGCGACCGCGCTGTCTCCGCGCGTAACTAAGTTTTTGATCTTCACAAGGCTGCCGTCGGGATAGAGCACAGTGGGGCCAACTGAGATCTCTCGGATCCCCTCGAGATCACCGCTAAATGGTGCGGATAACTTCAACCTGCCTTCCTCCGATCCCTCAAAGCGCGCAACGGCCAGGGTGAGGCCCGTCGAGGAGTTCATACCGAGGAGATGACCCTCCCGCAGGAAGGAAAGATCCGCTGGGACCCGAGGGCTCGTCCCGCAAAGCCTGCGACCGCTGAGACTTATCTCGATGGGTGTCGCATACTCGAAATATCTAAGAAGACGGGAAGCCCTATAGTCCGCTCTCTCCGCCCGCTCTCGAACTCGGACTTCAGGAGAGGGCCTCACGAAGACAACACTTTCCTCTGCCTCCTCAAGCCCTCGAAATATGTGGCGGGTCTCCCCTTCCCTGTCCAAAGCCACCACCAGGTCCGGTCGCAGTTTCCTGATCTTGGTCCTTTTCAGGAGCCCCGCCAGGGGACCATGGATCATGCCCGAGGTGTCCACCACCAAAAGGTTGTAACCCCTCATGTCTGCCCAGGACAGGAGTAGTTCGCCTTTCTCCACCACTGACCCAACGTCGTACGCCGGGGATACGTATCCTAAAAAGGCCATGGCGGAGGGAAAAAGAAGGTCGTCTCCCTCTTCCCAAGGTAACTGCAGGCCTATGCATCCCGGAGGCCCAACGGTAGACTGACCCAGGTCGAAATCCAAAAAGCCAAGCCTAAATCCCCTCTCCCATGCCCACTGGGCCAGCCACCGGCACAGCCAGGTCTTGCCGGTGTCCGTCCCCCCCACGATAACGACCCGGCGCGCCTTTCCGGCACTGAGGATCCAGGTCACGCGCTCCAAACCGGCGAAAAAATCCAGGGCGTTCTCGTCCAAGGCCATTCTCGGTTGGAATAACCTCCCCTGCCTCATCCTTCATCAAACAAATGGCTTCTCAAATATTCAATCCAACCAGCGACCCCGGTGGCAAGCATGAGCGATACCCTGCTGCAGCCAAGGTCGAGGGAAAAATCGGTCGGGTTGCCCTTATGACCCGTCTCTCCCTCCAGTCTGGCAGGGAATTCAAAGGAGATCACCGAGCGGTACGGTCTCTCTAGCGCTGAAAAGCTTTTGGCTAGCGGGAGCCTTGAGCTTACCCAACGATATGCCGCGCTTTTTGGGAAAACGAAGTGGAGAAATAGGTAGCTGGTATAATCTAACAACAAAAGTTGGATTGTGGCTTTCGAGGCCAAACATACCGCGAAGCCTTGAGGATCAAAAAACCCGATCCATCAATCCTTATTCCCCCAATTGAGGCCCAACAACGGACTTTCCGGACGTTTTCGGCCCGATACTCTCCCCTAGTTCTTGGAGACGCAGATCTGGAAAGCTGCCTTGTGCCCAGAGTATTGAAACTGAAAGAATGAAGGCATACTCGCGGAGATAAAGGAGGAGGTGTAATTATGGAACTCCTCCTGAGAGGTATAAGGAGATGATGCCATTGCCGCTGACGGTTATTACCACGGTGGACGAAAGAGGATTACCTAATGCGGCTCCTTACGGATGTGTGATGCCCGTGCTGCGCCCCTTGGATTTGATCGCCCTGGCGTCGGCGCACCAGCGGGATACCCTCAACAGCATAGGGCAGACCGGTGAATTCGTAGTGAATTTGATCGGTCCGGGACTTTTTAAAAAGCCCTGGCCACGGCCAAGGACTTCCCGCCGGGGGTCAACGAACTCGATGAGGTGGACCTGAAAACCCTGGCTTCCAAAAAGGTTCGTCCCCCCAGGATAAAGGGAGCCGTGGGCTGGGTTGAGGCAGTGCTGGTGGAAGAAATACCCAGGAAAGATTACGTCTTGGTGATAGGCAAAGCGGTATACGCTGAAAAGGGTGATCCGGAAAACGGCACGACGGACCATCTCCCTTTGGTCTTACTGGGCGATCGTTACCTTATCCCGGCGGATGAGGTAAGGGGTTGAGGGGAAGTGATGGGCGAAACGGAAGGTTGCGAGCACGCCTCCTCAAGAAAATCGGCAACAGAGCCAAACGGTACCGCCGATCCAACAACAAAATTCGTCCGCGGTCTTTACCGAAAGGTATACTGCTCATGTAGAGGGGATGAGCACTGCTTGGTTATCCTGGTCCGAACGCCTGCGGACCTTGCGGCTGAGGGAATGCCGTGAGACGAACCTATCAAAGGAGGGGGAAGATGCACAGGGTGGAGAAACTGGATCACGTCGGCTTCGCGGTAAAAGACAAGGGTCGAGCTCACCAATTCCTCACAGAGGTTTTGGGG
>JACVJK010000054.1 GCA_015711955.1 Actinomycetota bacterium | reverse complement strand
CTCTCCCTATGGCGCCGGGCCGGCGTGGAGCCCTCAGGGACCTGGTACGCGGAGAGCGGCAGGGGGATGGGGGACACCCTCCGCATGGCCTCCGAGAGAGGCGCCTACTGTCTCAGCGACGAGGGCACCTTCCTCTTTATGCGGGAGGAGCTGGATCTTGTGGTGCTCTTTCGCGGAGACCCCTCTCTTCTCAATCTCTATCACGTGATGGTGGTCAACCCGGAAAAGTGGCCGGAGGTCAACGCGGAGGGCGCGGAGGCCTTTTCCCGTTTCGCAAGGAGCGAGCGGGCCCAGAACCTGTTGCTTTCCTTCGGGGCGGAGAGGTACGGGAAACCTCTTTTCGTGCCCGCTGCGGGCGAGCGAGAGGTTGGCGTGTGTCCCGTCCTTCCGGGGGGATGCCCGCCTCGATCCGGACTTCGGGGTGGGTTGATGGCCTCATACTATGTTCCGAGGGATCCGATTTGGGGCGCGTTCCGAGCTGAACTGGGACACCGGGGACTCCGGGAATCCGGGGCGTGCGTGCCTGGTGGCGCCGTTACCCGTTACAGGGGCAGCCCTCGCATGTCCTTCACCGACATCTCCCAGGATTCGAGGTCCCCAGCGGGCGCGTCGGGGAGGAGGGATGGCAGTGGGTGAGATATGGCAGGGTCTGGTGGAGGCTTGCAAGCTCATCGCCCGGCTCGATCCTTACGTGGTGAAGGTGACCCTTTTCACCCTTTACGTTTGCGCCCTCGCCACCATGGCGGGGATGGTCTTGGGGATCCCAATGGGATCCCTGTTGGCCCTGCACCGCTTCCCAGGAAGGAAGTTTTTGGTGACCCTGGTGAACGCGGGCATGGGGCTTCCCCCCGTGGTGGTGGGCCTATTCGTCTACCTGTTGCTGAAGAGGAGAGGGCCTTTGGGGTTTCTGGGCTGGCTTTACACCCCCAAGGCAATATTGTTGGCCCAGGTGGTGCTGGCCCTCCCTCTCATCGCGGCCATCACCATGGCGGCGCTGCAGGACGTGGACCCTCGCATGGTGCTGCAGATCCGCTCCCTGGGGGCGGGCAGGGTGCGCACGGCGCTCACCCTGCTGCGGGAAAGGAGGCTATCCCTCCTGGCAGCGGTCATAGCCGGGTTCGGGGGGGTCATCTCCGAGGTGGGTGCGGCGATGATGGTGGGGGGAAACCTAATGCTCAGAGGAGAGCCCTACACCCGCACGCTCACCACCGCCTTGGTGTTGGAGGTGAACCGGGGCGAGAGCGTGAGGGCCATCGCCCTGGGCCTTATCCTGCTGGGCATAACCCTGCTCCTGGTCTGGGGGCTCACCCTGGCACAGCAGGGATCGGTGGTGGGAAGGGCGTTACGGGCAAGCCTTTCCCGCTTGGGCTCCTGGAAGGAGGGAAGGTGAGGACCGCTTTCCTGGTGGAGGAACTGGAGCACCGCTACGACGGAAGGACAGTACTCCGGGTGGAAAGGCTGGAGGTACGGGAGGGGGAGGTGCTCGCGGTGGTGGGCCCCAACGGGGCGGGCAAGAGCACTTTGTTGCGCCTCATGGCCCTCTTAGAGGAACCCACCCGGGGGGAGGTGGTCTTCTGGGACGGTTCTCGGCTCTCCGCCATGACCCGGAGGGACAAAAGGAGGCTTTCCCGGGAGATGGCCATGGTGTTCCAGGAGCCATTCCTCCTCAACCGCGATGTCTGGCAGAACTTGGAATACGGCCTCAAGTTGAGGGGGGTGCCCAGGCCGGAGAGGGCCAGGAAGGTGGAGGCCATGCTCCGGACGCTGGGCCTGGAACCGCTGGCCCGCCGGCACGTTTCCTCCCTTTCCGGAGGAGAAGCCAGAAAGGTCTCCCTGGGCAGGGCCATGGTGCTCGAACCCCGGGTCTTGTTTCTGGACGAGCCCCTCACCAACCTGGACCTGCCCTCCCGCCGGGAGCTCCTGGGACTCATCTCGGACATGGTCAGGGAAAGGGGTATCACCGCCGTCTACGTTTCCCACGACCATCACGAGGTGTTGGAGATCGCCGACCGGTTGGCGGTCATGTTGGGAGGCGAGCTGGTCCAGGAGGGAAAACCGGACGAGGTGTTTCGCCGTCCGGCCAGCGAGGAGGTGGCCGCCTTCCTGGGAGCGGAGAACCTGCTGGAAGGTAGGGTAGTGCGGCGCACCGAAGAGGGGGCTGCCATTTTGGTGGGAGAGGCTGTAATTCATGCCGTGACGGATATACCGGAGGGGGAGATGGTGAAGGTAATGATACATCCGGAAGAGGTGGTCCTTCTGCCCCCGGAATCGTCGAGCGGGTCGGCCCGCAACCGCCTACCCGCCCGGGTACTGGAGGTGAGGGAGACTGGTCCGGTGGCCAGGGTCAGACTGGACTGCGGGTTTCCGTTAGCGGCCCTAGTGACCAGCACCTCTCGAAAGGACATGGGGTTGGAGCCAGGTGTGTCATTGCGGGTGGCCTTCAAAGCCACATCGGTCCACGTGATGCCCTATTCGTCCCGTTCCCGAGGGGAGTGAGGGGGCG
Source organism: Actinomycetota bacterium (assembly GCA_015711955.1). Taxonomy (GTDB): domain Bacteria; phylum Actinomycetota; class Geothermincolia; order Geothermincolales; family RBG-13-55-18; genus JACVJK01. The sequence continues at coordinate 12,519 of JACVJK010000054.1, read as the reverse complement.
CGAGGCGGAAATGGGTCGGCCAAGTGATCGTGACACCGTGGCGAGGACGGGAGAGGTTAAAAGTAAAGGAGACGGTGATGAGAGAATGTGGGAGAAGGACCCATCCGCTTTTTCCTTGAATCTCCCAAGATGGCGCGATTAAGGTAGGTAATGGATGGGGTTTCGAGTGAGGAGTGGCTTGGGAGGAAACCGGTTTTCGATGACGGCAGCCCGCCTCTATGGACCTTTTCGGCGACACGAAGGCCCCGGCGGCCACATCGGGGTAATTGGGGCTTTGATGGAAACCTTCTGGCCTTTCTTTCTGGCGGCCATCTCTTTGCTGGTCCTTTGCCAGGGCGGATGCGCCGGTGGCGACGAGGGGAGGTTCCTGGTGGTGGCGTTCAGCTCCGACCTGGCGGGATCGGGGTTGGAGGAGGCGGCAGCTTCCTTCGCCAAGGCAAGGGGCATACGGGTGGAGGTCAGATCGGTGAGTGACGACGAGGTATTGGACCTTTTGAGGTTCGGGGAGTGCGACGTGGCGGTGAGCCATCACGGTGACGGGTTGGATAGGCTCGTGAGCTGGAATTACGTGACGGGAAAGACCGAGGTCATGAAGGACGAGTTCATCCTGGTGGGTCCCCCATCGGACCCGGCGGGGCTGGAGGGGGTGGAATCCCTGGCCGAGGCCTGGAAGAGGTTGGCGGAAACTGGCTCTGTCTTCCTGGTGAGGCAAGACGGCTCGGGGGCCGCCCATTTCGTTGCCTCACTGGTGAGCGGTATCGAGGTCCCGGGGCGGGGTGAGTTGATGCTTCCGGTGAAGGGTGACGAGGCGGAGCTTATCAGGAGGGCGGCGGAGAAAGGGGGTTACGCCCTGGTGATGAAGAGGTATTATGAGGCCTCTCCGGAAGGGCTCAAGGCCTTCTTCCGGGACGGTAACTCCCTGAAAGACGCCTATTTCGCCGTGGCAGTGAACCCGGAGGTATACCCCGACGTGGAGGCGGAGCTGGCGATGTCCTTTGTCGACTACCTGGCCTCGGAGGAGGGGCAGTCGAAGCTCTCCCCCTCGCTTCGCCTGTCTCCATGACATAAGGAGATTTGTCCTCGGAGGTGAAAGAGATGCTCTCTTTGGAAGAGGCGAGGTGGCGGGTGCTGGAGGCGGTGGGCACCACGGAGAAGGTTAGGAGGAAGATCTTGGAAGCATGGGGGCACACCCTCGCCCAGGACGTCATAGCCCCTCACCCCGTCCCCCCTTTCGATAACTCGGCCATGGACGGGTACGCAGTGCTGGCTTCCAGCGTCAGGGATGCCGCTCCCGAAAGTCCGGTGCGGTTGAGGGTGGTGGAGGACCTGCCTGCGGGCCGCGTCTCGTGCCGGGAGGTGGGGCCGGGTGAGGCGATGAGGATCATGACCGGTGCTCCCCTCCCTCCAGGGGCGGACGCAGTGGTGCCGGTGGAGGACACCCGGGCGGAGGGAGGAACGGTGTTGGTGATGAGGTCCGCTCAAGTCGGGGAGAACGTGAGGAAAGCCGGAGAGGACGTGAGGGAGGGGGAGACGGTCCTCCTTTCGGGCACCAGGATAGGGCCAGCGGAGATGGGTATGCTGGCCAGCTTGGGCCAGCCGGAGGTGCTCTGTCACCGCAAGGCGGTGGTGGGGATAATCTCCACCGGGGACGAGCTTCTGGAGCCGGAGGAGGAACTGAGGCCGGGCATGATCAGGGACTCCAATAGCTTCTCCCTATACGGGCTGGTGCTGGAGGCCGACGCCGTGCCGCTTCGGCTGGGTCCGGTGCGGGACGACCCGGCCCTCTTGGAGAGGACCATCTTGGAAAACGTCGATGAGGTGGACGTCTTCATCACCAGCGGGGGTGTATCGGTGGGGGATTACGACGTGGTGAAGGAGGTACTGCAGCGGGTCGGCGAGATGGATTTTTGGAAGGTGGCCATGCGGCCCGGAAAACCCCAGGCTTTCGGCAAGGTGAGGGGCAGGCCCCTTTTCGGCCTCCCGGGTAACCCGGTCTCGGTGATGGTCTCCTTCGAGATGTTCGTCAGGCCCGCCCTCCTCAAGATGATGGGAAGAAGGGAGATATTCAGGCCAACGGTGACCGCCGTCCTGGACACCCCCATAGGGAGGAAAAGGGGGAGGACCGAGCTCATCCGGGTGATCGCGGAGTGGCGGGAAGGGAGGTACCACGCCCGGGTGACCGGTCCCCAGGGGAGCGGGATACTCAAGTCCATGATATTGGGGAACGCCCTGGCCGTGCTGCCCGAGGAGGTGGGAAGGCTGGAGGCGGGAGAGGAGGTGACCCTTTATCTTTTGAGGTGAGTCCGGGGATGGGCCTTCCGAGAACAGAGTCTTAAGGTGAATCTTTGTGCGACGAGTGTCAAGCAAGGTCTACCGGAATGGGTGGACGTGTCTTGGGACAAGGCCCACATCCTTGACAGGACCGACCCATTGAGTTAACCATTTTTACTGGCGATGAGGCTCGCCTAATTCCCGCTCAGGGATGATAGCCTCTACTCCCTCGAGTAGAGGCTTTTGTTTTTGGGAGGTGCGGGATGAGCTCATATAAAGAGTCGCTGTCAGAGATCAGAGGGTTCATCGAGGAGCTTCGGGAACGGGCGGGCGAGCTCTCCGTGTCATTTTCGGAGGGCATCTCCTCCGTGAAGGAGAAACTGTCCGGCGAGAACTTCCATCTGGTGGTGATGGGGCAGTTCAAGAGGGGGAAATCGACCCTGGTCAACGCCCTTTTGGGGCAGGAGGTGCTCCCCGTCTCCGTGGTCCCGCTCACGTCCACGAACACGCTGATCCGCTATGGGGAGCCCCGACTTCGGGTGGTTTTCAAAGACGGGGAGGAGAGGGAAGCTTCTTTGGAAGATGTTTCCAAATACGTCACCGAAAGGGAGAACCCAGGAAACGAGCTCGGGGTGGCCAGGGTCGACGTCTTCTATCCTTCGGAGTTCCTGTCGGATGGCCTTTGCGTGGTGGACACGCCGGGGGTCGGGTCGACCTTTTTGCACAACGACGAGATGGCGTATTCCTATCTTTCCCATGCCGACGCGGTGATCTTCACCATCTCCGCCGATCCCCCCATAAGCAGGTCGGAACTGGATTACCTCTCTGAGATAAGGAGGTACGTCAAGAAGGTCTTCTTCGTGCAGACAAAGGTCGACTACCTCGACCCAGAGGAGCTTGGGGAGTCCTTGAGGTTTAACGAGGAGACGCTCTCCCAGATAATGGGAGAGAGAGTGGAGATACATCCCCTTTCCGCCAAGATGGCCTTGGAGGCGTTGAGGGCCCGCGACGAGGAGCTACTTAAAAGAAGCGGACTTCCTTCCTTCCTGTCAAAGCTGCAGGGTTTCCTCATGGAGGAGAAGGGACGGGTGCTGGTGGAATCGGCCCTCACGACTATCCATAGGGTCGTCAAGGAGGAGACGGCCCGCCTCAAGCTGGAGAGGAAGATGCTCTCGCAGCCGGTGGAGCTGCTCCAGCGGAAATCCCAGGAGTTCCGCCGCGAGATGGAGGTGATAAGGAGAGAGGAGCAGGAGGTACTCTACCTGTTGGAGGGGGAGTTCAAGAGCCTGGTGGGAGATGTCCTGGACGGGGATGTGGAGAGGTTTAAAAAGGAAAGGTTCCCCGAGCTGGAAAAGAGTTCCTCCGATTCTCCCAGAGCAACGGGGATCTGTCATCCTCGGAGATGGAAAGGGCCTTCAGAGATTTCGTGCGGGGATCCATCGTCAGGACCTTCGGGGAATGGAGGCTGGAGGAGGAGAGACGTTTGGAGGAGGCCTTCCGAGAGGTAGAGTTGCGTTTCCTGGAGAGGGCCCAAGCCATGTCCAACCGGGTCTTGGACATCGCCGGCGAGATATTCGAGTTGGAGCTTCCTTCCATAAGTTTGGAGGCGGATCTCGCCAAGGATGGGGAATTCTGGTTCAAGCTGGGTGAGCCCGCCGCCGACCTGGAGATGTTCGTGCGAGCGCTGGTTAGGGTTTTTCCCAAGTCATTCTCCCGACGGTTGATCAGGAGGAAGTGGGAGAAGGAGCTCTCGGTCCTCTTCGACCGACATTGCGGGAGGGCGAGATATGATTTCTGCCTCCGGATCCAAAAGAGCTTCGACTTGCTCCGCCTGCGGGTGATGGAGGTGGTGGACAAGACAGTGGAGAAGGTGGAGGAAGCCGTGAGGATGGCCACCGAGGAAAAGAACAGGAGCGAGATGGGAGTGAGGGACAGGCTCTCCCGTATGGACCAAAACATACAGTTCCTGGAAGATACGTTAGGTAGACTAAAAGGGTCGTCCGGGAGTCCTCCAAACGCTCCCACAGCACGGACTACGTCGCGCGAGGCATCCGTCGGTGGTGATCGGTGATGACGGATGGAAAAGCTCAGGCGAAGGAGGCGGGTATTCCCAGCGGAAAAATATGGTGATGGAGAGATGGGTTTTCGAAAATTGGATATTTTGGCGAGAAGATGAGCTAAGTGCTACAGCCAAGATGTAAGGGGTCGACCTCATCGCCTCCTCGACCTGTTCGGGGGTCGACTTGAGAGCGAGCAGGCCCTTGGAAGATTTTGTTCGGACGTGAGATGAAAGCCGCGCTGAGGGGATTGGCAAAAAGGGGCAGATTGACTTGGATGAGCGATTTTGCGAAAAAGGGCAAACTGATCCTGGGAAGCCGATTTCACGTTCCGCTCGAGTAGATGAGGGAATCGGTCGACCCATGACTTGGCCCGGGAGTTCAGATTTGATATGTCAGATTTCGAGGGTGTAAGGATGAGGGGTGTCTGGTGTGCGCAGGCCGGTTCCATCCGTGGAGGGGAGGTGGTGTAAGGGAGGTCCAGTGGGATTTAGCGCGGAGAAAAGGACCACGGAAGCAGCGGAGAGGCAGCAGAGATGAAGAAATACGCACTCGTGGCGCTGGGTGGGTGTGTCGGGGCCTTGCTCAGGTACTGGTTGAGCGGGCTGGTGAGCGAGAAGGCGGCGGGGGATTTCCCCTGGGGCACACTGGTGATCAATCTCACCGGATCTTTCGTAATAGGACTCTTCCTCACCATGGCTTTGGAGATATTTTCCTGGAACCCGGAATGGAGGATCTTCTTCGCCACCGGTCTTTTGGGGGCGTTCACCACCTTTTCTACCTTCAGTTATGAGACCCTCTCGCTTTTGCGCGAGGGAATGTGGTTAGGCGCGTTCGCCAACATGGCCGCGCATCTTTTCGGGTGTATCGGGGCCGCCTTTCTTGGTTTCGTCCTGGCCCGGACGGTTTGGTCCTGAGGCCTAGGAATCTCGAGGCGACCTTAGGTGCCCTCGGAGGCGGAAAGACACGACCCGTGGGCAAGAACGTTCTCGGGACGGCACGAGTGAGACAGGAGGTGGGTGAGGTTTGCAAGAAAGGTTCAGGGGCAAGGTGCTCTCCATCTATCTGGGTGAAGCCGACCGACACGGTCACAAGCCCCTCTATCGGGAGTTGGTGGAGGTGTTGCACCGGTTGGGGGTCAGGGGGGCCACGGTGATCAGGGGCATTGAGGGGTATGGGCGTAAGGGGCAGATCCACTTGGCATCGGTGCTCCGCCTTTCGGAGGACCTCCCCGTAGTGATACAGGTCCTGGAGAGCGAGGAGAAGGTGAGGGAGATCCTCCCGGTGGTGGAGGACCTGGTGCAGGACGGGGTGATAGCTGTCCAGGACGCCGAGCTCGTCTTCGTCACCCGAGGCGGGAGGTAGGGCACCCGCGACGGAGCCACGGGTGCCATAATAAAGAGCTCCCATCCTGTGTCTTTAATCTGCCGTATTCGGCCCTCACGCTGACGCCTTGCGGACAACCTTAAGACCGATGAGCATAGTGTCCAGGTCATGGGATGATGGGACAACCCTCACCCTCATGCCTTGCGGACATGCCTGAGACCGAGTTCCCGCCCCGCGTATCCCTTTACGGCCGTGGGGTTTCTTTACGGCCGTGGGGTTTCCTGGCGCGTCATTTTAGGCCCTTCTCGCCGTTTCCCTCGCAGACCCAATGGGATTCGTCCTGGAGGGATCTCACGTGACGGGACCCATGGCGCCGGAGGCCAGTATCTCCTCCACCTCGTCAGGGCTCTTTCCCAAAAGCTGCTCCAAGAACCAGCGGTTGTCCTGCCCCAAGGCGGGGGCCGGACCGCGAGGGCGGATCTCCGTCTGCCGCGACTTGACCGGGGGACCGAAGGTGGTGATGGTGCCCGCCCCGGGTTGTTCTATGTCGACGATTAGGCCCCTGGCGGCGGTGTGGGGGTGCTCCACCACTTCCTTGACGTTGTGGATGGGCCCGCCCGGGACGCCGTGTTTCACCATCAGCTCCCAGACCTCCTGGGTGGTGAGCTTGGTGGACCACTCCTCGATAATCTCCTTCAGGGCCGGTTCGTTGGCGTTGCGGGAGAAGAGGTCCTTGAAGCGCGGGTCCTCGGCCAGCTCCGGTTTGCCCATCGCCTGACAAAGGTTGTGGAAGGGGTGGTCGCCGGCGCAGATGATGAAAACATAACCGTCGGCGGTCCGGAAGGTGTCGAAGGGGGTGATGTAGGGATAGCGGTTGCCAGTGCGCTGGGGGATGTTGCCGGTGACGGTGTAATCCACGAACTTCGCCTCCAGCAGGTTGACACCCACGTCATACATGGACACGTCCAAGTGGTCGCCCTCACCGGTCCTCTCGCGGCGGAAGAGGGCGGCACATATGGCGAAGGCGGAGAAGAAGGCGGTGGATATGTCGGATATGAGGGTGCCGGTGCGCAGGGGAGGCAGGTCTGGATATCCAGTGGTGCTCATGAGTCCGCACATAGCCTGGATCACGGCGTCGTATGCGGGTAGCTCGGATAGGGGACCGTACTGGCCGTAGCCGGATATGGAACACATCACCAGGCGGGGGTTGACCTGCCTCAAGGTCTCGTAGTCAAGTCCCAGCCTCTTCATGACACCGGGCCGGAAGTTCTCCACCAGAACGTCTGAGACTGCCACCAGTTCCTTGAACAGTTCCACCGCCCTGGGGTTCTTTAGATCCAGGACTATCCCTCGTTTTCCCCGGTTGAGGGTCACGAAAGAAGCGGACACCCCTTCCTTGTAGGGGGGGAATATGCGAGCCTCGTCTCCCAAGCCGGGCCTTTCCACCTTGATCACCTCGGCGCCCATGTCCGCCAGGAACAGGGTGCAGCCCGGTCCTGCCACGGTAGTGGTGAAGTCGATCACCCGGATGCCCTCGAGCATGGATGCCATTTTCTCTCCCTCCCTGACCGTATTCTCGTTACCTTAGGCTGCCGGAAGAACCTCGTGTTGACCCTTCGTTTAGGTCCGCCGGTCGCCACTTACTGCCTTGGATTAATATCCCCACCTATGGCGAGACTCTAACCGCCGACTCCAGGGGTTCGGCGCGAGTGCGACCCAGAAGCATTTCGATTTCCTTAAAGGTTCATGCTTCTTGGGGGTCAGGGGGCCGGTGTTTTGGGTTTGAGGCCTCACGAGCTCCGCAGTCGCCGGTGCAACCCGAACTGAGACGTGAAAGCTCGGTGCGGGCGGGAGAAGGGAATGCCAAAAACAGCTGTTCCTTGACGGGAAAGGAGTGGAAGGCGAGAATTGCTGCGATGACGGAGGTGAACCAATTGATGCGAGGGATCCACGAATACTTGGGCCCTTACAGGGCCAACAAGCCCGGCGGCCCCACGTTGGCCAATATGTGGGAGACCCTCCTCCGCTATCGTGGTGAGGTGACGCTGCTTTTTGACCCCCGTAAAAGTTTTTGTGGCTTGGAGTCTGGCGAGGTAAAGTCAAGCGAGCTGTCGAGGCTTGCCGCCAGGATGGCGGAGGCCCTGGTCAGGAGATGGGACCTGAAAAAGGGAGAGAGGGCGTTGGTGGCGGCGAAGCATCCCCTGGAGCTCTTGGTGCTCTCCACCGCCTTAGCCCGAGCGGGGGGGATCGCCGTTCCCCTTCCCTCGCTCCTCTATTCCCGGGCAGGCGAACTGGTCGAAGAGAGCGAAGCAGAACTCGTCCTTTCCACCCCGGAGGTGCTGGAAGAAGGCGAAGGGATCGTGGATAGCCTTTCTTTCATGGAGAGGAAGATACTGGTAGGTTGGGAGAGGGCGAGGGGGTGGGAAAGCCTCTTTGCGGAGATGAAGGTAGGGGAGGATTTCTTCATACCTTACACCCTAAAACCCAGCAACGTGGTGCTTCTTGTCCCTCGTATAGGTGAAACGGGAGGAATCCGTTTGGTGATGGTGACCAATACGTCGATGTTCTTCCCACTCAGGCTGCTCCCCTTGATCCGATGGATGTCCAAAGGCGGTAGCGGCGCGGTACGGGTGTTGTTCTCCCCTGGAGAGACCGCTGGATGGGCTGTCGTGACAATGGGCCTTTTTAGGGGCAAGGTTGTTCAGATCTATGATGGGGATAACCCATGTCCCGTTAACGCCAAGGATTCGCTATGGGTGACCGATACGGAGTCATTTTACAGATATTGCCAAAGATGCGAAGAAGCTTTTAGCCCTTCATATTGGATAAACTTGGGAAGCCGTTTACCCTTCGAAAAACGGGAAGAACAAGCTGGGCCGGTTGCGGCGGAACTGTCCTCGTTTCGTAGGGCTGCTTTCCTCTACGACTTGGAGGGTCGCTGTTCTGCTTTCGCCCTCTTACGGGGATTTGCGGAAGGGGGCACGCGGAAGGTTAGAGAAGGCCTGATAATACCCGGTAACAAGGTGCGGATTTTGGGAGGAGATGGATGTGGGGAGGTGTTGTTGAGAGGGCCGTCTCTTTTCCCCGGGTTCTGGAACGATCTGGAGGAGACCTTCTGCCGTTGGGAGGACGGGTGGTTCCGTACCGGTGTTTTCGTCGCAAAACGGGGCCCGTGGGTGAGGGTCATGGGGGAGGGGACGGATTGTTAAATATACCGGTATGCAAAAAACAAGACCTGACCCCAATTTTTCTCATTGCTTGAGCGGCGGCCACCTTGAGCTCCATCCTCTTTTTGCCGAACAAAGGCGCCCACATCTTGTGTCGTAGGAAGTGCTCGCAGTAGGGGATGGCGGATTTGTCCCCTATCTCGCCCAGGGCCCACAGGGCGGCCACCTTCACCGCCACGGTTCTCCTCTTCTCCCGCCGGAAACTGCGGGGAGGCCTCACCACCTCGATGAGGTTGGGCACGGTGGAGACGTCCTTCATGATCCCCAGCCCCAGGCAGGCTTCTCGCTGCACCTTCTCGTCCCGATCGTCCAAGGCCTCCACCAGAAGGTTCACCGTCTCCGGTGTCCGTATGCGGGCCAGGGCCCTCACCGTCTCCCTCCTCACCTCGGGGTTCTGGTGCCGCAGGAAACGGGACAGAGATTGTATGATGGAGCGGTTACCTATCTCCGCCAGGATGGAGATGATGTTCCGGTACATGTGCCAGGGGTTGTGCCTTTCCAAGTCGTTGATGAGGGCCAGGATGGCCTCCTTTCCGATGTTCTCCAGGGCCTCGAAGGTGACCCGCCTCACCAGCAGGTCGTCACTGTCCTTGAGTACCCGGATGAGAGGCTGGATGGACCTCTCCTCGAACCTGATGAGGAGTTCCGCTACCTGATGGATGGTCTGCACGTCCCCTTCCCTCAACACCTCCGCCAGGAACTCCAGGACCGGTTCCGAGGCCACGGTGGCGATGGCCTTCAGGGCTATACGCCTCTGTTCCGGCTTCCTTCCCGAGTCGGGTCCGTGGTGTTTCCAGAAGGCGTCGATGATCTCCGAAGCGGAGTCGAATTCCCGGGCCATCACGAAGGCCTGGGCCAGGCCCACCAGACAGCCCGCCACGCTCTCGTAGACGTCGTTGAGCTCCCTCTCCTTCTCCAGCCGCTCCAGAAGACGTTCCTTCATCTCGTGGGCCACCGGAAATTCCTTCAGCCTCCGGCTCAACTCCAAAGCATCCGGTATGTTCTTGAGGGTCTCGGCGGTGCGCAGCCTTATCTCAGGGCTCATGTCGTCTAAGTTGTCCAAAAGCCCCTCGATGAGCCGGAGCACCGTTTCCGAGCGCCTCGCCCGATAGAGCTTACCGATCAGTCGGGGGATGCTCTCGGAAATCGTTAGGTCCCGAGCCAGCTCGTCCACGTCCAAGGCCAGACCCTCGCTCACCAACAGGCTGCTTATCTGATACACCAGGGTGCTGGCCCCGGCTCCACCGCGCTCCTTGCCCTCCACGATCTTTTTCCACATGTCGGCCTGGAAAATCCGGTCGCTCACCTTTCCTTCCCAGGGTTTTCCCACCGAGAAGGTGTAGATCTCGTCGATGAGGGCGGAGAGCTTCTCGAACCTTTCCCGGTCGACCTCGCTCGCCCTTTCGGGGTCCTCTTCGATCAGCCTTTCCAGGGCCTCGTGTTCTCGGATGGCGCTCTCCAGCAGGTCCAGCACCTTGTTCTCCCGCATGCACTGGAAGACGTGAGACCTTACTCCCAGGAGCTTCAGGGTTTCGGGTTCCCCGCCTATCAAGTATTCCTTGAGCTCCGATGGTTCGAGGAAGGCCACCGCCTTCCACGCTTCCTCGACGTCCATGGCCCTCAGGTCACAGTCCTCGAGCTCTTGAAGAAGGGACGCGGCCCTTACCAGCGCCGCCTGGATCGCGTCCAATGCTTCGGAGGGATCCTCTCGTTCCACCACCGTTTCTCTGACCACCTGGCGCAGCAGTATGCCGAAGCGGGGTGGGTTGGACAGGATGTCTGCCACGACCTCCTCGCCCACGGCTTCCCTTTCCCTTTTGCCCGTGAGATAGGAGACGAACCTCTCGTCCTTCAGTTTCTCGGCGAGGCGCTTGAGTTCATCATCCCTCAACCTTGCCTCCTCCGACGTCAAGGCCTCATCTTGACACCGGGACACCGTCTCGTCCTCGCTAACGGGGACGAATCTCTTCTCGTTCACTTGGAGGTGGCGGCATCCACGGCGGGATACTTCCGCCTCCAATCCTCCCGCCCGCCTCAACTCCTCCGGATCCATTGAAAGGGCTTCCATAAAGCTGCGGAACTCGGGGACCTCCATCCCCGGCAAGAATGTGATGCTGAATATGCCCCGGCGGCGGAGGTTTTCCAGAAATGAGAGGACGGGGGGACGAACCTGGTCCTTTTCCGGAAGCCTCTCCCCGTTGATCAGGAGAAGGTGTTCTGCCTCGCCCAGGGTGAACTCTTCCCCGTCTTGAAGAAGGGATTGCAGCCTGAGGAATGCGGATTCCACGGAACCAGAGATCATCTCGCTGGTGGATGGGTACATGCGGATGTTTATGAGGGCGGCGTTGAGAGAGATCAGGAACTCCACCGCCCCTTTCTTGATCCCGGAGGGACAGCTGTCACCTGCATCTTCCGGCTTGCCGGGACGAAGGGCTCCCTCCATGGCGATTCCCAGTCCTTTCGTTTCTTTCCTTTATCGGTACCGCGAACCGCGGACATTAGGAGGAGGTGATGATTGACGCCGGGAAAGCGGCGGTACCGTGGTGAGAAGTGTGGGCGGCTGGAGGAAACGCAATCCTCTCGTATTGGGTTGAACACGGAGGGTGGAATACTGGGGAAATTTCACCCCTTCCGAGGGCAGCCAGGGCATAAGGATCTCGGGGTGACGCCTGGTCTCGGCGAAACGCCCCCTATTTGGCCGGCCCTTTTTGGGTTACCACGGCGGGTTTTGTGCATCGCGCCGCTCGTTTCTTCCTTTTTGCCCTAAGCGGGATGGTGTGACGCCAGACGGGATTATAATCCCATTTACGGGAACGTGACTGATTCCGAAAGCTTTGAAGCTCGGGTCGGTTCGCGAGAGGGGCCGGAGGGGCAAAGGCGGAGAGCGAAATTGAGGAGTAAGCTGGCGGGGACGCAAGAAGGAACCAAAATGTAAGGTAAACCCCGGAGCATACTCGGCGTGCTCGCCCCAGGGCGTTACCTCTCGCGGCTGAGGTGGGATAAAACGGAGGTAGTGAAGGTGAGGATCATCAGGATTGAGGACGACCAGGAGGAGGCCCTTCGGGAGGCGATCTCAGTTTTGGAAAGGGACGGATTGGTGGTTCTTCCCACCGATACCGTGTACGGAGTGGCTGCCCGGGCGCATTCGGCCGCCGGCGTCTCCCGGATATTCGAGGCTAAGGGTCGGGATTGGGAGAAGGCCATAGTGGTGATGGTGGCCGAGGCTGAGGATGCCGAGGAACTGGTGGTCGACGAGGCCGTTCCGGCTTTGAGAAGGCTTTCGGTGTTGTGGCCAGGCCCGCTTACGCTGGTGCTTCCCGCGCGAGAAGGGGAACTCAAGAAGATCGTGGCACCTTTGGTGCCCACCATAGGTATTAGGATCCCGGACCACCCTTTTCTTCTTTCCCTTTTGAAGGAAGCTGGACCGTTGGCGGTTACCAGCGCAAACATATCGGGAAGGCCTGCGCCGGCCTCGGTGAAGGAGATGGACGAGGAGTTCATGCGCAAAGTGGATTTGGTCCTTGACGGCGGGCCCTGCCGCTCCGGGATACCCTCCACCGTGGCGGAGGTGAGAGGGGGACAGGTCGTGGTCCTCCGGGAGGGGGAGATCGGCATAGGGCAGCTCATGGAGCTTTTGG
>JACVJK010000053.1 GCA_015711955.1 Actinomycetota bacterium | reverse complement strand
AAAAAGAATCCTCTGTGCTAACCTAGTATTTCCTGTCAAATCTTTCTACTTGAACCAAAAGGTATCGAGTAATATTCTGTCTCAAAACCCAAAAAATGATAATAGGTCATAGATATGCAGCTTAGGGGTTTTGATTGAGGGAGAATTGGAAATGCCAAGGATCTTGCTTTTGGGAGCTACACTTTCGGGTTTGTGCGCCGCCTGGAGGCTGGCGGAGCTGGGCTTTCGGGTGACGGTGGTGGACGAGGAGGGGGAGGAGAAGGCCAGTTCTCGACTTGGAACTAACCACCAAGTCCAGGCCGGCGGAGGCGGTGGGGGCGGAGCGGCCGAGGGTGCTGCTCCTTCGGTCGAAGCTACCATCCCCCCAGATCGCGCTCAGGAAAGAGAGGACCTTCACCTCCAGTCCCACTTCCCCTTGATCCTACACTCCTGCCACAACTTCCTCGACTTCCTGCGCCAGCTGGGGACCGAGGAGTCGATCGACTGGAAGAGATGGGAGCTGAGGGTGGTGACTGAGAGAGGGCCCAGGACCCGAGAGGCCGTAACATCACTGCCCCTCACGGGCATGCCCGACTTGAGGGCACTCCTCCTACCGAGGTGGGGGTCGGACCCCGCGCTCAGAGGCCTGAGAGCCGCATGGGAACTGCTGCTTTCAACCACCGGAGCAATCCCGGCCCGGGAGCGGCCTTCCAAAGGGGTCGTGGGCCGCAGGAGGCCGGCGGGTGGAGAACCGGCTTTCCTTCATCCCGTAGCCTCCTCCATCTTCCTCACCCGGCCCTTACTCCCGTCACCTATGGCCGCCGGGAACCTGCTCCGCCTGCTGTTCGGCGATCCCGGGCAAGGTGCGGTGGGGATGTCCGTGAAAGGGCAACGGGCTCTGTGGGTGGGGCCGGTGCTCGAGGAATTGGAAAAAGAAGGAGCGATTTTTATTTCAGACCGGAGTGTGGAGCGTCTGGAGCTTGAGGGCGACCAAGTCGCACGGGCGGTGCTCTCCGGCGGCGAAAGGGTGGAGGCGGAGGTCTTCGTCTCCTCCCTCCCCCCCTGGCGATTGAAAGAAGTACTCCCCGGGGAGGTCGCGGCAAGCCCACCCTTCGACGTTCTGGACGCACTGCCTCGAACCCGCCTTCTGCTGCTCCGTCTCTCCGTCCCCAGGGACCTGGGGTGGGGAAACACCTTGGTCTTCCCATTGGATGACGGCTCCGAGGGACACCCGCCCCTCTTTATCGTTCTTATGAGACGACACGGACGCTCTGAGCTCCAGGCGGCTTTCTCAGCCGGAGAAGTGGGGGCCCCGAGGATTGAGGTGAGTGCCGACTACCTGTTAAAGTCGCTGGATGGGATGGTCCCGGGGCTCGATACCCACGACTCATCCGCGGATCTTGTCCTGGTGGAAAGAGAGGTCATCCCCATGCTTCCGGGGGTGCCGGGGATACTGCCAGGAACCCGCACCAGCCTGCGCAACCTCTACCTGTGCGGCGATTGGGTTCGCTCCCCCTTCCTTTCCCATCCCCCTGAGGCATCGGTTTGGACGGCCAACCGGTGCGTGGAGCTTGCGGCCCTGGACCTTTTGGGAAAGAGCCTGCTGGTGAACCGGGTGAACGAGCCTCCCCGCCTCCTATCCCCGACCCGGCTCCTCGGGCGCAAGCGGGCCTCTTCCACCTGGATCAATGCTCCTGGGCTTGAGATCGGAACGGGTCCCGGCCCATGAAGGCCAGGGGAGGTGATGGCCGTGCCCGTCCTTTTCCGGGACCGAGAGGAGGCGGGAGAGCGGCTGGCGGAGGTCTACACCGGCCCGGCGGAAGGCCCGGTGGTGCTGGGCATAGCTCGGGGCGGCGTTCCCGTGGGCTACCGCATGGCGCTGGCCCTGGGCGGTACCCTCGACGTGGTGACGGCCAGGAAGCTCCCCGTGCCCGGAAACCCGGAGGCCGGTTTCGGCGCGGTGGCCCCCGACGGGAGCCTCTTCCTCAACCGGGAGATGGTCGCCCGGCTCGGCCTAAGGGAGAAGGAGATCGAGGAGGTATCCGGGAGGGTGCTGGCCGAGGTCAAGAGGAGGGAGGCGGTTTACCGGGGCGGAAGGCCCTTACCGGAGCTCGAGGGCAAAGAGGTCATCCTCACCGACGACGGCCTGGCCACCGGGTACACCATGCTGGCCGCCATCTCCATGGTCAAGAGACGAAAACCTCGGTTCCTGGCGGTCGCGGTGCCGGTGAGTCCCGAGGACACGGTTAGGAGGATAGAGCCGCTGGTGGACCTCTTCGTGTGCCTGCACCGGTCCCGCCAGTACCCCTTCGCCGTGGCCTCTTTTTATCGGGACTTCCGAGACCTCACGGACGAAGAGGTCAGGGAATACCTGAAGCATTTCCAGTGACGAACGTGACGGTGGGTTGGTAAGCGATTCCCGATGAACGGCTCGAACCTGGCCGTGAAGATGGGAAAAGATGGCCAAAAACTCGACAGGCTTGAGGGGATTCCCCCACGAAAGGCTCAAGCCTGGCCGTGAAGGGGCCGCGTGCCGGTGGCCTATAACCCTTGGCCACCAAGTTTCCATGATCCGAAAAGCGAAGTGTCCCCTTCAGCGCGACAAAACGGCGGTGGGCACCGTATCTGTTAGTGGGAACCACAAGTCCAGCCGGAAAACTCAGCCGGAAATCCCATGGCGATACCTTTCACCGGGAAAGGAGATCGATCCCGAAAGAGCGCCTTCTACGGCCGCCCTGACACCGAGGGCTTGCGCTTGCCCCAACCCTATCGACTTCCCACCGAGTTTTACCCTGCAGGCACCGCCGAGAACCAACGATACCCACGAGATCCTTCCGCATTTCGTGAGTCTTGCTGCGAGCCAATAACCCAAGGCTGCCCTCAAAAGCGTCTGCATGCCCGATGAGGCTCAGCGGGAGGCGTACCCGAAGCGCAGGAAGTTCTCTATGGCCTCCGAGACCACCTCCTCCCAGTTGCCGCTCCCCACCACCTCCGCCGCCATGCACTCCTTAAGTCTGGAGGCGATCAGGTGCAGTCCCACCTTGTCAATGGCCGACCGGGCGGCCGCCACCTGTAGCAGAATCTCGTTGCAGGGGTAGTCCTCCTCCAGCATGCGGATGATGCCCCGGATCTGGCCTTCCACCCTTTTGAGCCTTCTGATTATGGCTTCCTTTCCCTCTTTCGCGCCGCGGTTATCGTTGCTTTTGCCTGCCATTCTCCCACCTCCGGACAGACGATCGCCCCACGCCCAACGAGCAGGTGGAAGGCCCGTAGGTCCTTCACCATTAGGACTGGTAAGCCCCTCTGCCACCGGAATCACAGCCCAATTACTTTTACCACGAAAGGGCAACCTTTGCATCATCTTCTCTAGTGCCCCGTAGCCATGCCTGCGAGCCCTCGAAGCACTTCCCTTCGTGGATATCCCCGTGAAAAGAGCGCTGTAATGGAGGGTGCTCATATGTTCCGCCATGGACAAAACCGTCCTTTGTTTTTGAGTGATGCCTTTGAAAAAGGCCGTAAACCGCTTGGCGTGAGGTTTAACCTCTCGACCTCGGCGCCCTTAAGGCACGGCGACCGCCGTTACCTTCATGGGCACGGCAAAGGTTAAAATACTACCAGCCGTAGGCATCGGGCCGACACGAGCGCGGCTGAGGAGAGCAAGAATGGGAAAAAATGGTGATGGGACACGGAGAGCCCCCACACTAAGCGAACTAAGGCGCTGGGAAGTGAGGGGCGGAGGCTGGGAGATTTTCCACGTGGCGGTCTTCTACTCCGCCGTTATCAACGCCGTCTTGGCCACGGCGGGGGTTCTGCGCCTTTACACCGGCATCGCCAGCGCCATTTTGCTGTTTTACAGCATGTTGGCAATATTTTCTTCACCCACTTTCGCTGCACTTGAACCGGGGAAGTCGCTGATGATAGAGCGCTACAGGTTCTTCCTACCTGTGAGGAGGTCAATACCCTCTGAGCGGCTTTCCCGCATCGTAGTGGAGGAAACTATAGTGTCGCCCCTCTTCAGTGGAAAAAGATCCCAGCAGCTCTACCTGGCCCGTATATGGTTGGAGGAAAAGGGAGGAAAAAGGCATCGGGTCTTTCGGACCCATCTCAACGGAACCCCGCAAAAGAACCGCGAGGAAGTCTTCCTTGTCTTAGAACTTCTAGTAGAAGGCCTGGGGCTGTCCGTCCTCCACCTGCGGAAGGAGAGGGGCTTCATGAGAATCGGGAAGCGCAGGGGCGTTCCCTGATGAGGTACGATGCCACGGAGATATACCTCAACCTTGAGATCTACCTCAACCTTGATGAGAACGCAAAACCAGAATGTTCCAACCTCGAAATTCGGATCCGCCCAAAACATGGGGCCTGAAAAAGATTCAGTGGGCTCCGCACCGCCTCTTCGCCGTCTTTTGCTTACCGGCCCAAAAGGCGTAAACGAATCGCGAGTCGATGAAAGAAATGTGAGGTTCAGGAAAACAAAGACGATGAAAAAATCGGCCACGGGACGCGCGGAGAATAGGGTCCGGAGGGGAATTTTTTCGAAAGCCCCCGCATATTGCCCGAATGCGGCCAAGGCGGCGATCGTCCTCGCGGTGATCCTGTCTTTAACCCATTTTTCCTGTAAGGGATCCGGAAACGCCATACCGGCTTGGAAAGAAGACCCCATAGTACCGGGCCACTCCGCCGCCCTACTGTTCATCGGCGATAGGTACGGTTCGGCACTTCTTGCTATCGGCGAGCCGGATCAAACCAGGGAAGAGGGGAAGGTTCACAGCGCGTACTACGACAGGCTGGAGCCCTCGAGAAGGCACGGCCCCGCCGAGTGGTCCCTGGTGGTGGTGCTCCGGGACGACGGGGACGGGACGCTGGACGGGGAAGACGTGGTGGTCTCCCTGGAGGTCTCGGGGGATTATCAAGGTAGGACCCCCGAGGACCTCGGACTGGGAAGCACCGGCGAGGAGATCGAAGCGAGATTGGGGCCGTGCGAGGCCACGTCCACCTCCCTGACCGAGGAGGGCGAGGAACTGCGCCTGCTCTCCTATCCCACTCGCGGTATCGACTTTCTGGTCTCGCCCACCAAAGGAGCGGTCACTATTATCGTGACCCCGCCAGGAGGGCTGAACCCGATATTGGAGGAAAGCCCCATACCCGCCGCCACCGACCCCTTCGGCCCCTACGGCCGGGAACCGGTGCTTCCCGGTCACTCCATGGCGGGGATAACCCTGGGGGAGGAGCTATCTTCGGTCAGGCAAAAGTTGGGCGAGCCGGGTAGCTGGGGGAACACGGGCGAAGGCTTGCTTTACCTTGCTTACACGCAAGGTCATGGCCCTTGGAGACTGGCCCTGTATTTGGAGGATAGCGACGGAAGCGGGAAGCCCAGCGCTCCTGACCGGGTGGTCTCCATTTGTGTAAGAGAACCCTATGCAGGAAAGACCAAGGGCGGTGTGGGGATCGGGTCCTCACGCTCTCAGGTCATCTCGGAGTTCGGACGGGCGGACCAGGAATACCGCTCCCCCCACAGGGGAGAGGAGACCATCTTCCTGGAATACCACCACCGCGGCATCGTCTTCGCCATAAACGCCATGAGCGGCCTGGTGGTGGAGATGGACGTGACGAATCCGGTACCCCGCTGATTAACGTGTCCGCAGACCTGCTTCCCTTGGCGCTAACCGGTGGTGGGATCCACTGCGTACGCAGCCTGCATAAATGGGCGTTCATATCTCATAGGGTGGGAACCCGACCCTGGCCCCAACAAGTCCCTTCCCAACCGTGTCTCGGATTTCCCTTGGCGATCCCCCACTTTCCCATCGCCGGTAATCGAACGGAATCGAACGGCAATCTTCCCGACCGGAGCCCGAGGTCCCTCAGTTTTCACTTGAATCCCCGCGGCTACCCCGAACCGAGGATTAAGGTCAGCCTCCCAAAAACCTCAACCGAAAAGACGCCTTCTCAAGAAGGCCCTGCGCCAGGGCGACCCGAAACCCTCTTTAAGGGAGGCGGTGTCGAAATCCCCCACCCTGCCCCCCAACTCCTTCCTCTGCCTCTCGTTCTCATGCAGCAGCGGCTTCATCCTGCGCATATACAGGACGTGGGGAGTCACGTTCTCCCCCACGCTGTCCATGATGGCGCTCGCCGCCTCCCTGCCGCTCCTGAGGGCCAAGCGGAGCCCGTGTCCCCAAGGGTCCACCAATCCCGCCGCCTCTCCCGCCAGCAAGGCGCACCCCGCACCGAGACAGTAGGCCCCGTTCCGGGCCATCCTGTTGGAGTGTGCGATCCCCCTTCTCCAGCCCACGGTAGAGGAGAGCCCCAACCTCCTCTCCAAGACGGCCAACGCCCGTCGCTCTGCCTCCCCCGTTCCCCACACCGCCAGGGTGAGCCGTTCGTCCTTGACGAAAAAGGTGGCCCCACCCCCTTTGAAGCGCAGGAAGCCCAGATAAGCCGGGTCCCAGCCCAGTTCCACCTCACCCTCAAGGACCGTGAGCTTGACGGTACCCGGCGAGGCGTAGAGGCGGTGGAACTCGGGGCGGATGTATTCCAGCACCGTGGAACGGGCGCCGTCCGCTCCCACCAGATAGGTGGCCTCCACCACCCTGTACTCTTCATCTCTCTCCAGCCGCAGGTTGACCCGGAAACGTCCTGATTCGAGTGATGACGCCTTCCAACCCTCGAGGACCTCGGCCCCGCTCCTCTCCGCCAGGAATCGGTCGAAAGAGGGGCGACGGATCACCGCTCCCTCTCCGTCGAAGGGGAGCTCGTACGTCTCTTCTTCTAAAAAAAGGAAGGCACCCTTGGCCGAGGCCTGTGGGGAAAAACAATCCTCCGGGATGGTCCCGAAATCATCCTCCACCATCTTCAGGGCCTCGGATGGCAAGAATCCCGCGCAGGGCTTTTCCCGGGGAAGCCTCTCCCTCTCCACCAGCAGGACCTTGAAGCCCTCCGAGCTCAGGCCCTTGGCTGCCGCACAACCTGCAGGCCCCGCGCCCACCACCACCACGTCGTAGTACTCATCCATGGACGTCGCACCTTTGCCAGATATGAAAATATATAGGGCTGAAGTGAACGGAGGACAATGACGGTCGAGAAGGAGGCGGAAAATCGTTTAAGCATGGTCTAGCTTCCTTGCTGGTCGTCGCCGTGGGCTAAATCTTCTTTCTAGGCTTATTTCCGGGGGACGCGGTTTTTAGTCTTTTCCCGTTCCCGAGCTCTACTCAGGAATCAGCGGGACACGCTCGCCTCCCGCGCCGGGCGCCCCTCCCTCTCCATGGAGATCACTTTATCGTAAATCTCCTGATAGCCGTAGGCCATGGCGCTGGGGCTGAACTTCTCCTCAGCAGCCCTTCGGCACTCCCAAGGGTCTATCTCGTCGATGCGGTCGAGGTAGGCGGCAAGCTCCTCCGGCGTGTCCGCTATGAAACCGGTGCGCCCGTGCTCCACCACCTCGGGCACCGCCCCCCACCTGGTGGCCAGCACAGGTGTGCCGCAGGCCAGGGCCTCAGCCATCACCAGCCCGAAGGGCTCCTGCCACTTTATGGGGAATAGGAAGGCCCGGGCCCGAGAAACCAACTTCACCTTCTCCTCCTGGCTTATCTCACCCAGATATTCCACCTTCTTTCCGTCCAGCAGGGGCCTAACTTCCCTCTCGAAGTACTCCCGGTCCCTTCCGGGGTCGATCTTTCCCGCCAGATAAAGCCTCCATCCCCTCTCCCGCGCAAGGCGGATGGCTTCGACCGTTCCCTTGGCCTCGCATATGCGGCTCACGTGCACCAGATAGTCTTCCTTAACGCCCTCGTAACGGTGCTCCTCCACGTCCACCGCGTTGTGCACCACGCCCACGTAGTTCAGGTGAGGGTAGCACCTCTTCTGGTGTTCGCTGATGGCCACGTAGTAGCAGTCGTGACTGAATGCGGAGTAGAACTTTATGGTCTCGGGCAAAAAGGGCCCGTGCAGGGTGTGCACCAACGGCACCCCCAGCAGGGAAGAGAAAGCTGGACCCAGGAACCCAGCGTGGTCGTGGACGATGTCGAAGTCCTCGCTGGCTATCTCGCGGAAAGCCATGCCCACGTGGTAGGCATCGTAGAGGGTCTCCCCCATGTGCTCGGTGGGAGCCTTTTCCAAGGATATCCTCTGCCGGGCCATGGTCCTGCATTCCCCTGCCCCGTAAAGGGTAACATCGTGACCCATGACCACCAGTTCGTCCACCAACAACTTGAGCATCCTCTCGATCCCCCCGTAACCGTCCGGGGGAACGGGTATCCAAACCGGCGCTATCATTGCGATCTTCATGAAGAGCCCTCACCTCCAAGACCCAGCGGCTGACTTCTCAATGGGATAAAGATGGAATAAAATGGCAATCAATTTGACACCCCAGGACTTATTATTCCCCAGCGGTCACCGATTAAACTTTGACGACTCTAAGTGCCGGGCTGTTCCCCGACTTTTGTATTCGGAACTTCCTTGTGTAAATGTTGCGACGCTTCGTCGGTGGAGATCTTGATGACGGGAAGGACGATCGGCTCCCCTCACCCGATGAGGAGGCCGCCCCACCCTCATGAAGGAATCCCCGGCTGAAGAGGAGGGCCGTGCCTCCGCAGACGCCCTGCCAACTCCCGGGTCGAAGGAGCCGGCAAGCGTCCCCAAAACTCCAGAAAACGACCCCTGCGAAAAATCCTCCTAATGGGTCACCATCAAGAACGTAGAAGGTGTCGAGAGGGGGCGAACACAGAAAGATGATGTGGTTATAATCTGGTATCTTGGAGTCGCCGGCCGTGCGTCTTGGCGGTGCAAGTTTGGAGGCTCTAAGGATGCGGGACTAGGGATGCGGGATAAGGATTCGCTATCAGCGGATCTCAACCAGGGTCATGAGATGACGATAACGGTCTTGACCAAAAACGTTGGCTTCAAAGAAAAGCGTTTTAGCCTAATGACTGGCCTATTAGTGACGGCAGGGCCAGAGCGGCCGTCGCAGGCGCGAGAGGAAAAGAGGCAAGATCCCTGAAAGGAAGAGGAGATGAGGACGGAAAGGGATGAGAACTTGCTCTGCTTGGAGGAGTCGGGAGGGCTTCCCTTCATAGTTAGCGAAGTTCCCAAGAAGTCCCTAATCCTGAAGGAAGGCGAGTGCTTCGTCTTCACCCTGGAAAACGGCGACATGCCCCACGGCAACCGGGCGGGCCTTGGCCTTTATTACCGGGATACCCGTTATCTGTCCACGCTCGAGCTGAAAGTGGAAGGCATGGAACCCCTTTACCTCACCAGCTCCACCGAACGGGGATACATGGCCAACATCCATCTCTCCAACCCGGACATCGTGACCGACGGTGGGGTAAGGATACCCCAAGACGTGGTGAACATAAGGAGGAGCCGGGTCATCCGTGACGGCTTGGTGGAGAGGATCCACGTGCGCAACTACCACACGGCGCCCATCTTCATCACCTTTTCCTTGAGTTTTTCCTCCGACTTCGCCGACATCTTCGAGGTCAGGGGTATGCGCCGCCGGAGGCGTGGCCGGGTCCACGTGCCGAGGGTCTCGGGGAACACGGTGACACTCTCTTACACCGGCCTTGACCGCATGAAGAGGTCCACTCGCATCACCTTCAACCTGAAACCGGCACTCGTCCGCCGGGGGAAGGCAGGCGTGGAGGTGGGTTTCACCCTGCTACTCAATCCGTATGAGAAGCAGATACTGGACGTCAAAGTGATCCCCTTGGAGGAGGGCGAGACAAAAAGCCCGCCCCCCTATCCCCAGTGCCTTCTGGAACTGCGCAACTCGTACCAAGAGTGGGCGGAATCGGGCACCCGCATCAAGACCGACAACGAGGTCTTCAACCTCATGCTGCAGCGCAGCGTGAGGGACCTGCGGGCTCTTTACACCACGACCCGCTACGGGAGCATCATAGTGGGCGGCCTTCCCTGGTACGCCACTCCTTTCGGGAGAGATGCGCTCATCACCTGCTACCAGCTCATGATCTTCAAGCCGGAGCTGGCCCGGGAGTCCCTCCGTTTCCTGGCCATGTTCCAGGGCGATCGGGTGGACGACTGGAGGGACGAGGAACCTGGAAAGATCATCCACGAGATAAGGCAGGGGGAGATGGCCCGGATCGGGGAGATCCCCCATTCCCCCTATTACGGCACGGTGGACGCCACCCCGCTCTTCCTGCTCCTGCTCACAGAGTACTACAAGTGGACGGGGGACCTGACCTTGTTCCACGAGCTGCGAGACAGCGTGGAGAACGCCCTGCTGTGGGTGGAACAGTACGGGGACATAGACGGCGACGGCTTCGTTGAGTACAGCCGGCGCAGCCCCATGGGTTTGCTGAACCAGTACTGGAAGGACTCCGGGGACTCCATCCTCCTTCCGGGGGGAAAGCTCCCATGCCCGCCCATCGCCACCGTGGAGACCCAAGGTTACGTCTACTACGCCAAGCGCCGGTTGGCGGAGATCTACCGGCAGGCGGGTGAGGAGGATAGGGCGAGCCGGCTGCTGCAGGAATCGGAGCAGTTGCGCAGGAAGGTCGAAGAGCACTTCTGGGACGAGGAACTCGCCTTCTACGTTCTGGCCCTGGACGGCGAGAAGAGGCCGGTGCGGGTTGTCTCGTCCAACGGAGGCCAGCTGCTCTTCACCGGCCTCCCATCACCCGAAAGGGCCAGGGCGGTGATCCGCAGGCTCACGGCGCGGGACATGTTCTCCGGCTGGGGCATCAGGACGCTGAGCAACCGGGAGGACTACTACAACCCCATGAGCTACCACAACGGTAGCATCTGGCCCCACGACAACGCCCTGATCCTCAAGGGGATAAAGCGGTACGGGGAACTGGAGGCGTTCCAGATGGTGGTGAACGGGCTCACCGAGGCCAGCATGCACATGGAGAACATGCGCCTGCCTGAGCTCTTCTGCGGCTTCAAGCGCAAGAGGTTCGACGAACCCGTCCCCTATCCTGTGGCCTGCAGCCCACAGGCCTGGTCCTCCGGTTGCCTCTTCCTCTTTCTCCAGAGCGCCTTGGGACTGGAACCCGACGCCGCAAGAGGTGTCCTCTACATCAACCGTCCCTTCCTGCCCTCACTGCTCAACCGCGTGGAGCTCAAGAACCTCCGCGTGGGTGGCGCGGAACTGGACCTCCTTTTCCAGAAAACGGAAACCGGCACCACCAGCTTCAGCGTACTCCACAAGCGTGGCGACATCCGGGTGGTGATAGAGGAATAGGGTGACGATAGAGGATAAACCCACACGGGCTCAGGTCTTGCCTTTAATAAGGGGTCAAGCCCCATTCACTTTGAAATTCTCTGAAGACCTGGCATCCTTAAACCATCACAGCCCCATGTTGGCCAGGGCTCTCCGCGCCGGCTCGAAAGTGGGTCGACCTCGAGGGCCTTGTGGTAGTCAGCGGCGGCCGCGCCCGTTTCCCCAGCGCCGGGAAAAGGTTACCGCGGTTCATATAGGGGCTTGGATCGGATGGGTCCAGCGAGATGGCCTTTTCACAGTCAGCCATTGCCCTATCGTGGCCCTTCAGCTCGTAATACGAGATGCCTCGGTTGTTGTAATAAATGCCCTGGCTTGCGTCCTGCGAGATGGCCCTGTTAAGGTCGGCCGGTCCTCTTCGGTAGTCCCCCAGCACGTTGTTGGCCCAACCCCTGCCGTTGTATGCACCAGCCAGACTGGGATCCAAGGCGATCACCCTTGCGCAATCAGCCAGTGCCGCTTGACAATGGTCGATCTTCTTCCGCGCCTCTCCCAAATAGATTCGCGCATCTCCCCTCCCGGCGTAGGGCTGAACCCACTTCGGCTCAAGCGAGATGGCCTCGTCGAGAAGCTCCCCCCGCACTGGGTGCAGAACATCACCATTACCTCCTGTGATGCCACCCTCTACCTACGAAAAGCATCATGTCACTTCGGCATGTTTGAGGCTCCTAGCGTGATCGATCTCGGTATTCTCGATGCTTCTGAAACGGTGGATTCTTTTTCGAGCAGGTCGTTGAGGGGGCGCTCGGTCGGTCCTAAAGTGTCATCACTCTGATAAAAATCGACACTATAAACGCTCTGGTCGGCCCTCATGGACCGAAGGTGTCAGCTGCCGAGCGAATTGAACCGAAGGATTGGCTGTGCCATCTTTTACCGGCGATATGATCCATCGCTTCCCAATAGAAAGGTAACAGTCAAAAACCCTCAAACGTGATGGGCAAGACATCGTTAAGAGGGTGTTATTATCATGAAACACGTTTTCCAAGCACTACCATCAACCCTGCAAGGCGACCTGCCGAGGACGGCGCTCAATTCCAGTGCTCTGCCAACCCGTATCCGGTCGAGATCTCGTCGTAGCGGAAAATGGGTGATTCCAGGAAAGCATCCCATATTTGTGCTAAGAGGAGGTGAGGGCTGCCGCCGCGTCCTGAGCCACTCACCTCTACCACTGTAGCTGGCAATCCAACTCCGTCTCACCCAGGCATGTAACACGTCACATCCCTTACTGAAAAAAGTGGGCCCTCTCGGGACAACGACCAACCACACCCGCGACATGCCCAGGGAGTAAAGCGCTACGATGCGTTATTGAACTGCAGATCTTCGAGGAAAGGTGACTTGGGCAGCTACGACCGGATATGGGGTGAAATTCCCCAGGACTCGATCGGTCAGGTTTGCATGAGTTCATTGTGCTGAGAATCCCTCACGGTTGCGGGAACAGGTTCGCTCATGAGATTTTTTGGAAACGCTGGGTTTCTTCAGTGTCCTTGGCATGACGCTGCTCATCCCGGACGTTTTTAACTCTAAATCGTCGACCAACAGCACATTCCCCTCAAAGGAAAGCGACAAAAAAGGGGGAGCTATGGTCGACTTGCATGAATAAACCCCAAGGGAGAGGGCCATTACGAAGGGCAGGGAAAAAAAGGTAAATTTTGTATAATTTTTATACAAAACACAAGCACTTATTGATCAGTTTAGCGCATCACGCTTTTGACTCGATTCGTTTTAATGGGAGATGCTTTACGGGGGGATAGACGTCGGCTCACTCACTGCCCAGACAGTGATCATAGAGGACGGCAAAATAGCCGGATCCCGGAGCATCCGAGTCAAACCCAACCCCGTGGATTCGGCGGAGTGCGTCATGGGCGAACTCCTCGAGGAATTGGGTCTCCACCTCAAGGCCGTCGCCTACACTGTCAGTACCGGTTACGGAAGGGAACAGGTACAGTCCCGTGGGCTAGCCCAGGCAAATGTGAGCGAGATATCATGCCACGGAGTAGGTGCCCAATGGCTCCTTCCAAGGGTCCGCACTGTGATAGACATAGGAGGCCAAGACGCAAAGGTCATACACATGGAACCCACGGGGGAGCTCAGGGACTTTGTCATGAACGACAAGTGTGCAGCGGGCACAGGGCGTTTCTTGGAGGTCATGTGCCGTACCCTGGGAATCACCCTTGAAGAGCTGGGCACTCTGTCTTGCAAATCCAAACATCCTGTAGGCCTCTCCAGCCGTTGTAGCATCTTCTGCGAGACCGAGGTTCTTCATTACTTGCAGCAAGGCGTGGATAGGGCCGACATCGCCGCAAGCGTTAACCGGGCCATGGCTGAACGAGTGGCCGCTCTGGCTCGGAGAGTAGGGATCGAGCCCGATGTGACCATGACCGGAGGGGTGGCCAAGAACGCCGCCGTAAAGGCGGAACTTAAGCGTATTTTAGGCGTGAAGATGGTACCTTGTCCTGTGGATCCCCAGATCGTGGGGGCACTGGGAGCGGCCATTCTTGCCAGCCGAATGGGAGGGTCTTCATGAAGGCCTTGGGATGTGACATAGGCAGTGTTTTCTCCAAAGCGGTGGTCACGGACGGTGAAAAGATCCTTGCTCAGGAGATAATGGCAACTACTGGAAATATCGCAGGTGAGATAAGCGTTCTTATTGAGAGGGTATGCGATAAGGCCGGCATAGACCTCAGCGATCTTGCCGGTATCGTAGCCACCGGAAGAGGGGCTGATCTCGTCAGAAATGCCGACTTTGTTGAGGATGAGGTGGTATGCATCGGCTATGCTTCCCGTTTTTTCATTCCTGACATAGAGCTTGTGGTGGATATCGGAGGCCAAAGCATAACCTCGATGCTCCTCGGCCGAGATGGAGATGTCATAGATTTTATGCGCAACGACAAATGCGCTACGGGTTCAGGACGCTTTCTCGAGGTTATGGCCGCTGCTCTGGACATTCCCGTGGATCGTATAGACCAGGAAGCCGCAGGGGCCAGGAAGAGCGTCCCGATCAGTTCCCAATGCGGCGTTTTCGTGGAGAGCGAGGTCATCACTCATGTGAACAACGGCGAATCTCCGCAAGACATCGTGGCTGGGCTGTGCGATGCAGTGTCGCGCATCGTGATCTCACAAGCACGCCGCTTTGGGGCGGGTAAGAGATACACCTTTACCGGAGGAATGGCCAGGGTACGCACCATCATCGATTTGGCGAACGAGCGCATGCAGGGGGAATACAAACCCTTACCATTGGATCCCATGCTGATTGCGGCACTAGGCGCCGCGTTGATGGTGGAAGCGAGTTAAGTCTATGATTTTCTTACAAGAACAAATCAAAATGAATGGCAATGATCGATCGATCATTGAATACAAAAAACGGAGCCATCAAGTTGAGCTGGATCAGGTTTTTGATTTCCATTCATAGGTTGAATGGTAGATTTACAGAGTTCTTTGACATTTAACCGAAAAACATCAAATTTCGATGGCGTATGTTGTTCAGCGATTGTAGTCTCATGTTGGAGCTGCGCTCATACCATAAAAGGTTGGATTCATGTTTTTGGTCTTCTTTCTTCTTACTTCTTAGGCGACAGCTCAAGAAGAACAAAAGAGCATTACGATCGGACAAACCGATAAAACCTCATATGGGGTAGGGAAAGGGGCGTCTCACCAAAATCGGTCTCGGCATCGCATCAACCACCAGTGGCGACAAGAGCTTCATAAGATACCGTTCCCATCGCAGTTTCACAAGGTCAGCGCCATTTAGGTGAGGTTCATGGCTTTTCAGCAAATTAGTGACTGTCTTCCTGTTCAGGTTAGTGCAACGAATTGTGTGTAATTCCATTTCCTGCCATGCCTCCCTCATACTGATCTCGCCTTGGATGGTTTCACCTCCTTCGCTTTCTGTATGAGATCCTCGAGCAGCAGGTCTATGTCCATGTAGCGCTTCTTTCCCCAACGCTTTACTTCCGTCCACTTCAGTCTGGCAGCCGCGAGCATCAGGCACGAGGTGACGTCGGGGAAAACGCCAACTACCTGACAGCGCCTGCGTACCTTCAGGAAGAGCCTCTCCAGAGGGTTGTTGGAGCGGAT
>JACVJK010000052.1 GCA_015711955.1 Actinomycetota bacterium | reverse complement strand
CCAGCTCCTCCCTTTCTGCCTTTGAAAAGGCTTCGAAAGATCGTCACGATGGCGCCCGGCCCATCCAAGGGACCCTTCTGGAACCTCTGGTGCGACTCAGTCGGGACATCGGTCCACGACCAGCGGGTAGCCATCGGGAACGCAAGTCCTCTCGCTTTCTCGAGAGAGAGTTGGGGGCTTTGGGCTTGAGGCCTGAGCCGGATAGCTTTCTCGCCCCCACCAACCCCTACTATGCGAAATCCCTGGTGCTCCTCATCCCTATCGCGGGCGCTTTTCTATATCCATGGAAACCACCCCTGTCCTTTCTCCTCGTCAACCTGGGATACCTTCTCGTCCTGGCAGATGCCATGGGGCGCAACCCTTTCATGCGGCTTCAGGCTCACCGCATGTCCGCCAACGTGTCAGCCCTCATCCATGCCAGGGGGAAGGCAGAGGAATCTGTGGTGCTGGTGGCCCACGTGGACTCCCCCCTGGCGTTTTATCCCGATAACGCCCATGCCGAAAGGGCCCTGCGGCTGTTCCAACGCCTGTGCCTTCCCAGCACGACCCTCCTTTTCCTGGCTCACGTGCTATTGTTCGGGGGTCACCTGCTAAGGGTGAAAAGGGAGGCCTTGATCCTTGCCTGGGAGGTCAGCCTCCTTTTGTTGCCCGCTCCAGCGGTGGTGGGCTTAGCCTATCTGGACAGGGCCATCCAGAGGAAGGCCACACCAGGGGGAAACGATAACGCCTCAGGAGTGGCGGTGGTGCTGCAGCTGGCCCGCCTTCTTTCCCGCAGACCTTTCTTCCACACCAACGTGTGGATCCTGTTCAGCGGAGCCTCCCAAGTGGGAGCCATGGGTTTGCGTAGGTTCATGAGGAAACATCGTCGGGAGTTGGGAAAGGCCCACATAATGGTAGTGGACCAGGTGGGCAGGGGTGACCCCACCACTTTCCGCAAGGAGGGCAGAGTATGGCCTTTCCGAGCCGACCGACTGTTGCTCTCCATAGCGGAAGAGGTTTCCAAAACCCACGTGCGCTTCCTCCCCCCTCGTCGCATCAACCCCTCACCGGGAGAAGCACTACAGGCTCTCAACCGGGGAAAACGAGCCATGACCGTTTCCTGCATCGAAAGAGACGGCAACCCGAAGAACCATCTGAAGGCGGGAGACGATCACCTCAACGCGGACCTCCGCTCCCTCAGGCTGGCACTGGCTTTCATAAAATCGATGCTGGAGGTGCTCGACAGGACGGCCACAGAGAGGGCAACCCGCCGTACCGAAAGGTTATCGGCAAGAGGCGAAAAGCCAAGAGCGAGACGCAAGAGCGGTAGGCACGGGCACAAACCGGGCAAAGACAGCTCTTCTCTGGTGGGCAAGTGAGACCTGCTGCCCACCCACTTCTCCGTTTACTTGTCTAACCCACCATATCGTAAAGCCTTCCCCTTCGACCTGGCGGAAGGAGAAACCTTGGAGCCAAAGTAAGAAAACGAGATAAAGGAGGCGAGCACCGTCAAAGCCCCAAAGTAGAACCACGGCGACTCGTTCAGCAGACCCAATGCTGAACGCAGGCTCAACTTGAGCCCCAGGAACCCACTAACGGCCCAACCAACCGAATAGACCAGCAGGAAAACCACATAAACCTCTAACCCCCGAGCGAGAAAAGATGCCGAGATCCCCCGACGGGACCATTCCATGGCCGGCAGCGATATCAACACGAGGTGAGCGAGCAAAAGGGCGGTGGCCACTATAATCCTTACTGGTCCAGGCAACTGATTGCCGATGAGGCCATCGATCAATGGATGTAAGACTGATGCAAATAAAAAGAAGGTCGCTCCATGATATATGGCCACCCACCCCAAGAAGGGTATCCCGCTGAAACCTCTTTTGGCGCTCCGACGAGACCTGGTGCTTTTTTCCGGCGTCACCTCAACGAAAACCCTTCCTCACTCCCCGATGACCTGGACCACCAGACTACGGCGGCGGGGACGATTGTCGAAATCCACGAAGGCCACTTGTTGCCACGTCCCCAGGGTCATTCGCCCCTCCACGAAGGGCACCGTGAGGGAGGGCCCCACTAAGCTGGCCCTGACGTGGGAGTGGCCGTTCCCGTCACCCCATGCCCGGTCGTGACGATAGGGCATGTTCCTGGGGGCCAGCCTGTCGAAGGCCTCCTGGAGGTCGCCGATCAAGCCCGGCTCGTACTCCAAAGTGATGATACCCCCGGTGGAGCCCGGCACGAAAACGGTGAGTATCCCGTTTTTCACCGGGAGCCGAGCGAGCTCCTCCTGAAGCCGGGAAGTGATGTCAATGATCTCGGAATCACCCCTGGTGGAAAGCTCGATCTTGGCGGTATACACGGCCATTTACCTTGCACCTCCCAACACCCGGGAATCTCCCCTTTCGGGGCTCAGATGTTATACACCTTCTCGCCGGGAAGCACCGTGAATCCGGCCCGCTGGAGGGCACTGATGGCCTGGTCGACCTGCTCTACCCGGAAAACCACCAGGGCGCTCTCCCCACTCTTTTCCACAAAACAGTAAATGTACTCTATGTTAACGTTGGCCTCGTGAAGGGGCTCGAGAACCTCTGCCAGCCCCCCGGGGCGATCGGGCACCTCCACCGCTATGACCTCGGTCTCGCTCACCGTGAAAAGTTCCCGACTCAGCGCATCCATGGCGAGGTCCGGCTGGTCCACGATGAGGCGCAGGACTCCGTAATCCGCTGTCTCGGCAATGGAGAGAGCTCTTATGTTCACCCCCGCCCTGGCCAGACAGCGACATACCTCCAACAGACGCCCTGACTTGTTCTCCAAGAACACGGATATCTGCCTAACCTTCACCCTCCCACCTCCTAAATCCTGCGCTTGTCTATCACCCGCACCGCTTTCCCCTCGCTCCTCTGGATGGAACGGGGCTCCATGAGTCTCACCTTCACCCCGATGCCGAGATAGCTCTGGATCTCGTCGGCAATCCTTCGCTGCAAGGCCTCCAATTCCTTGATTTCGTCGGAAAATATCTGGGGAGAGACCTCCACCTGGACCTCCAGCACGTCCAGGCTGCCCACCCGGTCCACCACCAGCTGGTAGTGGGGGCTGAGCCCGGGTATCTGCATCAGAACCGCCTCCACCTGGGAAGGGAACACGTTCACTCCACGGATTATCAACATGTCGTCGGTGCGCCCGGTCACCCTCTCCATTCGCACGTGAGTCCGACCGCAAGGACAAGGCTCAGGGATCAGACGGGATATGTCCCGAGTGCGGTACCTCAACAGCGCCATGCCCTCCTTGTTTATGTTGGTGAACACCAGTTCCCCTTTTTGCCCGGGGGGCAGGACCTCACCCGTGCTCGGGTCGATGATCTCGGGAATGAAGCAGTCCTCGAAGATGTGAAGGCCGTTCTTCTCTTCGCACTCAATGGAGACCCCAGGCCCCACCACCTCGGAGAGGCCGTATATGTCGTGGGCGGAAAGGCCCAGTCTCTCCTCGATTTCCCGCCGCATCTCCCCTGACCATGGCTCTGCGCCGAATATACCGGCCTTTAGCCGGATGTCTTCCTTTCCCATGCCCATCTCCTCCATTACCTCGGCGATGTTCAAGGCGTAGGAAGGGGTGCAGCACAAAATGGTGCTGCCAAAATCCACCATCAGGCGTACCTGCCTCTTGGTGTTGCCCCCCGAAACGGGAAGCACTGTGGCCCCCAACAGCTCCGCGCCGTAGTGGAGTCCCAATCCTCCGGTGAAGAGCCCGTACCCGTAGGCCACGTGCACTATGTCCTCCTTGGTGCCCCCCGCGGCCACGATGGTGCGGGCCACCAGGTCAGCCCAGGTCCTTATGTCACTGGACGTGTATCCCACCACGGTGGGCTTGCCAGTGGTGCCCGAGGAGGCATGAATCCTCACGATATCCCTCAAGGGCACGGCGAAAAGCCCGAAAGGGTAATTCTCCCGCAGGTCGTCCTTGGTGGTGAAGGGCAGATGCCTTAGATCCTCAAGGGACCTTATGTCCCCAGGGCTATACCCCACCTCATCCAACTTCTTTCGGTAAAAAGGGACGGTTTGGTAAAGCCTGTCCACGGTGTTTCTCAGTCTTTCCAGCTTCAGCTCTTCCAGCCTCTCTCTGTCCAGTACCTCCACCGGGTTGAAGTAGCTCATGGTTAAACCCCCTTTTTCCTCCAAGACTACGGGTTATTCTAACACACCCCCCAGAGCGTTCCTCCGCTTTTTTGCTGGTAAAACCCCTTTTTGAGTCTTCGCCCTCAGGTCATGACCTGCCCGCTCGGGACCACGCCAGGGAAGCCGTCGCGGCGAACGTCAAGCCCAGCAAGGCCATGGCCGAAAGGTGAAGCCAAAGGTCGGTCCATCCCCTCGCCCGAAGAAGGGCGCCAGTCACTACCTCCTGCGCATGAGTGGGCGGGAACATTTTTGCCACCCACCGCAAAAAGGCGGGCATCTGCTCCAGGGGATATACGGCTCCGCAGAGGAATAGGAGGACGAAAGAGATCATGGCCCCGGCCACCATGGCCGCCGATACCTCCCGCAAAGCCGCTCCCACCACCATCCCCAGCGAAGCGATGGAGAATGAGCCGAGGGCTATCCCCGCCAAAATGAGGCCGGGGCGTTCCACCGGCATCCCCAACCACGAAGAGGAAAGAAGAAAGAGAAAAATGGCCTGGAGGGCCACCATTGAACCGGTAAGGAATACCTTGGAGAAAACGGGCACCGGGGCAGGTAGGCCCGTCATGGCCACCCTTTCGTGCATTCCCTCCTCTTTTTCCCAGGCCATGAGAGCAGCCCCACAGAGGATACCGCTCCAAAGGAGAGAAAGGACCACCAGCGAAGGCACGGCGGCATCTTTTGCGGAGAGGGGCCTTCCCCTCACCGTGCTCACATGCAGTTCCACGGGGATGGCGGTGCCCCGGAGATATTCGGCGGCCACGTCCAGATCCCTTATGACCGTGTCGGCCAGGTCCAAACTTCGGGTCACCGCAGCTGCCAGGTCAGGTAGGTCTTTTAGTCTTTCCCGGACCCTTCCCAAGTCCTCCCTGAGTTGGCCCAAACCCGTAACCTCCGTGCCGAAGAAATCGCCCCCCTGCACCAAAACCTGAAGGCCCGATACCACCGCCCTCATCTTCTGGCGCACCGCCTCGTCGGAAAGACGGGAAAACAAATCCCTCACTCCCGCCTCGGCAAAGTGGGCTTTGAGGAGGTTCGACTGATCCAGGAGGATGCGGAGAAAAGCGATGTCGTCCAAGGTCTTGAGGGAATGGACCAAGCCTGGGGGGAGTACCGCCACCGCGTCCACCCGGCCCGCAGAGAGCGATGCCTTTGCCTCCTTTATGGAGGAAAAGAAACGCAACTCGCATGCACCTCCAGCGAAGGCCTCCACCAGGCCGCCCGCGTCCAGGACTTTTCCCCCCACCCAGAATCCTTCACCCAAAAAGGGGAGGGAATCCCCGCTGATGGCCAAAAGAAGTGTGTCCTCGTTCCCCAGGACTTCCCCTGCCTCCTCTGGACCATAGATGTCCATAAAGGAGTGGAAGGTCTTCTTGAACTCCTTCACGAAAACGCTTGCCAGGTCGGGATCCAGGTTCCCTCCCATCCAACCCCTTTCCCCCGGAATTCCAATTATTGCCCGAACCCGACCTTCTTCAATTGCCATTCTTGCTTCCTCCATGCCATTCAATTCCACCGCCATGGCCACGTGGTCGTTGAAGACCTCAAGGGCTGCCGAGAGATCCTTGACTCTCCCTCCCATCCAAAGGACCTCTTGGGTGGGGCGGTCCAGGTTCACCACCCCCACTGGAACCGGTCGTCCAGTGCGGGAGAAGGTAGCTCCGAAGATGCCCGCGGCGACGAGGGGATATAACACCAGTATCGCCACGAGGGCTCGATTGCGCCACAACAGCCTCGCGTCTTTGGCCAAAAAGATGGCCGTCTTCCTCATCGCCCCTCCTCCCACATTTGCCGGATCTCTCTCCATCGTTCTCGATCCCCCTCAAGGCCAGGACTGAACGTCCCCACCAACTTGCCCTCTACCAGCACCGCCACCTTGCCCCCCAAGACCTCCGCCTCATCCAACACATGGGTGGTCACAAGGATTCCCTTACCGCCCTCCTCTGCCATTTTCAAAAGGAAGGCCAATAAATCCCTCCGGGCAGCGGGGTCCAAACCAGCTGTGGGCTCGTCCAAAAGCAGGTATTCTGGGTCGTTAAGTAAGCCCATGGCCACGTTGAGCCGCTGAGCCATTCCCCCTGAGAGCTTACCAGCGGGCACCTCCGCCTGGGCAGAAAGGCCCGTCATTTGCAAGACCTCCTCCACCCGAGATCGCAGTGAGGAAGACCTCAGCCCGTAGAGGGCGGCAAAAAAGGACAGGTTCTCCCTACAGGACAGACGACCGTAGAAAGAGGGATTTTGAGGGACAAACCCCAAGCGGCGAAGATATCCGGGATCGGAGGTGTCCACCACCCTGCCACCTTCCCTCACGCAACCGGAGCTGGGCTTCAACCTGCCGGCAAGCAAGCGCATGAAGGTGGTCTTCCCCGCCCCGTTGGGCCCCACCAAGACCAGGGCCTCTCCCTTTTCCACCCCCAAGGTCACGCCCTTCAAGGCCTGTACCCCGTCAAACTCCCGCACCAACTCCACGCCTTCCAACATCTTGCCTCCCAAAATCTACATCAGAGCCTCGTCCCGAAATAACTCAAAGAGCTCGCGCCCCCAGCGCCTAGACCGGGGCTAGGCGGGGAGCCCCGCCTTGACGATGAATACCTCGAGCTCCCCGTATGGCGCCTCCTTGGTACCTTCCATTTATAACAGAAGGGGTAATAGGTTCAGGGAAATGAAGGAGCAATAGGTTCAGGTAATTCCGTTCGCCAGCCGAATTATGATGTGACGAGCACCTAACTCTGACAACGATTAAGGGAGCAGGCTGAGCTCAACCCTTGCGAAGTTGTTGTATGATTACTAAGAAGCGATGGGCAAGGACGTTCGTTATCACGCAGGTCAGCGAGCTTAGGGGGCGAGACTATGCCAGGCTTCACCTCGAAAGGGCTCGGGTTTGACGGTCTCCCGCGCGCTGGTCGGGAAAAAACCTTGATCACCACCGCCCTCGTCGCCGTGCTTCTGATTTCGTCCATGCTCCTCACGCCCTTTTTCCCGCCCACCTTCGCTGGCGCCACCTCCCTGCAGCAAAAACAACGGGAGGCGGAGAGAATAAGGAACAGAATCCAAGCCCTGGAGGAGGAAAGTCGCAAGCTGGCCGACGAGTACAACTCCGTACTCACCGAGTACGAGGTGATCCGGGCTCAGGCAGAGGAGAACAGGCGTCGGCTGGAAAAGGCCCAGAGGGATTACCGCCGGGCCCGGGAGATCCTTCACCGCCGCCTCCGTTCCATCTACATGGAAGGAGAGGTTTCCACTTTGGAGGTTTTCTTGGAGTCCACCAGCCTGCACGACCTCCTCTCCCGCTACAACTTCTTTTCCTCCATCGGAAACCGGGACCGTCGTGTCTTCGTGGAAGTAAAAAGACTCAAGGAAGAGATACAGCAGCGCCAGTCGGAGCTGGACCAACAGAAACAAAGGCAAGAGTCCCTGCTCGCCGAATTGAGCTCCAAGAGAGCCTCCCTGGAAGCCTCCCTCCAGGAACAGCAGCAACTATTGGAAAGCGTGAGCCAAGAGATAATGCAATTGGTGGCCCAGATGGCCTCGGACGAGACGGGAAGGAGCTTCTCTATAAAGGATTTCGTCTTTCCGGTGGTCGGGCCATGCACTTTCTCCAACGACTGGCATGCTCCCCGCCGTGGCCACCTACACCAGGGGAACGACATCTTCGCTCCCATGGGCACACCTTGCGTGGCCTGCGTCAACGGGACCGTTACCCAGCTTCAAGGGGGTAACGCCGGTTTATACGTACGCCTCGCAGGAGACGACGGGAACGTCTATTACTACATGCACCTGCAGCGTTTCGGTGCCTCAGGCCGGGTCACCGCGGGAACGGTAATCGGATACGTGGGCGACACCGGGAACGCCAAGGGAGGGCCCCCCCACCTCCACTTCGAGATCAGGCCAGGCGGGGGCTCACCCATCAACCCATACCCCATTCTGCTGGCGGCTTACCGGGGAAGAGCCCGATGAGGGGGCGAACGCGCCCCATAATCATGGTCGATATTTTCACGCTCAAAATATGGCGATGGCCCAATTCCCTGGTTCAACGGTGTAGGTAGGGTTAACTCTCTCGCTCTCCGCCTTCTCGAGCTTTTCCCCGCTCCGCATGAGGAGGACGTCAGGGAGATCTTCTCTTCAGGCACATCGAGATCGGCATGTCGGGTCTTTCCCTGAGGATGTCCACGCCAGAGGAGCGTCCCGAGGGAACATCGAGTCACCCCATTTCCCGTCCCAATTCGGGCTTGCAGGTTCTCGTCATGCCGTTAGAATATGGGCACGACGCACACCTCAAGGTCGCGGATTTGCACCCTTCGGGGCTAAAACCGATCAAGCTCTCACCCCCCACCTAAGGGAGGCCAAGATGGAGGCGTTGAAGGATCGCAAGATCCCAAGATGCATGAGCACTCAACATCCGGATAACGTACTCTCACCGTTCTTCGTCCGCGACACGGTGATAGGGGGCGAAGACGAGATCCAAGAGGCCTATTACGTCTTTTCTCACCTGGGGTGCGACGAGCAGATGTGGGATTGTGAGGGCAAGGAAGTAGATAATTTCGTGGTGAAGAAGCTCCTATCCAAATACGAGGACTTCTTCCGGGAACACGTTATCGGAAAAGACGTCTTTCTCACTTTGAGGGTTCCCAACCCCACGGTGGAGAGGCCCGAGGCCAAAGTGTTGCTGGAGACCCTGGAGGCCATACCCCGCTCCTTCGACGCAGCGAAGTTATTTTACGGAGAGGACATCCCTCCCATCTTCGAGGTGATCCTGCCCATGACCACCTCCCCCCTCTGCCTGGACCGTGTCTACCGTTACTATCGCGACTTCGTGGTGGGCAAACAGCGCCTCCCCTTCAAGGAGGGAGATATCACCATCGCCGAGTGGATAGGGGAATTCAAGCCGGAAGAGATCAGGGTCATTCCCCTTTTCGAGGACGTTCCTCACATGCTTTCCGCCCCCCAAATCTTGCGAAGCTTCCTCGCCGACAAGGACTTCGAGACCCAAAGGGTCTTCTTGGCCCGCTCCGACCCGGCCATGAACCGGGGGATGATACCAGCGGTACTGGCCAACAAGGTGGCCCTGTGCAGGATAGCCCGACTGGGAGAGGAGACTGGGGTTCGTTTTCTGCCCATAGTGGGGGTGGGATCGGCTCCTTTCCGAGGGAATCTAAAGCCCACCACCGTGGAAAGGGTAACTCGGGAATACCCCAGCGCCTACACTTTCACCATCCAATCCGCCTTCAAATACGACTATCCCCCGGAACAGGTCAGAAAAGGCGTGGAATTCCTCAAGGCCAGGATTCCAGGGGAACCCCATCCCATCGACGAGGAAAGGGCGGTAGAGCTGGCCCACAGGGCTTCCCGAGGGTATCAGGAACAGATTGTGGAGCTCGCTCCCTTGATCAACCGGGTGGCCCGTTTCGTTCCCCCCCGACGCAAACGCAAACTCCACGTGGGCCTTTTCGGTTATGCCCGCAGCGTCGAGGGAATATCCCTGCCCAGGGCCATATCTTTCACCGCCGCCCTCTATTCCCTGGGGCTTCCTCCGGAGATCCTGGGACTGCATGTTCTCACTGAGGAGGACATCCGCTTCTTGCACGAGGCATATCCCGGATGGAGGGACGACCTCGCGGACGCCGTACGTTACCTTGACCCCTTGGCCCTCGATTTCTTGAAGCCGGAGGATCGATCGGCTCTTTCCCGCCTGGATTTGATATCGGACGCCCCCCGGGATCAGGAACACCTGGAGATATCCCGCAAGATCAGGGATAAACTCGAAAGCGGCGAGGAAGAGGGGTTGACCGAGTTGGTGATTAGGGCCGCCTATCTCAGGCGGTTCCTGGGGTAACCCCAATCCATAAGAGTGGGACTTTAAGCCTCATGCCCAGCAACGTAGCCCTGTTGACCCGAGCGATTGACCCCCACCGTTCCCGGCCTTCTTGACGGCGCCGACATACTTCATCTTCCATATGTCCTAGCTCCGACCATCGACCATCGGTTCAATCCCAGTCCTCGGGACGAGGATAACGATAGATCAAGTTGTCCCTTCTCTTCCGCAAAACGGGGTAGAAAAGGAGGGTGATGCCCAGCCCAGTGACCACGCCGCCGATGTGGGCGAACCAAGCCACCCCCGCTGCTCCCAGAACCATGGAGCTCAGGCCGTTGACCACTTGGATCACAATCCACAAGCCGATGACCACGAAGGCAGGCAGGGGCACTATGAAGAACATGGCCCAGGTGTACACCCATGCTCTCGGGTACAGGATCAGATAGGCTCCTAAGACCCCGGAAATGGCTCCACTGGCACCCAACATGGGCACGGTGGAGTTGGGATACACCGCCACATGTAAAAGGGTGCCAAATAGTCCACAGAGGAGGTAAAAGGCCAGGAAGGGTATATGACCCAAAACGTCTTCCACGTTGTTCCCGAAAATCCATAGATAAAGCATGTTCCCCATGATGTGCAACCATCCTCCGTGCAGGAACATGGCGGTGAAAAGGGATAGATAAACTGATTTAGGGGGCACTTGGGACAAGGGCAAACGGAACATCTCCTGCAGCACATGAACGGGGAGCCTTTGACCATGCACAATCTCCCAGGGAATGGTCGAGTAGCGGTACACGAACACCACTTCCTCGGAATAACGCAGCAAGAGCATGTAGCCGAAGACAAGGACGTTCGCCAATATCAGAGCCACCGTCACCAAAGGCGCCCTGCGAGTGGGATTTCGGTCGTATATGGGTATCAACGCCGAGGCCTCCTAGCCCTGACCAAAAGAAAACCCTTGGCCCTCTTCACTCCCAGTCGGTTAACCCCCATCTCGTAAAGCACCGCCAGCAGGCCTAAAGGCCTGACGACCGCCGTCACCGAAAAATCGGCGAAGGTGTCTAGGAAATCCACCTCCAATCCCGCCGACTCAAGCGCCTCTTCAACCCTTCTCGGCGTGTTGCACTGATAGTAAACGGGGAAGATCTCCGACCTCCCCCTCCCGGTGACGGCTTTCACCGCCCACATCCTCCAGCTCTGGGGTAGGGCCCGGGAGAGCAAGAAGTTGACGGCATAGGGATAATACAACAAATTGGGGGTCATTAGCACCAGCGTGCCTCCCGGTTTGAGAACCCTGGTCACCTCTGCGAGAAACCCCTTGACGTCCCTCAAGTGCTCCAGTAGGAATTTCGACGCGACCACGTCTGCGCTGTTGTCTGGTAGCGGTATTTCCTTTTGCACGTCGGCCCTTAGGTAGCGGTGGTACTGCCCTGCAGCGGGGGGATCTATGTCCACCCCCACCAACTCCGCGGCCCGGACCTTGAGAAAAGCCAAAAGGTCCTCTTTCCCGCATCCCAGATCCACCACCACGCCTCCGAGAGGACAAGCATCCTCTACCAGCGCCAAAAAACATCGGTGGGCATCGGGCTCTTCCGGGATGAGTCGCACGGCAAGCCTCTCTGTCCACAGGCGGGCCGCTGTCCTGTCCATTAAAATCACTACGTTCCCCTTGTCAACCCCGATTGTTGACCAGCAACGAGACCTTCAACTTTCCCTCTTTGAGGGCCACTGACCGCCAGGGCCACTGACCGCCCTTTCTGATCACAGCAGCTCTTTGAGGCTTTCTACCACGTAATCGGGACGGGGCTCGAAACCCTCCAGGTCCTCCCGCCGAGTTACGCCGGTAAGAACCAGGCAGGTGTCCATGCCTGCTCTCCACCCCCCTAAAACGTCCGTCTCCAGTCTGTCCCCAATCATGAGGGTGCGGTCAGGTGCCGTGCCCAACCTGGCCAGGGCCAACTGCATCATGAAGATGTTGGGTTTGCCCACCACGGTGGCCTTCCTGCCAGTGGCTTTCTCAAGGCAGGCGATGATGGCCCCCGCCCCAGGCCATATCCCCTCCGGCGATGGAAAACTGGAATCCGGGTTGCTCCCAATGAACTCCGCGCCTCGGTATATGGCCAAACAACCCACCTTCAACTTCTCATAGGTAAGCTCCACGTCCCAGCCCACCACCACCAATTCCGCCCACTTGGCCTGCTCCCCTTCCACCAGTTCCAGTCCTACCCTGCGCAGTTCCTCCCTCAAACCATCGCCCCCGATCACAAAAGCCTTCCTCCCCCGGGGCGAGAGGTTCTCGGCGATGTAGTCCGCGGTGGCCACCGCCGAGGTGAAGATGCATTCCGAATCGCATTCCAACCCCATGGACCGGAGGCGCGCCGCGTACTCCTTCACCGTGTATCGGGAATTGTTGGTGAGGAACAGGACCCGCTTTCCCCTTTCCCGAGCCTCCCTAACGAAATCTATGGCGTCGGAGATGGGCCGGGAATCCAGATAAACGACCCCGTCCATGTCTATAAGCAATCCCTCGTATCGGGCGAGCACGGGCTCCGCCATGAACCCGACCTCCTCCCCTACTGCAGCTCCTGCGCCTCGGGCCCACCGCACACATTATCCCCCGCCGACCCCTTTTCCGCCTCCCGGTCCAAATCCCGCTGATACCTGCGGAGGGTTTCGGAATAAAGGTCAACGTGAGGAGCCATCGCTAGTGCCAACTTCACTTGGCCTACCGCTTCCGTCAACCTCCCCTGGCGATAGAGACAGCACCCCAATCCGAAACGGGCGAAGTGATTGGTGGGATCCACCTCCAGGGCTTCCTCGAATTCTCGGTGGGCTAAAGCGGTCTGCCCCGAGTTGTAGTAGGCGATGCCCAACGCTTCTATGATGGAACCCCGCCCAGGCTCCAGTTCCTTGGCCTTCCTCAGGAGATCCACCGCCTCATGGGGCCGCCTATCGTCT
The DNA here is from genome assembly GCA_015711955.1 of Actinomycetota bacterium. GTDB lineage: Bacteria > Actinomycetota > Geothermincolia > Geothermincolales > RBG-13-55-18 > JACVJK01. The sequence goes on along the minus strand of JACVJK010000052.1, from coordinate 2,851 downwards.
ATAAGCTTTTTTCCTTCCTGAAAGAGGTCATATGCCTTGGTCATGATTCCTCCTGCCAGCGCCCATCCCGTTCATTATCTTCTAAAACGGCTTGTACTGGCACGTCTCCTGGCCCGCTCCCCCACTTATGGGTCCAAATAGGATCTGAGGCCCTCGGTTTTGGTGTGCCCACTTCCCATTTCACAACTTCTACCACCTCAATCCCTCCGGGAGAGCCTGGCCAGGCCGGCCAAGGGGATGGCTATGAGGCAGATCAGGACCAAGTAAGCGGGAACCAGGGTATGCCTGCTCAAAGCCGCCTGAGGCCCGGAAAGGATGAGAGGGTCTACCCCCGTCGCCCTAGCCGCCACCATCAGGATGCGGGAGTTGGAAGAGAGAGATAAGTTGAAAAAGGCGATTGCCAAAAAGCCAGCGATGAGGGAAAGGGCCCCGAAATCCAGGGAGAGGGGTGGCCGACGCAGGACAAACCACGATAAAAGATACAGCAGCTCTATCAGGGCCAGGCCCAAGACAAGATAAGACCATGTCCCCAGCTGATAGCCTTTCACCCCCACCACCTGGGGAGTCGCCTCGCCCGCCAAGAGCCACTCAACCCTTATCCAGCTGAAGGGAAAGAGCGTCAACGACAGAAGGGACGCTGCCATAATCACCAAGGCAGATACCTTGTCGGCCCTGTCCCAAACCCGGCGACGAGGTAAAAAGTAAGCTTTAAGCCCAGCCCACGGTCCAATCTTGCCTCCCTCCTCCCCGCCCGGGGGCGGCGATTTAGTCACTCGCGCGACCCTCCCCCCTGGCAAGGGCCTCAGATAAGCCACCTTTTTCCTTTCCCTGTCGTCTTTCTCCCCCCTCCCCTCTTCCCTTTTTGTCAATCCCAGACGGGCCAATAAGCGGTATCCCCTATCGCTCAGGGTTATGGTGACGCGGAAGGCGCGTCTTTCCGGTCTTCTTCCCTCCTCCATGCCCGGCCTCAGGGAAATCACTTTCTTCTCTTGAGCGGGAGTCAACTCTCCCCTCGCCCTACGAATCTGTCTGGACTCGGAAGGGCCTTCTTTGATCTTTTGACCTTCAAGCGTTTCCCCTCGCCTTAAGGGCGATGATGCCCCCCGCGTCGTTGTACCCGCCCCGGCTGACCCGACATTGGTCCTTTGCTCCCCCTCAAGACGGGGACCCCTGCCTTTCATGCGGGCAAGGCAATCCCGACAGAAAAGCTCGCCCTCGGCGATGTCCTTTCCGCAACTCACGCACTCGGCCATACCTTTATGATATCCCCTCCCGCTGACTTGGTTATCCTCTTGCGAATCCGCCGCGGTGGTGTCCTTTCCGCTGAGCCGAGCCCTCTTCTGGGTATGCGACCGCCATCGAAGCACGAGCTGGTCCTCTGGAGGGCGAAGCTCACTTGAAGCGGTACAGGCTGAAGGGAGCTATGTCCAGTTCGGCCTTGCCGTCCAGCACCAGGTCCGCCAATACCTTCCCGGTGACCGGCGCCAAGGACACGCCGTCTCCAGAATGGCCGGTGGCCAGGAAGAATCCCTTCACCCCTTTTACCGTTCCCAGGATAGGAAGGCCATCGGGAGAACAAGGGCGCAATCCAGCGAAGCTCCTGATGACGTCCAAATCCCCCAGGAAAGGAAGGTACCTGACGGCATTTGCGGCGATGGCCTTCATGCCTTCCGGGGTGGTGTTGCGGTCGAAGCCGGCGAATTCCCGGGTGCTACCCAGAAGAAAGTTTCCGCTGACCGTCTGCTCACAGGTGAACCCCAATCCCAGCTTCATGGCCACCTCGTCACCGGGCGTTAGGGCCTCGAGTCCTGTCTTTGCCCCTAAGTATTCGGCGGCATAGACGATAGGTTTCAACGATTGGTCCCGAGGTTCAGTGACCAGGATCTGTCCCTTTTGGGGAAGCACTGGCACGTCCACGATTATCATGTGTCCGATCTCGTTGGACCCGACGCCGGCGGCGCAGACCACCCGTCGTGACCTTATCACGCCACTGTTGGTGTGCACCTCCCTCACCCGGTCATTGGCCACCACGATGTTCTCCACCCGGCATCCGGTCATCACCCTGGCCCCCATCTCCTTGGCTCTCTCTACCAGTCGGAGGACCAGCGCTAAGGGGTTCACTTGTGCCTCCAGGGCGCAAAAGCTGCCTCCTTTAACCTCCTTACCCACCTCTGGGAGCATGCTCTTGAGTTCGGAGATTCCCAGTAGCTCCACCTCCACGCCATGATCCGCCAGTTCCTTGGCCCTTTCCTTTAGGACTTTCATCTGGTCCTGGGAAGTGGCCAACAAAAGGCCTCCTTCCTGTCGGAACTCGATATCCGGACCCAGCTCTCCGGCCAGCTCCCGGTAAAGCCCCAGGCTCTCCAAGGCCAAGTGGAGGTGAGGTCCCAAGCTCTTTGTCTGGAGGGATAGGAATCCGTCACATGCCCCCGATGCCCCAGAGGCGATATCCTCCGCCTCCACCAGGAGCACCTCCGCTCCTTCCCTGGAGAGATAAAAGGCCACGGCGGAGCCGATGACCCCGCCGCCGATCACCACCACCTCTGCGCTAAGGATCTCTTCCATGGCCACTCCCCAGTTTGCCTAGCTTCATCGGCCTCAATGGAGGCCTCGTCCTTATCCGACCCCATCGGTCCTCAAGATCCCCCCAGAACCGTTGGAGCTCCCCCTCTAAGGCCTCTCTACAATATCTACCCTGACATGTCCCCAGCCCCACGCGGCTGAGCCTGCGCACGGCCCCCACGCCAATCACGCCCAGGTTCAGGACCCTGCGCACCGCCTCCTCTCCCAGCTCCTCACACCGGCAAATCTCTGCCATCCCTAAATGAGGCGGCATGGTCACCCCCTCGGG
>JACVJK010000051.1 GCA_015711955.1 Actinomycetota bacterium | reverse complement strand
CCAAGCCAATTCGAGGAGGTGATCCCCGTGGAATGACCGCCCTTGCGGATCTCCTCCAGGCGGCGCATGCGTGCCTCGGAAGGAGAGGGAATAGCCCTTGGGGCTTTATGAGCGTCCAAGACCTGACCGAATCATGAGGGCGAGTCAGGACGACTTCCGGGGGTAGCGGATCAGGGCCATATCCTCTCGCCCCTTATGAGGTCTTCATAGGATTCCCTGTCCCGGACCACGGCGAAGCGTTCGCCGTCCACCATGACCTCTGCGGGTCGGAGGCGGCTGTTGTAATTGGATGCCATGGTGAACCCGTAGGCTCCCGCACTCATCACCGCCAAAAGTTCTCCGGGGCGCAATCGTGGGAGGGAACGCTCCCTCGCCAAGAAATCACCGGTCTCGCAGACGGGTCCTACCACGTCCACCACCTTTTCCGGGTCTCCCTTTTCCTCCACCGGGAGTATCTCGTGGTAGGCCCCATAAAGAGCCGGCCTCAATAGGTCGTTCATGGCCGCGTCCACCACCACGAAGCTCTTTCTCTCCGTGTCCTTAAGATATAGGACCCGCGTGAGCAGGACTCCCGCGTTCCCCACTATCATCCTGCCCGTCTCCAAGACCAAGGTGCATCCCAACTCTTTCACCAAGGGCCCCACGGCCTCTGCGTAATCGGCGGGATATGGCACTTCCTCATTCCGGTAAGGTATGCCGAAGCCCCCTCCCATGTTGAGGTACTCCAGTTCCATGCCCCTCGAACGGAGCTCCAGCACCAATTCCCGAAGTCGCGAGACGCTCTCCCTGAAAGGTTCTACCTGAGTTATCTGGGATCCAATATGCTGATGGATACCCTTGATCCTTAGATGCGAAAGTCTCGCCGCCTCATCGTACAGTTCCAGCGCCTCTTGTATCCCCACCCCGAACTTGGCCTCCCGCAGGCCGGTGGATATATACGGATGGGTCTCCGGATCCACGTCCGGATTAACCCTTAAGGCAACCGGTGCCTCCAATCCGGAGCGAGAGGCCACCTCGTTGAGGACGTGCAGCTCCTGACGGGATTCCACGTTGAACATGAGGACACCTGCCCGGAGGGCGGATGACATTTCCGCCTCCGTTTTCCCGATTCCGGCGAAAACGATCCGGGATGGAGGTACCCCGGCCCGCAGTGCCCTATATAGTTCGCCACCTGACACGATGTCCGCCCCGGCCCCCAAAGAGGCCAGGGTGGCTATCACCGAGAGGTTGGAATTGGCTTTCACCGAGTAGCAGATCAGGTGAGGAAGGCCGGAGAAGGCCTCGTCCAGCCTACGGTAGTGCTCCACAATGGTGCGGCGGCTGTAAACGTAAACGGGAGTCCCCACCTCTCCCGCGATTCTTTTGAGAGGTACCTCCTCGCAGTACAGCTCGCCATCCCTATATGCGAAATAGTGCACGGATCTCACACCCCCATGAAGGTTATCACCAGGCACCTGGATCGCGGTCTTTCGTCGAAATCCACGAAGACGATCTGCTGCCACCTTCCCAAGAGGGGTCGTCCCTGATCGAAGGGAATGGTGAGGGAGGGACCGAGCAAGCCCGCCCTAACGTGGGAATGGCCATTGGAATCCACTCCCCTTCGGTTGTGATGGTAATCCCTATCGGGAGGGGCGATGAAATCGAAGAGCTCCTGGAAATCGCGGCACACTCCCGGTTCGTGTTCCAAGGTGGTGACCGCGCCGGTGGCCCCGGGGACGAAAACCGTCAACAACCCGGAGCGCATGCCCGTTCTGCCCAGCAAGCGACACACCTCGTCTGTGATCTCCAGTATCTGGGCATTGCCCTCCGTCTCCAGCTCTATCCTTTCGTGGACGACCCTGGTCATCTCTTTTCCTCTTTCCTCCACTCTCCCCGACCACAACGGTAATTATAATCCCCATGAGATCTTGCCATGCCTCACGCTTGAAGTCGGGCTTCCCCGCTCCCGCTTCCCGATCTCGGACACATACTTTCGTTTGCCCTCCCTCGCCTCCTTTCAGGCCTATAAAGGTCGAGTCCGAATCAGGTCATTAGAAAGGACGAATCCCCAAACGTACCTATCGCGGTGGCCAGAAAACCTTCACACCGCATCTAACAGCGACAGGAGAAGCTCCAGATTTCGCCTGTCTGCCTCCAACGTCATCTCAGGGGTCTCCAAGATCCACGGAACGCCTCGCAAAACCGGATGGGCCAACATGACCCGGAACCCCTCTACACCGATCAAGCCCTCCCCCAAGTGCATGTGTCGGTCCACCCGAGAGCCGAGGTCCCCCCGGCTGTCGTTGGCGTGGACCAGCTTCAGCCTCTCCAATCCGACCTCCTCATCCAACTCCCCCAGGGTCTTCTCCAGGGCCTCTCGGGTCCTGACCTCATAGCCCGCGGCGAACACATGGCATGTGTCCAAGCATACCCCTAACCTGGGGTCGCCACCCAACGCCTCGATGATGTCCCCCAACTGGGAGAAGGTGTGGCCCACCGTGTCGCCCGAGCCCGCTGTGGTCTCCAACAAAAGGGGTGCTGTTCCCCGGTGTAGTTCCATGACCCTCTGCAGCCCCTCCACGACTCGCCGAACCCCCTCCCTCTCCCCAGCTCCACCGTGGCTTCCCAGATGGGTCACCACCGCCGCCCGACCCAGCACCTCTGCCGCCCTTAAATTACACAAAAGGGCCGATATGGATTTCTCGAAGGCCTCACCCGAAGGACTGGCAAGGTTCACCAGATAAATGGTGTGGATGTAGATGGGTTCCAGTCCTTCCTCGGTACATCTCGAGCCCAGCTCATCCAGTCCAGGGGGGAGCTCGTCAGAGCCCCTCCATCCCCTGGGATTGGATAGAAAGATCTGAAAACAACGGCAACCCCTCTCCAGGGCCCGATCCACCGCCTTTGGTAAGCCGCCGCTTATCCTGACGTGGCAGCCAATGCGGAACTCACCGGCTTTGCCGACTACGCGATCCTTGCCCGCCACCGTATTCCTCACCGGTTACCACTATGAACCCATCCCGCAAAGAAGGGCGAGTCCGACCATGCCCGCTGTCACTTATTTCCTCGTGCGGACGTAACATGATTTATAATATCCCGGCAGATGGCTATTGCCGACGAGCTTTGAAGGGGATGGGAGTCAATGCCCTACGAGAAGATAACCGAGGGCGTTTTTCGCGTGGGAGGAGGCGACCTGACCTCCGACGAGGATTGCTTTGTTTATCTGGTGAACTTGGGCAAGCCCATACTCATAGACACCGGGGCCGGAAGATCCATCAGAAAGCTGGCGGAAAACCTGGAGGAGCTGGAGGTCGGGCCCGACAACCTGTCTCTGGTGGTGCTGACCCACTGTCACATCGACCACGTGGGAGGGGCTCATTTCTTCTGGGATAGGTTCGGTATCCCCCTGGCCGCACACCAGCTGGATGCCTCAACCCTGGAAAAGGGAGACCCTCTCCGGACGGCCGCTAACTGGTATGGTATGGAAATGAGGCCCCTAAAGGTTTCGGTCAAGCTTTCCGGCGCTGAGGGAAGCCTGGACGCAGGCGGTACCCGTCTCCATTGGATCCATACCCCTGGGCACACCCCTGGCTCGATTTCCCTCTGGGTAGACAACGGCCTCTTTCGGGTGCTCTTCGGACAGGACATTCACGGGCCTTTTCACGCTTCCTTCGGCTCCGATCTTGACCTTTGGGCGGAGTCCATGCGGAGGCTGCTGGAGCTCAACGCTGATATCCTCTGCGAGGGGCATTTCGGGGTCTTCCGACCGGCTTCTGAGGTGCGCCGCTATATCATGGAATACTTGAAGGACTACGGTAAAGCCTGAGGCGGTTTCCTCCTTCAAACACTCAAACCTCTACCCTTTCTTGGATCCGGGTTGCGCGGAGCGCTGTAACCAATTAATATATCGGAGTGATATATCCATAAGATATATTGATCACGGATTGGATTGGTTCCGGGGAACGGCACGAAGCCGAAAGAAAGAAGGCCCCGGAGAAGAACCATAAACGCGTGGGGGAGGAGAGAGGGCTTGCTGGAGCTGGCCATCTTAGGTGCCCTTAAAGAGAAGCCCATGCATGGATACGAGCTCAAGAAGCGGCTCACTTTCATGCTGGGGCACCTCTGGAAAATCAGCTTCGGCTCCCTCTATCCAGCCTTGAAGCGCCTGGAATCCAAACAGGCAATCGAGAGGGCTTATACCGTGAAGGAAAAAACCAGAAATCGCTACGTATACCGCATCACACCTGAGGGTGAGCGGCTTTTTCAGGAGTTACTGACCCGCGTGGAGAGTAACTCCGACATCACCGACTCCGACCGGTTCAGTTTGAGATTGGTCTTTTTCCGCTATCTGGACCCTGAGGCCAGGATCAGGCTGCTGGAGAGGAGGAGGAACTACCTCCTGGAGAAGTTGAACGAGATGGTGAGCTGGGGGAAAAACCGAGAGAAGGAGGCGGACAGTTACCGGGTGGGGCTGTTCCGCCACCGGCAGGAACTCATGAGGAGCGACATCGACTGGCTAAACAACCTCATCGAACGGGAAAGGTCTATGCTTTCGGGGGAGTCGAGGGGAGCCGACCTGACGGAAGAGGGGAAAGGGGGTGAAAACCTGGTCTCCGGCGACGACTTGATGGGCGACTTCCGGCCCATGCAGGCTTGAGGTTTAGGTCTGGAAGGAGGAATCCCTGAGGGATAGAGATATTCACGGAGGTCAGACCATGGGAAAGATCCGCACGGCCGTAATTGGTGTGGGCAACTGCGCTTCCGCCCTGGTTCAGGGACTCTTTTATTACCGAGATGCCAGGGAGGATGAATTGGTGCCCGGACTTATGCACGTGAAGGTGGGGCCTTACCACATAAGGGACATAGAGATCGTGTGCGCCTTCGACGTGGACGCCGATAAGGTGGGAAGGGACGTGGGCGAGGCCATATTCAGAGGCCGCAACAACACCATCAAATTCTGCGACGTGCCAAGGCTCAACGCCCCGGTGTATCGCGGCCCCACCCTCGATGGAATAGGGAGGTATTACCGTATGGTGGTCCAGGAAGACCCCTCCCCCTCTGTCAACGTGGCCGAGACGTTGGCTCGCCATCAAGTTGACGTGGTCATCAACTATCTACCGGTAGGAAGCGAGAAGGCCACTCGATTCTACGTGGACGAAGCCCTCAAGGCGGGTTGTGGCTTCGTCAACTGCATACCCGTTTTCGTGGCCAAAGACGAGATGTGGCAGGGCAAGTTCCGTCGCCACGGACTTCCCATCGTTGGCGACGACATCAAATCTCAGGTGGGAGCCACCATTGTGCATCGGGTCCTGGCCAAGCTTTTCAACGACCGAGGGGTGATATTGGACCGGACCGCCCAGCTGAACATAGGCGGCAACATGGACTTCATGAACATGCTGGAGCGCGAAAGGCTGGAGTCCAAAAAGATATCCAAGACTGACGCGGTAGTGTCCCAGCTCTCCCATGCTATAGCGAAGGACGACGTGCACATAGGACCTAGCGACTACGTGGCTTGGTTGCAGGATCGCAAATGGGCATACATAAGGCTGGAAGGGAGGGAATTCGGCGACGTCCCGGTGGCCATCGAGTTCAAGCTGGAGGTCTGGGACTCGCCCAATTCTGCCGGCATAGTCATCGATGCCGTGAGGTGTTGTAAGCTGGCCATGGACCGGGGTCTAAGCGGGGCCCTGATCGGGCCTTCGGCCTACTTCATGAAATCCCCTCCCATCCAGTACTCCGACGAGGTAGCAAGGCAGATGGTGGAGGACTTCATCGCCGGAAAAGAAGAGGGCTTGCTTACCACCGCTGATTTCGGCAACGGCAAGGAGCTGGAGGGGATGGAAGGGGCTCCCGCATCCCACAGGCTTCACTCGGCGGGCGAGTGAACTGAGCCCTTCTTTTTAAGGCGATGGCCTGGATTGCCTTTCCGCCAGTTCCCTTCAAAGTGTTGGGAGTCCCACAAGAAGGGTTAATACCTCAGTGTTATTCCCTATAACCCATGGCGGGAATAGAATTGTCGGCACGAGATTGTAGCATACGAATTGGAGAGTGGGGGTTCTAGCGGGGGTTTTGCCGAGGTGAGAAGATGGAGGCTTCGTGGTTCGTCTCCGAGAAAGCCGAATGCCCTGTGCAAGTCAAATGTTATTCTGGTTTCCGTTACAACGAACGTCCTTCCTCCTTTTACCACGAAGACCGAGAGCTGAAAGTGATGGACATCGAGGGAAGTTGGTTCGTGGAGTTGAAGGAAGGCGGGGAAAGGCGTGCCTGTTTCCGGGTAAGGGCGGATGACGGGCATCTTTACCTCTTGAGTTGTGGTGAAGACCGAGAAAACTGGATCCTTCACCGCATCTGGAGATTTTGTCCCTACAAGCCCGCTTGATGGGCCGGCAGATTTGAACCATTAACCAGCGCACGAACAACAAAGGTTCTGGTTGCGGTCATCCCGTTATGCCCTTAGGCCCGAAGTCCAGGGCCTTGTCTAGGATAGGCAAAACGTTCCCATCAAAGCGAGGCCCCCTGATTAATGCCTGCAAATGAAAACGGGAGGAAGGGTCATGCTTTCCTCCCACATCCCTGCTTCCTCTCACGTACACATTTACGTTCTCTAAACAGGTGCCGTCGGCCATCGCCCTCTAAAGACCGAGGATCCGGGCCAAGCGGGGCCAAATTTTTTCGGTCAAGGCCATTGCGGTCTCTGCGCCAACATTTTAAAAGTACTGCCCGACGGCTCATTCCTTTCTCCTGGCCTTTATGAGGAAGGTAGCGGTGGCCATAGCCAACATTTTCCCTTTTCCGTCAAATATCTTCGCCTCCCCCACGGCCACTGTTCCTCCCCGCTGGATTATCGTGGCTTCCCCCACCATCTCCCCCTCCACCGCTGGAGCCAGGTAATTGATCTTCATCTCCAAGGTATAGATGCTCTCCCTGTCCTGATCCACCAGGGTGGCCAAAGCCGCCGCCACCGCCGCGTCAGCCAGGGACGCCATGACCCCACCGTGGACCACGCCGCCGGCGTTGTGCAGTCTTTCGTCAGCGTCAAGGCGGAAGCGGGAATAACCCTCTTTCAGCTCCTCCAACTTCATGCCCAGAAACCTGTAAAAGGTGCGGGGGTCGGAACGGGATCTTCTGATCCTTTCCAGCCTTTCCTCCACCGCCGCGTCCATTTCCACTCCTTTCCACCGACCTTGACTATTTTCGAGCCCCTCGCAAGACGATATGCCCGTTCATCTCCTCTATCGTCTCATGCCCCGATCCACCCTCGCGTGGCGTTTCCTAAACATAAAAAGGAAGCGTTGGCGAAGGCGTCCTCATTTAAGGGTTCCGCTCAGAGGAAATATTTTGACCTGGGCCCAGGCCCAGCTGCTCCTTGAACCAAGGCAAGGTGCTTCTCAATCCTTCCCTTAATGGAGTGACTGGCTCCCAGCCTAAGAGCCTTCTGGCTTTTCCTATATCCGGTCGCCGTCGTCGGGGGTCGTCCTGGGGAAGAGGCCGGAAAGCGATCTCGCACTCCTTGCCCACTACCTCCATGACGGTGTGGGCCAACTCCAAAACCGAGATCTCGTCTTCGTTTCCCAGATTCAGCACCTCTCCCTCCGCTTTCTCCTCGAACAGGGCCCGGTATATCCCCTCCACCATGTCATCTATGTAGCAGAAGCTCCTAGTCTGGGTTCCGTCTCCGTACACGGTAAGGGGCTTTCCCTCCATGGCTTGGCGCAAGAAGTTGGGTATCACCCTACCGTCCTCCAATCTCATGTGGGGACCATAGGTATTGAAGATGCGCACGATAACGGTGGGAAGGCCGTAAAGCCTTCTATATGTGCTGGTCATTGCTTCGGCAAAGCGCTTGGATTCGTCGTAGCACGCCCGAGGTCCCACCGGGTTCACGTTGCCAAAGTATCCCTCTTTCTGGGGAACCACCAGAGGATCGCCATAAACCTCGGAGGTGGAAGCCAGCAGATAGCGGGCCCTTTTCTTCCTGGCCAACTCCAGAGTGCGGTATGTTCCCAGAGAATTGGCCAGCATGGTCTCCACGGAAAGCCTCCCGTAATCCACCGGGCTGGCGGGGCTGGCCAGATGAGCCACTGCGTCCACCTCTAAGTTTATCTCCTCACAAACGTCGGCGAGAATGAAACGGAAGGAGGGGTCGTCTTTGATTCGGTTCAGGTTGTCCACTTTTCCCGTGCAGAGGTTATCCAAGCAGTAAACGGTATGGCCTTCTTGGACGAGCCTCACGCATAAATGGGAACCGATGAATCCAGCCCCTCCTGTGACCAAAACCCTCACTTCCATACCTCCGTCGCCAAAGAACAAAGGGAGCCGACTCCCCTTTTGTCTCAACCAACCGAAATCATTTTTTCCGTCCCCTCGTAGTGCCTTTCTGCCTTGAAGAATTCCGCCCCTGCGGCGCGCAGCAGGGGAGCAAGATCCTTCCAGTCAACGACTTCTCCTAAGGAGTATAACCCAGGGTCTACCTCATCCGCCGCCAGCCGGCGGAGGGCACAGTAAAGGGCGGAGGCGCTAAGGGAGTAATAGTCACCCCGCAAGGCGACCGCCTCTTCCCGCAAAACCCCTTCTTTCATGCCTTTCACCCCCACTGCGAGCACGGTTTTGGGGCCCTCGAGCCCTCCCCTTTTAAAGGTCCAGTACACCGTTTCCACTAACCAATGGTAAAAAGGGTGGGATTCCCGCCGTGACCAAGCCAAGGCATAAAAGAGCGCGAGATAAGCGGGCTCGAAGAAGGAAATCCATGCCCTAACCGGAACGCCCAGCTTCTCCCCCAACCATAAAGCCTCGGGGTGTCTCAGGGGAAAAGAGGGCCTTTCCTTACCGTCAGGTGGGGAGGGAAACCGAGTTCTCGCCGACCCCATGGCCCTCGTCTCCATGTAGGATACCAATTGGCCCATTAGACCCCTTCCGTAGCCGCCACCGGAAAAACAGAGAAATATCTCGATCCCTTCGATTGCCTCAAACCTACGAGCCAGGCCAATCGCCATCATTCCGGTGAGGCCAGGCGAGGCTCCTGCACCATAGACTAAGGGCGCCTTCTTATCCCTGGCCCTGAACTCGAGGGGCCGAACCTGTCTCCAGCCGTCCACCCCCTCTCCCAGGGAAAGGTAGGGTTTGCCCTTCTCCAATGCAGTCTCCGCTACCTTCCCTTCCAGCCCCTCCAAGGGTCCGGCGCAGTTAACCACTATATCCGCCTCTTCCACCCTCCTGATGAGGCAGTCAGGATCGGAGGCATCGAGAAAGCGAAATCTCAGTGGGGCAGAGGGAAAGTCCATGGCCATCCGACAAAGGGACTCGCTTTCCAGATCGCCCAGGATAACCTGATCCCATCCTTCTCTCAAAAGAAATGGGAGAAGGCGTCCCGCCGTCATCCCAGCTCCACCTATCAGGAGAACTCTCATTCCCCTTCCCATTCGTCGGTCCCCAAACCGCAAGACTCTCCCGCAAACTCTAACCAATCACTCTGCTTCCAAGAAAGCGTGGGCTCTTCCCGCTGACCCACACCAACCGCACCCTTTGCCCTCACCCACAAAAACGCCAAAAAGGCTAGCAGGGCAAAGTGGGAGATGATGCGCAGCCGCGCACGGGTTTGAGAACGGTATGGCTTATACCTTGTGCGCTTTCTTTCCACGCTTCTTCTTCTCGCTTTTCCTCACGAGAAAGCGACGGGCCACGTGACTTCACAAATTACCACGTGACTTCACAAATTATATACATCCACTCAGGCGAGAGCCGGGCGAGAGCCTTGCTGGTCGCATCCTTTCCTCGTCCCAAGATACCCGTTTTGGGTCAAAAGCCTTACTCACAGGTCATCGCCGCCTCATGCACGGCTTAAAAGCCTCCTCGTAGAAAACGGATTCCATTCCATCCAGCGGATTACATCCCGAGGTATGTACCCTGGGCGAGGGGCTGAGGCATGGGCGCGCTGCCCCAAAACAAAGGCGCGGCGAGCTTTCTGCGGAAGGCGATCGACTAAGCGGTGCCTTGAGATCCCCATATGACCCTGCCTTTGGAACGAGCAATCCCCAACCCCGAAACCCCTCTTTCCCAACCTCAGTCCTGACCCTAACGGGCACGCTGGGCAGGAATGACCTTGATCCAGGCCTTATAAGCAAGCTTTTGCCCAACCTTCTTTCTTGCCAAAAGGTCTGGCGTATCACCCAAAATCAAGGGGGGAGCAGTCACGCTCCCCCCGCCTTTCGACAATTCGACTATGATACTCAGCTCTGACCCTGAGCCTCCATCTTCTTCTTCTCCTCCTCCACGAGCACCCGGCGCAAGACCTTCCCCACCATGGTCTTGGGGAGCTCTTTGCGGAACTCCACTTCGGTAGGGACTTTATAGCGAGAAAGCCTTTCCCGGCAGAACTCGATGATCTCCTCCGCAGTGGCGGTCTCGCCTTCCTTAAGCACCACGTAGGCCTTTACCGTCTCGCCTCTCTTGGGATGGGGCACGCCCGCCACTGCAGCATCGGCGATCTTGGGGTGCTCGAAGAGCACTTCTTCAACTTCCCTGGGATAGATATTGTACCCGCTGGCGATGATCATGTCCTTCTTGCGATCGACTATGTAGAAGAACCCGTCCTCGTCGGCCCTAGCGATGTCTCCCGTGTACAGCCAGCCTTCCTCGTCCAATACCAGGGCCGTCTCATCTGGCATGTTCCAGTACCCCTGCATCACCTGGGGCCCCCTTACCGCCAGCTCACCCACCTCTCCGATGGGGAGTTCCTTGGTGCGGTCCTCCACATCCACGATCTTCACCTCGGTGCTGGGCAACGGCATACCAATGCTTCCTGCCTTTCGCATCCCATCGAGTGGGTTGGCGTGGGTGACCGGGCTGGCCTCGGACAACCCGTACCCTTCCACCAACTTCCCGCCGGTGATCTTCTCGAACTCCTCCTGAACCTCCACTGGAAGCGGAGCCGCCCCACTCAAACAAGCCCTTATGGAAGTGACGTCGAGCTTTCCTTCCTTAACCTCTGGCGAGTTGAGCAGGGCTATGTACATAGCGGGCACCCCTGGCCACAGAGTGGGACGATGCTTTCGAATCATGTTGATCACCATGTGCAAGTCCCGAGGATTGGGCACCAATATGAGGGTGTAGCCCATGTACACGCCCATGTTCATGTCCACCGTCATGCCATAAGAGTGGAAAAAGGGGAGGGTGCACAGTACCTTCTCCTCGCCCTTTCTGGCTTTCTGATCCCAAGCGGCCAGCTGTATCACGTTGGCCACCAGGTTTCTATGAGTGAGCATGACGCCCTTGGAGATACCGGTGGTCCCACCGGTGTACTGGAAGACCGCCAGATCTTTGGCGGGTTCTATCTCCACATCAGGCCGGGAAGCAGGAGCCTTGTCCATGAGAGGCTTCAACTCCTGCATGCTCCTGAGGCCATATCGGGAAGCGTTTATCTCCACTTCCACATGCTGACCCTCTTTTTTAGCCTTTATGGGCTCCAGAAGATTCAAAGGGAACTTCAAGTAATCCTTCACGTGGGTGATGATCACGTGCTCGGGCTTGACCTTTTCCAGGGCTTTAGAGACCTGAGGCCAGAACCTGTCCAAGGTAAGCAGCACCCTCGCTCCCGAGTCCCTGAGCTGGTGCTCTATCTCCCTCGGCGAATATAGGGGGTTGAACATGACCGCGACGGCCCCGGCTTTCATGGTGCCGTAATAGGCAAATACTAACTGGGGAAGATTGGGCAAGTGTATGGCCACCCTGTCGCCTTTCTTTATACCCAGATCGGCCAGTATGTTAGCGAATTTGTTGGCCAGTTGATCCAGTTGACCGTAACTTATTCGGTTGTTGATGAAGATCACGGCGGTGTTCGTCGGATACCTTCTGGCGGTCTCTTCCAGCATCTTTCCCAGCGACATGTTGGGTATCTCCACTTCGTGGGGGACACCAGGCGGGTAGTTCTTGAGCCATACCTTCTCCATTTTCCCTCCTCTTCACTCTCTAGGACACCCAGAACACCGACTTTTGAGGTTGAGATGTTAACGAGTCCATAAAAGAGGTCGAACGAACCTCTATTGACTCCCTAAATGGGCCCAGCCGCAGCTTTGCCGTCCAACCGCCTTAATTCTAACCTCATCTTCAGCCGGTTGTACAGTCAAAACCGATGTTCAAAAGGGAAAATGCGAAACTGAACTCCACCCCTTTCGTGGTTCATTTTGGCAACGAGCCATATTTCGCAGAACAGAGCAACCGATCCTGCTTGATAGGAAGGGAATGGTTCCCTCGCCACATGGCCTTTACAGGGCTTTTCTTGCCGAAAACTTGTCCAACCCTTTGGGTTCAGCGGGCAAATGAGAGTGTCAACCCCACGAGCATACTACCTCCAGGCCCAGTTGCTTGACGGCCAGGGTGAAGTCGTGGGGGTCGGTGGCGGCCTTTTGGGGACCTCGGGAAGGTCGGTTAGCCCCCGGGGGCTTCTTCGCGGACTCTCAACGGTGGTGATGGTTCTCTTCCACCTCCAGGCCCAGTTGCTTGACGGCCAGGGTGAAGTCGTGGGGGTCGGTGGCGGCCTGAAGGGCCACCTTGAAGTCCACTAACCCGTAACGGTAAAGGTCCACTAGGGACTGGTCGAAGGTCTGCATCCCGTAGAACTCTCCCTCGGCGATGATCTGCCGCAACACGTGAGTGGGCTCCTCGTTTATGAGGGCATCGGCCATTCGACCGGTCATCACCAAGACCTCCACCGCAGGGACCCTGCCGCTGTGATCTTTCAATGGAAGCAGTCTCTGGGAGATAACGCCTTTCAGGATGCTGGCTAAGGTAAGGCGAACCTGTTTTTGCTGCTGGGGAGGGAAGAAATCTATGATCCGGTTGATGGTCTCCGTGGTGTCGATGGTGTGGAAAGAACTGAGCACGAGATGTCCCGTCATAGCCACGTTCATAGCCGCGGTCACCGTCTCCGGATCCCTCATCTCTCCGATGAGAATCACGTCAGGGTCCTGACGGATAATATATTTGAGCGCATCGGCATAGCTTTCGGTATCGCTCCCTATCTCCCTTTGGTGGATTATACTCATCTTGTCCACGTGTAAAACCTCTATAGGATCCTCGATAGTGATTATGTTCAGCGATTCGGTGGAGTTAATATAGTCTATGATGGCAGCTAACGTGGTGGTCTTTCCCGATCCGGCAGGACCGGTCACCAAGATAAGTCCCCTCCTCTCTTTGGCCAGCCTTTTCAACACTGGAGGAAGGCCCAACTCCTCAAAAGAGGGTATGGCCGTAGTTAGGACCCTGCGGATGGCTATGCCCACCGTCCCTCTCTGTTTGAATATGTTGGCCCTGAACCTGCCCAACCCTGCGATGCTGTAAGCGAAGTCCACCTCGTTGTTGTCGGCGAACTTCTTGGCCTGTTTCTCGTTCATCAGGGCATAGGCCGCCTCCACCGTGTCGGTGGGGGTCATGCGAGGGAAGTCCCCTTTAACCAGACGCCCGTCGATACGAAAGTAAGGTGGACTACCAGCCTTTATATGCAGGTCAGAGGCCCTGTGCTCCACCATGTAGCGAAGGAGCTCTTGTATGTCCATGTCCATTACCTCCTTGTGAACGGAGCGATCGTCACCATGAGAGCCCCTGCAGCAAACCTTTAGACCTTGTCGGCCTCGAGGTGCTAACGGCTCTGCCCACGCGGTTGACTTCCCGCAACGGACACGCCCTCAGCGCCCTCTACCTAAGGCGCCCCGCCCTTATATATATCGTTAAGCGGATCCCTTCCTTTACGGTGAGGATGCGCTGACAGCGAGCGAAGGCAACAACGGAGGGGTCAGTGAGGAGAGGTCCCACAAGGCGCCTCCCCGTTTAGCTCTCAACCGTGAACCTATCTATTCGGGCAGCTCGACGCGTTTTCCATCGCTTTTATTCTCGCTTCAGGCGCGCCTTGCAATCAAACCATGGGGAAAGTTGTACATAGGGGGTAGGTATAATTCCCTCAGGCAAGATCCCAGTAAGGAGATAGAGCGCTCTTGGCGGCTTCCACCACATCCAAGCCCCTTTCGGTCTCGAGTAAATCCCGAGATGGAAGCTCTTCGTGGAGCTCCAGTTCCACCCCAACCAAAGCCGCCACTGTGGAAGCCACCGACGCGGCGAGGCCCATGAGGTTGTAACCTCCCTCCAGGGCCACGATAATCCTTCCCTCGCACAGCTCTTCCGCGAGCCCCAGCAGACTTTCGGCCATCTTTCGGTAGCTACCGCTGGTGAGTCTCATGGAGCACAAGGGATCGCTGAAGTGGCCGTCATATCCCGCAGAAACCAAGATCAGCCGGGGTTTATACTGTCTGGCCACCGGTATTATTACTTCCTCAAAGGCCTTGAGATACGCTTTTTCGCCTGTACCCGCCGGAAAAGGAAAGTTCACGGTGTATCCCTCGCCTTCCCCTGTTCCCACCTCTGTCACGTAACCGCTCCCGGGATAGTGGGGATACTGGTGAGTTGAAACGTAAAGGACATCCCGGTGGGCATAGAAGATGTCTTGAATCCCGTTTCCATGATGGCCATCCCAATCCACTATCAACACCCTTTCCAATCCATAGCGCTTAAGGGCGTAACGGGCGGTGATGGCGTTGTTGTTGAACAAACAGAACCCCATTCCCCTGGAGGACGTGGCATGGTGCCCGGGTGGTCTGGCCAGCAGGAAAGCGTTGTCCAGTTCCCCCGCCATTATCCTTTCGAGGGCATCCAGTCCTGCTCCTGCCGAGCGCAGAGCCGCCTCGTAAGAACGAGGGCTCACGGGGGTATCCATATCGAGGTACCCACCCCCGGATTCCGCCATCTTTCTAACCTTCTCAATATGAGAGGGGGGATGGACCAGCTCGATCTCCTCCACGCGGGCATCCCGAGGGGCTATTATCTCCACCCGTTCAGCGAGGCCAGTCTTTTCCAGCATCTTCATGGATGCCTCCAACCGCTCCGCCCTCTCCGGATGGCCAATGCCGGTATCGTGTCCGAGGAAGAGTGGATCGTAATACACAGCCGTTCTACGCATCTATACCCCCTTCAATGATGGGACGGCCCGCTCATGAAGTCAGGCCTCTCAACCGAGACACACGCTGACCAAACCGATCCTGCGGCGTGGGGGTGGCAACGGCCCCTTCTACCTCAACACGCGTACTGCTCCGCAGAAATCCCTCCTGGCCGCCAAGCTGGAGATCTTCACCACGTCGCCAGTGCGAGGGGCGTGAATGTACTGGCCACCACCGATGTATATCCCCACATGGCCATAGCCCCGGAAGAAAACCAGATCTCCCGGCTGCAATTCGCTATAAGAGACTGGCACCCCACACCTGGCCTGCATATAGGAACTGTGGGGAAGCCTCACTCCCACCTGAGCGTAGCAGTACATCACCAGTCCGGAACAATCGAAGGAACCCGGCCCCGACGCACCGTAATGGTAGGGCTTGCCCAACTGGGCGTAAGCCACTTTGACCACGCTGGGGGCATAGGGCGGAGCGGGTGGCGGAGGAGCTGAGCTCCTGCGCACTGACGGGGTGAAGGATACCGCCGTCCGACGAGCGGCTTCCGCCGCCCTACGGGCTTCCTCCTCGGCTATCAGCCGGTTGATCTCCTGCTCCACTCCGGCCACCAATTCCCTGCGCCGCTGCAACTCGGCCTCGATAGAGGATCTCCTTCTCTCCAATTCCTTCAACGCCGCATCCAGCTCGGATCTTTTGGTCTCTAGATCCTTGAGGGCAGCGGATACCTGCTTTTCCGCCTCCAAAACCTGGGAGATAACCCGCGCATCCTGACCACCTATCCTGCGAGCCCTATCTAAGTTCACCATTAGGTCGTCGACGGTCCCGCACTCGGTTAGGACCTCTATCACGTCAGTGGTCCCCACCTTGTACATCATCCTGATCCTCTCTCCCAGGACCCTCCTTCTTTCCGCCGCCTTGGCCTTCAACCTCTCCACATCCCGTTCCTTGGCGGCGATGGTCGCCCGCAGCTGAGATACCCTCACGTTCATGAGGTTGTACTGCTCTACCACCAGCTCCAGCTGCTGGTCGATCCTTTCCACTTCCTCCCTTATGCGCTGGAGTTGCTCCCGCTTTTGTTGGACGGTGGGCGTGGCCCACGACGGCGGCGCCGACAACGCGGCCATCAAGACAATAGCGGCAATCCCCAACACATATCTGGTTTTCTTGGGCAAAACTCGTCTACTCATAATCCAACACTCCCGATCCCTCATCTTTTTCTCCTCTCAACAAAAAGGGGCTCGCCACTGCTGAGAGCTCCCTTTTCTGAGTCACTTTTTGATTCCAAATGTCCACGCCCAGTTCCCAAACATAAATTCAGCCCCTATGATACCACATCCTTCCACTGGCTCTCCTCAACCGCGCACTCCATGCCCATTACATGGAGACAAGAAGTTGATCGCGGCGTAAGAACGATAAAATCCGCGCGATTCATTAATATCGTGTTTTAAAATGCGTCTTCGGGCACCTTGACCATCCCGGCTACCCGCCGCCACTAGCGACGGAAGGTAAGGACCACTTCGTTTCCGTCCCCCTTGAACTCCACACGATCCGCATAGTGGCGTACCAAGACCAACCCCCTCCCCCTCTCCGAAAGCAAAGGTCTTGTCTCCCACAAACTCTCCAAGGACCGGTAGTCGAACCCGTCCCCCTCGTCTTTGACCCTGATCACCACTCCCTCCGGAATTTTCTTCACCGTCAGATAAACGGCTTTGTCGGGATCGTCCAGGTTGCCGTGCTCCATGGCATTGTTTATAACCTCCTCCAAGCAGAGCTTAAGGGCGAAATCCCTATCCTGCCCCGCTTCCCCCACCGCGGCCATGACCGTCC
>JACVJK010000050.1 GCA_015711955.1 Actinomycetota bacterium | reverse complement strand
ATGCGTAGCGAGAGCTCATCAAAGACGCTAGGTCGGAGGTGATGCCGGCCAATATAGCCTTTTGTTCGCTGAACTTGGCCTGGATGGCTTCTCTTTTTCTGGCCAACGATTCCATGTTCTTCCGATAGGACTCCCTGTTAACTGAAAGCCTTTTCCTCCTTTCCCTGATCCTTCCAGCCAATTCCCTGGTGGCGTTTATGATCTCTGCGTCATGGGCTCCTATGCGGCTCATGTATTGAACGGAATTCAGGAGGGTGTCAAAGTCCTCGCATTCCAGGATGATCTCCAAGGTAGTGGCATACCCTTGTTTGTACATGGACCTAACCCTTTCAGAAAGTATCCTCCGCCACCGGCCGAGCTCCGCTTCCTGCTTTTTGAGTTCCGTTTCGGCGCGTGCTATCTCCTGTTCCAACACCGCTACCTGAGACTGGAGTCGGTTGAGCTCAGATGAAAGGGTATTGAGTTCCCCCTGCAATGAGGACAACCGGTGCTCCACTTCCTTCGCCCGCTCCCTTTTCTCTTTTACCGGGTCCGCCTCTGACCCAGCGGGAAAAATTGCTATTAACGCCAACGCGAAAAGGGCGGCGAGGGCGACCGCGGCTGCTTGAGTCCCCACCCTTTGCCTTCTTTCATACATCGGTAAAATCTGTTATCTTTCCCGCAAACCGGAACATATCACGAACTTCACACCAATTCTAATATCCTGAGAGCTTGTTTTCAAATCGACGTCATCGATCAGGATTATATAATAATATTCCAGTTTATATGGAAAATATAACCATGTCTTGACTCCCCAATGGAACAGCACGTTTCTGGTTTCTCGACAATTTCAAATCAAATTCCGTGCGAAATGAAAGCGTGAGGTGAGCCAGCTGGCGAAAAGCACATCTCCACCATGCGAGGTTTGCCTGTCAGGTCCTCGCGTACCACGACCTTCCCATACCCCATCTCAAGGGCCGCTCCCAAAAGGTCGTTTCCCTGGCCTTCTCCCATCTCCATGAGTAAGTGGCCTCCCGGCGCCAACCACACTCTTGCTTGTTCCATGAGCTTCAAATGCACTTCCACTCCGCGGGGACCAGCCACAAGGGAAGATCTCGGTTCATGATCCCTAACCTCTTCTGGCAACTGAAGGTAATCCCCTTCTGCGATGTAAGGAGGATTGGAGATCACGAGATCACAACGACCCATCAGATGGCGGGGAAGCGGAGAAAGCAGGTCTCCCCGGTGAAATGAAATGATGCTTTCCATCCCCGTCCTTTGCGCGTTTAGCCGGGCCAGTTCCAAGGCTTCTTCACTGACATCGGTGGCGTAGACGAGAGATTGGGGAAATTCCCGGCATATGGAGAGGGCTATACAACCCGATCCTGTGCCCACGTCCACCACTATCGGATGCCTGCCCCTCATTTCCCTCAAAATTTCCAGGGCTCTTTCCACCAGAAGTTCGGTCTCCGGCCGGGGGATCATCGCCCTCGAATCCACCAAGAGATCGAGATGACGGAAGCCCCAGCGTCCCAAGATGTACTGTAGGGGCTCCCTAAATCCTCTTCTCCGAACCAGCTCTCCGAAGCGAACCGCCTCCCGCAAGGTCAAGCCCTCTTCAGGTCGGGCATAAAGTTCCACCCTGTCCCGACCGGTGACGTGAGAGAGTAGCAATTCTGCGTTGAGCCGGGGTTTCGAGACGCCTCTTGCCTCGAGGTAACGAGAGGCCCAGAATATCAAGCGGGGAACGGGCAATGAATGGGTCTCGCTCATGGGGTTTCCACCTCGTTGCCGCCCAACTCTTTTAATCTTTCCGCCCTATCCGCCGCCGCCAACGCCTCTATTATCTCGTCGAGGTCGCCGTCAAGGACGTCTTCCAGTCGGTACAAGGTCAGGCCGATGCGATGATCCGTCACCCTGCCTTGGGGGAAATTGTAGGTACGGATTCGCTCCGACCGTTCTCCGGTGCCAACCTGAGAGCGTCTTTCCTCGGCCTGTTCTCTCTGTATGCGCTCGTGCTCCATCCGAAAGAGCCTCGCCCTGAGGATACGCATGGCCTTTTCCTTGTTCTGGAGTTGGGACTTCTCGTCCTGACAAGAGACCACGATACCCGTGGGAAGGTGGGTGATGCGCACTGCCGAGTCGGTGGTGTTCACCGATTGTCCTCCGGGGCCAGTGGAGCGGAACACGTCAATCCGGAGGTCTGAAGGGTCTATTTCCACCTCCACCTCTTCCGCCTCAGGAAGCACCGCCACGGTGGCGGTGGATGTGTGAATCCTCCCCCCCGACTCGGTTATCGGGATCCTCTGCACCCGATGAACACCGGACTCGAACTTCAGGCGGCTGTAAGCGCCCCTGCCACGGACGGAAAATATGACCTCCTTGAAGCCGCCCAACTCCGAAGGGCTGGAGGAAAGGGGTTCGGTTTTCCATCCTTGCCGATCCGCATAGCGCTGGTACATGCGGTACAAGTCACCAGCGAAAAGCCCTGCCTCCTCGCCACCCGCCCCGGCTCTGATCTCCATGATCACGTCTTTTTCGTCGCGAGGGTCTTTGGGAAGGAGAAGCACCTTCAACTTCTCCTCCAATTCCGCACCTTTTCTCTCCGCTTCCTGTAAAGACTGCCGGAGAAACTCCTGCATCTCCGGGTCTCCCTCTCCCCGCAACAACTCCTTGGCTTCCTCCGCCTCCCTCTTCGCTTTCCTATATTCCCTGAGACACTCCACTATCTCGGCGAGTTCGGCGTGGGTTCGGGCAAGTTCGGCATACTTCTTTCGATCCGCCAAAGTCTGGGGATCGGAAAGCTTTTCCTCCAACTCACTGTAGGTCTCCTCGATCTCCCTGAGTCTCTCCAAGAAGCCCATCTCTCAATCCTCCCGTGGGGAAGACGACGCCGTAATGGGATCAACGGTGGTTTCCCTATCCACAGCGAGGAGCGAACCCAAAGCGGTCAGCGCCACTTCCACTTCCTCTGGTCCCGGTCGACGAGTGGTGAGGCGCTGCAACGCCATACCCGGGGCCGCCAGAACCCTCCAGAGGGCGCTGTGCTGCCTTCTGTCGGCAGCTTTTATTATCTCATAGGAAACGCCCGCCAAAAGCGGGATCAGGACTACCCTTTCCAGAACTCGCAGCCAAAGGGCAGGTCTTCCCAAGAGGGAATAGGTCAATACGGCAAGGATGATGAACAACAGAAGAAAGGAGGTACCGCATCTTAGGTGATCCGTGCCCTGCTTCAGGGCCAAGTCCACCCGAAGGGGTAACCCTTTCTCCAAAAGATGTATGCTCTGATGTTCTGCCCCGTGATACCGCAAGACCCTGCGCATCTCGCCGAAGGAAGACACCGTCAACAGATACAAGACGATTATGGAGAGCCTGATCCCCCCTTCTACCAAGTTGAACAGGAAAGAGGAGGTCAAGCCGCCCACCAGCAGGGATGCCAGCCAGGTGGGCAGAACTACGAAGAGTCCCAACACCAGCGCCCCCGCCAGCAACGCCGCGGCAGCTCCGCCCCATCGCCCCATCTCTCCCTCCTCCAAGGCGAGGTCAGCGGAGATGGACAGGGCCCTCCACCCCAGCCTCAAGTTTTCCCAAAGCGCCGCCACTCCTCGCAGTATGGGCTTTTTCCAAAGAGGTCTTTCTAGGAGGGATCGGAAAGGATGGACTTCCACGTGGATGGTCCCATCGGGCCGGCGGACTGCTAGTGACCAGTGCCTTTCCCCTCTGAACATAACCCCTCCTATGACCGCCTGACCACCTATGGAAGTCCCCTCTTCCCGGTTGGGAGAAGATAAAAAGAGGCCTTTTAGAGCCTCTTTTTCACTCGCGTTCATGGCGGGTCTATGCTTGCCTGGTTACTGCCTTCAATTAGACCCTTCTTACTACTTTTCCTTGACCTTCTTCCTCTGAGGCCTGGACTTTCCGTACATGCGCTCGAATCGCTCCACCCTCCCCCCTGTATCCACCAATTTCTGCTTTCCGGAGTAGAAGGGATGGCATTGGGCGCATATCTCCACCCTCAACTCCGGCTTGGTGGATCTGGTCTTGAAGGTGTTGCCACAGGAGCAGATGACGGTGGCCTCCACGTAATCAGGATGTATTCCTTTCTTCATGTCCGTTCCTCCTTCCAGGTGATCACGACTGGGAAAGTATAGCATCCTCGTAAACGACTGCCCAGAGAGGGAACGATCGAACCCTCGTCTCGAGAAAAATGCTCGTGGACCACGCTTCCATCGATTCGAGGAAATCTCACCTCACCTTCGGGTTCGGACGGCCCATCAATTGACAGTGGACACCAAACCGGGCTCAAGGAGGGTCCGCCAGAAGCTCATCGGATCTTCGTGGTGTTTAAGCCCAGTGGATCGGCCACGCTGCCGGGAGAACGCAGGCCTACCGTCCCGCCTTGCCTGGATCGCCTCCGTCAAGAGATGGGCGAGCGGGCGATCTCCATAAGGAATTCCCGGTTATCCTTGGTGCTTTTGATCTTGTCTATGAGGAGTTCTATGGCTGCGCTGGGATCCAGGGCATGGAGAACCCTCCTGAGCTTCCAGACTATGGGTGCCTCCTCGGGGGATAGGATGAGTTCTTCCTTCCTGGTCCCGGACTTCTCTATGTCGATGGCCGGGAAGATCCTCTTGTCGGCCAGCTTTCTGTCCAAGTGCAGCTCCATGTTGCCAGTGCCCTTGAACTCCTCGAAGATCACTTCGTCCATGCGGGATCCAGTGTCCACCAAGGCAGTGGCGATTATGGTCAGGCTTCCTCCGCCCTCGATGTTACGGGCTGCGCCGAAGAACCGCTTGGGAGGATAAAGGGCTGTGGAGTCCACTCCACCCGAAAGGATCCTGCCGCTGGTGGGAGTGGCCAAGTTGTAGGCTCGTGCTAATCGGGTAATGCTGTCCAAGAGTATTACCACGTCATGGCCGTGCTCCACCAACCTCTTAGCCCTCTCCAGCACTAGCTCCGCCACTTGGATATGATTCTCGGAAGGCTGGTCAAAAGTGGAGCTGATCACCTCCCCTTTCACCGACCTCTCCATGTCGGTAACCTCCTCGGGCCGCTCGTCCACGAGCAGCACGATGAGCTTGACCTCGGGGTTGTTGGTGGTCACGCTGTTGGCTATCTGTTTGAGGATGGTGGTCTTTCCCGCCTTGGGGGGTGAAACGATGAGGCCTCTCTGGCCCTTGCCAATGGGGGCGATAAGGTCGATGATCCTGGGGGCCACGTCCCCGTTTTTCGTCTCCAACCTCAACCGCTCGGTGGGGAAGAGGGGAACCAAGGACTCGAACTGCTTTCGGGTCATGCACACCTCGGGGTCGTCATCGTTGACCTTCTCGATGCGAAGCAAGGCGTAGTACTTCTCGTTGTCCTTGGGGGGACGCACCTGCCCCAGGATCTCGTCACCCCTTTTGAGCTTGAAACGCCGAATCTGAGATTGGGACACGTAGATGTCCTCTTCGCTGGGAAGGTATCCGTGGGTGCGGAGAAACCCGTATCCCTCCGGGAGTATGTCGAGAATACCCCGGCGCAGGAAAAGGCCCTCTTCCTCTGCCTTGCGGTTAAGAATACACTCTATGAGTTCTTTTTTCCGTAATGTGCTTATACCGGTTAAGCCCATCTCCCGGGCCATCTCCTGGAGTTCCACCAAAAGCATCGATTCGAGTTGGGACCTGTCCAATGTCTTTTCCAAGTCTTCACCTCCTCAAAGGTCTCACCGAGAAATACCTGGGGGCTCCACCTGCTTCACCTAATGGATGCGGGCGCTCTCGGTTCATTTGCCCGCCTCCATGGCCCTCACCTTTTCGTAATCCCGCAAAAACCTCTCGATCCCGGCTTCGGTGAGAGGATGCCTCACCATCTGCACCATAACCTCGTAGGGGATGGTGGCTATATCGGCGCCCGCCATGGCTGCCTGCACCACGTGCATGGGATGGCGTATGCTCGCTGCGATCACCTGCGTGCCCACCCCGTGGTTCCGATATACCGAGACGATATCTCTCACCAGGGCCATGCCGTCGCTTCCCACGTCATCCAAACGGCCCACGAAAGGGCTCACGAAGGTGGCCCCGGCCGCCGCCGCCATCAGCGCCTGGTTCAGCGAGAACACCAGGGTCATGTTGGTGCTGATGCCCTCGGATGATAGCGCCTTCACCGCTGCCAAGCCTTCGGGGGTAACCGGGATCTTGACGTTGATCTTTGGGTCGATGGAGGCGAGCTCTCGGGCCTCTCGGATCATACCCTCCGTATCCAGGCTCAAGACCTCCGCGCTCACCGGCCCGTCCACTATGGATACGATTTCCTCCAAGCAATCCCTCATACAACGGCCCTCTCGAGAGACCAGGGTGGGATTGGTGGTCACGCCCGAGAGGATCCCCCAGGATTGGATCTCCCGGATGTGCTCCACGTTCGCCGTGTCCAGGAAGAGCTTCATCCTCCACCTCCATCCTCGATTCCCACTAGGTCTTTCGTCATCTCCACCACCTGGGGCTTGTCCTTCCTGGCCATCTCGTAGGCGGTGTTTATGATGTAGTCCACGATCTCTGAAACCGCGTAGTCCAAGTCCACGCTGTCGATGATCTTGACCCCAGTCAGGCTGGCCAGATGAACTATGTAATCCTGGATCTTTCGGATGTTGTCGAAGTTCTCGATATATCTCCGAAAAGGCCTGGTGCCTTGGGTCTCCACCTCGCGGATGAAGAAGTGGCTGCGGTGCAACTTCTCGTCCTTGACGGTGATCACTAGCGGGATGATGAAAGCATCGGGGAACTGCTCCGGCGATATGAAGCCCGGTACTATATGAGCCCCCTCAACTATTATGTGGGTGCCTTCCTTCAGTGCACGGTTGATAATGGCCCTGACCCCAACCAACACGTATAGGGTCTGCTCCCGGAAACCGGCCACCACCGGATCCACATGGGGCGGGAGGGGATGGATCAAGGCAGTATGGGCCTCGAAACTCGAGGTGTGGATAGTGGGCATTAGGGTGGGAGAGAAGAAGGCCCTCATGACCTCCCTGATGGCGTCGGTGGAAACGATGCGCACGATGCTCAACCGGTTGGCCAGCATGGTGGAGATGGTGGATTTCCCCACCCCTGTTGAGCCCCCTATGAGGATAACCAAGGGCTTGCTGAGGCGGCTAACGGCTATGTACCGCAGGTAATTGATGGCATAGTGTTTTCCCGCCTTCTCCTCCAGCACCTGGTATATCAGGCGTTGCAGCTCCCCCGCGTGTATCTCGAACCTACCCTCTTTCACCAGTAGGTCCTCGATGTAAGTGGCCACGTTGTAGGCCGAACCCGGGGAAAGCCCGGAGGCCATGATGGCGTTGGAGGTGAGCCCCTTCGAGTAGGGAACCCTATGATGCTGATCGTCCAGGATCGTAATCCTTTTGTTCCTCTTCTCTTCCATTTCCCACCCTGAGGGTTGCGCGATCAGAGCCTTTTAGGGCTATCAAGCCCGCTTGCTTCTCTTGCTGACCACCTATCCACCGCAAGCTGCCACATCTCGTCGAAGAAACCGTGGAGGTCATCTCCCTCCACGGGAACTGCCCGGTTGTGGAAGAAAACCACCTCCAAGCCGTTTTCCCGAGCAAACCTTCCCACCACGTCCACCGCTGCCGCCTTGAGCTCGGTGAGGATCACCTCGGCCCCCTTCGACTTCAAAAGATCGGAGGCAAGTTCCCTCCTCCGGGAGAGGTTGTGGCTTATCCCCAGCACCTCGCAATCTTCCGCCCTTCTCAGATGCTCTATCAGGGTTCTTCCCGCTGCCTCCGGCGCGGTACACGTGATGAAGATTTTCCTGCCTCGGATGGGTTTCAGGGGATAGGGCCGGAAGACCGTCCTTATTACCGCAATCTTACCGCTGATCCTCTCGATCTCTTTCCGCAGACTGGAAATCTCGGACGCAGTAGAGAACGGCTCCTCCGCCATTGTAATTACAACCCCATCCGAAATCAAGATGCGCGAAAGGCCGAGAAATCCCGAAACGTCCCCCCGGTCTTGGGAAGCGCTGACCACACATATACGAGCGTCGGTTCGAACAGGTGGTATGCTGGAACCGCTACCCTCCATCACGATACCGTCCATCCCCAGGGTATCCACAATGCGAGCGCCCTCGACGCAGTTGTCCACGAAGGGCATGCCGGCCAAGCCGCCGCCGCATCGCCGACATCCCACGGTCACCACCTCGGAAACCAGGGCATCCTCGTAATGGTCTGAGGCGGCGTGCAGACCCTTTTCCGCCTCCTCAAGAAGGAAATCGAAATCCACGCTTCTGCCAGACAGGACGTATGGTTCAGGGGGCCCTCCTCTCCCCATGGCCACCACCGCTACTCTCGTCCCTTTGCCCTGTAAATGGGATGCCAACTCCGCAGAGATGGCCGTCTTCCCGCAACGCTTGCCAGTGCCAATCACCGAGAGGGAAGGCCGGGTGAGGACATCGGTGAACTCCACCGGGCGGAAGAGGAAATCGGCCCCGTGATAGGGAACGCCTCGGGCCACCGCCCGAGCGGCCATGGCCATGCGCATAGAGGAAGTCATTACCGGCAGGTCACTTAAGTCCACCACCAGATCGGGTTGCCACCGGTCTAAGGCCTCCAAGAACTCACCTTCCGGGTCCTCAGGGAATAACACCTCAACACCCGTAAAGTACATGTCCCTTGGATCCTGCAGCTTCTCCGTCCCTCCCAGAAAATAGAGGGCCACCGGCGTCCACCCTCGATCCCGGCATAGCGTCTCCACCGAATCCCTCACATTCGAAGGCTGGTGTTCCCCGTCCACCAGAAAAACAGCTCTTTTGGGGGCCATCGCTTCGCTCTCCCTTCCCAGCTCTCTACCTCCTGCCTTTCATCCCTACAGTGGGCACATCCCTGCGAGATACTCCTTCACAGGAACCGAACACCATCGCGGAGCACATGCGGAAAGAGGGTCCTCCCCAGAGGGTCCATGGAGTTTCGAAACCCAGGTCGTGCGTTCAGTCCTTCTTTCTGTACGAGACGTCCGCCTGGATCATCTCCCTCAAAACGCCGGAAAAAGCCCTTTGAGCCTCCCTCACCCCTACTCCGAACCTGGCGATGACGTCTTGACCTCCGAAGGGATATTTACGGAAGATGGTTACCTCCTCTTCCTGAATCTGGATGATGTTGTAGCAGGGTTTGGTATTGCCGCGCAAGCGGAGGGAGGACACAGTACCCGCGTTCACGACATACATATCCTCTAACCGCCACACGTATGGCACGTGCTTGTGCCCGGTGAGTACCAGATCCACACCGGAATAATAGAGAATTTCCAGGATGTCGCCCGCATCGTATACTATGTTGCGCTCCCTGCCGGTCCCGGGGACCGGCAGCAGATGATGGTGGAGGGCAAATATCTTGAAATCCTCCACCGACTGGAAATTCTCCACGATCCAACCGTAACGCTCTCTCCCTATCTTTCCGGAATCCAAGTCCGGTTCGGTGGAATCCACCGCCACTATGCATATGCCATGGTAGCGCAAGGTGGTGAAAAGGGAGCCGAAGAGCTCTTGAAAATGGAGGTAACCCACATTACGGGAATCGTGGTTTCCCGGGATCACCACCACCCTCTCGCATTCTAGGTCGTCCAAGTATGCCTTGGCAGTGAGATATTCCTGTCGAAAACCCTCATTGGTGAGATCCCCGGTGACCACCACTACGTCAGGCTGCAGTTCGTTCAGCTCCTGAACCGTGCGGTTCATGAGGTTGGAGACGAAATGGTACGAACCGATGTGGAAATCGGAGACATGCGCCACGACGATGGGTGACTTGGTCAAGGGATACCGCCTCAAAGCCATTTCTTGACCTCGATCCTATCCTCTAGCCGCCTTACGACCTCAAAGCCTGTGTCAGCAGGCAGTGCTGCGATCTTGTCGCGTATGCCCTGCCACTCCAGTTTACCACACGGGAGTCGTTAAGATTTACGACTTTTCCGACATGCCATGAAAAATAATCAAAGACCTAAAGCATCCATTATTTGCCATTTCTTCTAAGAGGCTCCGACGTACCATGCACTAACGCATCCAATAGTTTCCAAGCCCGCACCACTCCCAAAGCACCTCTTTCCACCGATCTCTCGTGGAAGGCCCTAACGCGGTCGGGTTTCTCCTTCAAACCATAAAGGACGAAGGGCACCGGGTCTCTCGTATGGGTGCGCACCTTAAGGGGAGTGGGGTGATCCGGTAGCAAGAGGACGCGCAATTCCATTCCTCTTTCTTCCGCTCTTTCCATTATCTTTCCCAAGACCAAGGAGTCTATCCTTTCCAGCGCCCTCACCTTCTCGTCCCACTTTCCCTCGTGCCCCGCTTCGTCCGGGGCCTCGACATGCACTAAGACCAGGTCTTTTTCTTCCAGGCTCTTCGCCGCGTACTCACCTTTGGCCCCGTAATCGGTGTCATAGTAGCCGGTGGCCCCTGGGACTTCCACCACCTCCATCCCTGCGCTCAACCCAAGGCCCTTTATCAAGTCCACCGCAGTGATGACGCACCCCGATATGCCGTATCTTTCCTTAATGCTTGGGATGCGGGGCGGTCTCCCCTGACCCCAAGGCCAGATACCGTTGGCAAGAAGAAGACCGGACCTCCTCCTCTTCTCGTTCACAGGATGGTTACCCAGTATCTCCGCCGCCCTTTCCATGAGTCTCCTAAGCGAATCCGCGCCTCTTCCCACCGGCATTATTTCCTCCAGTGACCTTCCCACCACATCATGGGGAGGGGTACAACGTAATTCGAGGTAATCAGTGCCCTTCAACACGAGAAGGTGGCGGTAGCCAACGCCACTATGGAAAGATATTCCATTATCGCCCAATTCACTCTGTAGGGCCGATATGAGCTCCCTCGCCTCCTCCGTGGAGATATGCCCAGCGCTGTAGTCCACCAATTTACCCTCGGAAATGGTAACCAAGTTGCAGCGGAAAGCCACTTCGTCGGGGGCGAGATCGACGCCCATGCTGGCCGCTTCCAAGGGGCCTCTCCCAGTATAATAGAGCCTTGGGTCGTAACCCAAGATGGAAAGATTAGCCACATCGCTTCCAGCAGGAAGTCCCTCGGGCAAAGTGATGGCTTTACCGCACACTCCCTCCGCTGCCAGAGCGTCCATATGGGGAACGCGAGCGGATTGTAGAGGGGTCAACCCATCTCGAACAGGGTCTGGGTAGTCCGCCGCTCCATCCGGGACCAAAACCAGGTACTTCACCGGTCTCTTCAAAGCCCCATCGCCTCCAATACCTTTTCTTTGATCGGCGGTACCACCAAGGGCTCTTCCGCCTGCTTTATCGCCAAGTCAGGGTCCTTGAGTCCATGCCCGGTGAGTATGCACACCACCAAAGAACCTCTGGGCACATCACCTCTGCGGAAAGCCTTGAAAAGGCCCGCCACCGAGGCGGCAGAGGCGGGCTCCACGAAGATGCCCTCTTCTTTCGCCAAGAAACGATAGGCTGTCAATATCTCCTCATCGGACACCATGTCTATGATGCCACCCGAATCCCGAGCTGCCTCCACCGCACCCTTCCAGCTGGCCGGGTTGCCGATCCTTATGGCAGTGGCCACCGTTTCCGGATTTTCCACGGGATGGCCCCTCACTATGGGGGCCGCTCCCTCCGCCTGCCATCCCATCATGCGCGGGAGGAAAGAGATCTTTCCCGCATCCCGATACTCCTTATATCCCTTCCAATAAGCGGTGATGTTGCCCGCGTTCCCTACTGGAATGAAATGGTAATCCGGCGCTCTTCCCAAGACGTCACAAATTTCGAACGCCCCGGTCTTCTGGCCCTCGATGCGATAGGGGTTGAGCGAGTTCACTAAAGCGATGGGGTATTCCGAGGATATCTCCCGCACCAGGTCCAGAGCCTGATCGAAATTCCCCTCCACCGCCAATACCTTGGCCCCGTGCACCAGAGCCTGGGCTAACTTCCCCAGGGCTATGGCGCCGCTGGGGATGAGTACCACGCAGCTGATGCCCGCTCGGGCAGCGTAGGCCGCGGCGGAAGCACTGGTGTTGCCCGTGGAGGCGCAGATTACGGCCTTCGCGCCTTGCTCCAGCGCCTTGCTCACCGCCACCGTCATGCCCCGGTCCTTGAAAGAGCCAGTGGGATTCAACCCCTCATATTTCAGGAAAACATCCGATCCGAGCTCGCGGCTGATCTTTTCCGCCCGCAGCAAAGGGGTGTTTCCCTCCAGCAGGGTGACCACCGGAGTGGCATGGTCAACCGGCAGATATTCTCGATAGGCGTGTATCACGCCTTTCCACTCGGTTTTACCCATACTCACCTCCTTTACGGTTGTTCAGCAAAAATTCTCCAAATTCTTACAACCTATAAGAAAAAGCTGAAGGACAAAAATATGGCGTGGCTCTCAACGATAATACTCCGGTTCATTCGTCGGCTTCGCCCTCCACCCTTATCAGGCTGACTATCCTTTCCACCACTTCGAGTTGTTCAAGTCCCCGGACTGTCTCCCGCATCCTTCCTTCCTTGACTTTATGGGTTACCAGGACGATCCGAGCCTCCTCCCCAGTCCCGTGTTGGATTACCGATTTTATGCTCACCATGTTCTTTCCGAACACACCCGCGATCTGGGCCAGCACCCCAGGTCGATCGGGAACATCGAAGATCATGAAATACCGGGACTCTATCTCCTCGATGGGCTTGATCCCCTTGTCCCGAAAACAGGTACAACCCACCATACGCCCCCCGCCGCGTATGTTTCGTGCGATGGAGATTACGTCGCCCACCACGGCGCTGGCCGCGGGAAGGCTTCCTGCTCCCTTGCCGTAGAACATGAGCTCGCCCGCGGCATCGCCGGTCACGAAGATGGCGTTGTTCTCCTCCCGCACCGAGGCCAGCGGGTGGTGGAAGGGGATCATGGTGGGGTGAACCCTGACGCTTATGCCGTCTTCCTCGTCTTTGGCGATGGCCAGCAATTTGATGGCGTATCCCAACTCGGCCGCGAACTGTATGTCCGCCTCGGTGATATGGGTTATACCCTCGGTGTACACGTCTTCCAAAGTAACCCTGCTGTTGAAAGCAATGGAGGCCAAGATGGCCAACTTGGCCGCCGCGTCCTTCCCTTCCACGTCATTGGTGGGATCAGGCTCTGCGTATCCCCTTTGTTGGGCTTGCTGAAGAGCCTCCCGAAAACCGACACCGGCTTCGGACATGCGAGTCAGGATATAGTTGGTGGTTCCGTTAACTATTCCCAGGATCTCCCTTATGGTATTTCCTGCCAGACTGTATTTCAAAGGCATGATTATGGGGATCGCGCCACCCACACTGGCTTCGAAAGCGAAGTCCACACCTTTTTTCTCCGCCGCTTCCAAAATCTCTTTCCCGTGGGTGCTCACCAGCTCCTTGTTGGCACACACCACGTGCTTGCCGCGGTCTATGGCGTCCATGATAAAGGTCCTGGCTGGTTCTATACCGCCCATCACCTCCACCACAATGTCCACGTCCGGATCCCTTATGACTTGAAGGGCGTCCGTGGTCAGCATGCTCGGGGGCACTTCCACATATATTGGGTCGGACAAATCCCTCACCGCCACCCTCGATATCTCCAGCGAGCATCCTAAACGCCGGGAAATGAGGTCCTTTTTTTCGGTCAGAATACGGAAAACTCCCGAGCCCACCGTGCCACATCCTATGAGCCCCACCACGATCCTCGTTGACATGTCCGACCTCCGATCATCACCAGAAACTCACTCTGCTCGACTGAGACTGCCGTTCGGTCGAATATATTCACTCTAATAGCCAATAGGCTTATTCTACAGGAGGTGCATTCCCCTCACGAATAAAGTTCTCTCCTTTCGCTCTCCCAGTCGTTCCCCATAGCCTCGTGAGGATTGTCCCCTCATCTCGGGATTTTCCAGGAAAAGCGACCAAGCGTCCCCTGACCTCGAAAGCCCCGCCACGAGCGGCAGAGCTTTTTGCACTTGCGGGGAATTGTAGGGTGGCGAGGTTTCATGATCGGCGGAACTCGCGCGACCGACAGGCAAGACGGGCTTTCCGTCAAGCCAGACGTTTTTGCGGAAAATGGTGCTCAATTACCCGTGCTATAATGCGGCCATGAGGATCAAGGGACCCATTTTGCAGGTAGCGCTCGACTTCCTCGATCTGGAAAGGGCCCTGAAGGTGGCCGAAGAGGCGGTGGAGGGCGGGGCCGACTGGATCGAGGCGGGAACCCCCCTTATAAAGAGCGAGGGCCTCAACGCGGTTAGGGCTTTGAGGCAGCGTTTTCCTCATCACGTCATCGTGGCGGACATGAAGACCATGGACGCCGGGCGTGCCGAGGTGGAGGCAGCTGCCAAGGCCGGCGCCAACATAATCGACGTGCTCGGGGCAGCTTCCGACGCCACCATCCGGGAATGCGTGGAGGCGGCCCATAACTACGGGGCCGAGATCATCGTCGACCTCATCGAGGTTCGGGATCCGGTGGAAAGGGCCAGAGCGGCCGAGGCGGCGGGTGCCCATTACATAGCGGTGCACACCGCCATCGACGTGCAGATGCACGGGGGAGACCCCTTCGAGCGGCTGAGGTTGGTGGCCAACGCGGTGAACATACCGGTGGCGGTGGCTGGAGGCATCAACTCCGAGACAGCGGCCAAGGCGGTGGAGTTCGGCGCCGACATCGTCATAGTGGGTGGGGCGATCATAAAGAGCCGGGACGCCAGGGCTGCCGCGGCCGAGATAAAGAGGGCCATGCTCACCGGAGAGCCAGTGGAAACGGAGCTCTACAAACGGGTCACCCTGGAAAACGTCAGGGACATCCTCTGGAAGGTCTCCACCCCCAACATCTCCGACGCCATGCACCGTTCGGGAGAGCTACAGGGGATACTGCCCATCAGTCCCGGGATGAAGTTGGTGGGGCCGGCGGTCACCGTACGGGCTTACCCAGGAGACTGGTCCAAACCGGTGGAGGCCATCGACGTGGCCGAAGAAGGGGACGTCATCGTCATCGACGCCGGTGGGGTGGGTCCCGCCCTCTGGGGAGAACTGGCAACCCACAGCGCCCTACAAAGGAAGTTGGCGGGGGTGGTCATCGACGGGGCCATCCGGGACACGGTGGAGATCCGCAGGCTGGGCTTTCCCTCTTTCGCCCGCTTGATCATGCCCACGGCAGGGGAACCCAAGGGTTTCGGCGAGATCAACGTGCCGGTGACCGTGGGAGGGCGACGCATCTTTCCCGGAGATTGGATTGTGGGAGATGACGATGGCCTGGTGGTCATTCCCCGGGACAAGGTGGTGGAGATTGCCAACCGGGCCATGGACGTGCTGGAGAAAGAAAATCGGTTGAGGGCGGAGATAGAGGCCGGCTCCACCCTTTCCCAAGTGGCATATCTGGAAAAGTGGGAGAAGAAGACATGAGCGAAAGGAAGGTTTGGGTCGCAAAATCCCGTCGCTCTGCCTTACCGCCCAATATGAGAGGGGGGACGTGAGGAAAGCAAGGCCTTTTACCACCGCTTCGCCACTCCCCAACGATGACACCCGCGATCTCAAAATCCGCATCATTTGAGAAATCGCCAAAAAACAGGTAGTCGGTGAATGAGCCATCATAAACAACTGGCTTTTCCGTCCTCGCCAACTAAAAGAATGTCTTCCACTTCGGCATTCTCGTGAGGTAAATGGCGTAGAATCATCCGGGCAGAGGAAAATCTTCTGGAAGAGGGAGACCGGATAATCGAGGGACTTTCATCCACTTACCTCGCAAGCGTTTTCATCTCTCCACTTTCCTCTCTTGAGTTGAGGAAACCCGACAGTTCCTCATAAACGAGAGACCCGGCGAACGATGATGTAAGGAGAGCGGAGCAGGAGGAACCCCGCATCAAATTCACCTAAGCCACTAAGACCCATGTCCATTCCGAAAATCAATCGTATGATGCCTCGGTTTCTGTCTAGCCGAGATAATAGATATAGAGAGATACCGCACTAAGGTCCATATCCATTCCGAAAATCAATCGCATTAAAGCAGTGGATCGCCGAGGTCATCCTCGAGATCATCCTCGATGACGGCGGAACCTGTCTAGCCACCTCCTCTTCACTTGCTCGACGGTCCCCGTGTCCTTAACCTCTCCCTCGAGGTCTCGCGCTTTCTCCTCCCTCTCACGCTCCGGGGACAGCCCCCCATTGAGCTCGTCGAAAAATATGGCGTCCCTCCTCAAATTGGGAGCTTCCCACAACAAAGCCGTAAAAGGTCTCGCCGCCCTCTTCTTCTCGGCCACAGCGGCCAATAAGACGCCCGCCTGATGGAGGTCACCCGCCCTTTGTAGGATGACCGTCAGATCCCGAGGTCGGATGAGCGGGGATATGGCCGGGTCCTCCAGTGCCAGCACATCCCCAGGTTGTAGCTCGAAAATCCCGGTCTCCACCCCCACTTCATCTCCACTCCCTAAGGGAAGAGGCTCATGTTCCTCATGGGCGAACGCCGGGGTGACCACGCCCTTTCGATACAGCAAGGCCTGAGCTTTTCCGCAGCGAGCCAGGAATACCTTCTCCGGCCGAGCCAACGCGAGCACGGCGCTCACGGCGAGGTTGGCATCTCCCCACCGTCTTTTTATCTCTCGGTGTAGATGATGGAGGATCTTTTGCAACACCAAACCGCCATCGGAGACCTGCAAAGAATTTCCCTTTCTGCTGAAGAACTCCCGAAGAAGCGTGACGGCGTATTCGCGAACCTGCTCCTGTTCCTCGCCCTCTTCCCAGGAGAAAACCCCGGCAGCCAGCAATAGTCCGCTCTTTCCCCAAGGGTCCAGCTCCACCGAGAAATGGGCAGCCGGCTCCGTAGCCCCGAGATTACCGCGTATCACCTCTATGCGATGGCCTGTGGGAATTTCTTCTCACCTCCCCGTCTCCCCACGGACCGCCGGGGCAAATTCGCCCCTCGATTCAAATATTCCACCACGACGCTGACTGGCATGTTCACCCGTTCATTTCCTGCGCCCTGCCTTATAATTTATCGCCTCGATACTCCTCTCCTTTAGGAGGCCGTCTCAGGAAGATCGCCCTTGGAGGTGTTGGCCTCAGTCCCCAGATCGCCGCATCCACCTCACCTTGGGGAGGCCGTCTCAACCTCACCTTGGGGGAGGCCGTCTCAGTAAGATCGCTCCGGGAAATCTCATCGCATTGAAGTGAGGCCGCCATGTCAAGGCGAAATGGGATGTTGTGACGGGATGCTGGCACGCCCAAGCCAATTCGAGGAGG
>JACVJK010000049.1 GCA_015711955.1 Actinomycetota bacterium | reverse complement strand
GCTTTCGACGCGTGGAGGAGGTGGCTTTCGTGGTAAAAGGCGTGAGTTTTATAAGGCGCATGACGTCGATCCTTTCCCTGACAGCCCTGCTATGCCTGGGCCTGACGTGCGCCGCACCGGCCGATTGGCCACTATACCGTAACGACGCGGCCAACACCGGAAGGGCCGCCACCGCGGCTCCCTCCAAAGCGACCCTGCTCTTTTCCACCGGCGACCTGAAAGTCCGGGACGGTACGGGGGTATGCGTGGCAGACGGCAATGCCTATCTCTTCACCGTGCCCAACCCGGATGGTGACCCAAACGTAAAGAGCAGGTTGGCTGCGGTGAACTCCTTCAACGGCAGGCTCGTCTGGGAGAGGGAACTGGAGTTCGACGGTGGTACCTGGAGCTGGGCCAACCCGGTGTACAGCGGGGGAAGGGTCTTCATGGGATGTGGTTCCAGCCTATATTGCTTCGATGGCGAGTCAGGAGCGCCGGTGTGGAAGACCACCCTGCCCTCGGTGGGGGGTCTCAACCCCGTGGTGAACCACACGCCGCTGGTGGCCGAGGGCAAGGTCTTCGTGGGGGATTACAATTCGGGCATCCTTTACGGGCTGAATGAAAGGACAGGCAAGATCGAGTGGCAATATGATTTCGGGGAGGACGCCTCCATACAAGGAGCGCCGGCCTACTCCTCGGGTTGGGTCATCGCGACCTGCTCGGCTCCCTTTGGGAGGTCGCCCAACGGGAAGGTGGCCTGCGTGAGCGCTGCCGATCCCGCCAATGTGCGTTGGGTTTTCGAGACCAACCAGCAGGGGGGGTTCGACGTTCCCGGCTCGCCGGCGGTGGACGAGGCCCGAGGCTTGATATACTTCTCGGACTTCGCCTATGGGGGGCCGCAGAGCAATCTCTATTGCGTCAAGATTTCCGACGGCTCCCTCCAGTGGAAATCAAAGATATTTGGCACCTCAGGAGCCCCTGCCTTGGATGGCAAAGGACGAGTGTTCGTGAGCGGGAACGACATCAACTCGGGCAACAACTACGTTTATTGCTTTGACGCCGCTACCGGAGCCAAGCGGTGGGAGAAGGCAGGCTGGGGCGCCTACAACGCCTCGGTGGCCATATCCTCGGACGGAAAGGTGCTGGTGGGTAAAATGGGCCCCGACTTCACCCACAACGGGGGCATTGCCGCCCTCCGGGCGGACAACGGACAGGTCTTATGGTCCACCAGTTCCAACGGCGGCGGCAATCCCACCATCTCCGAGGGGATCGTTTATACCACCGGTGGGGGTAAGCTCCACGCTTACTTCGACGGAAAGATGGTGGACTGGTACTTCGCCGAGGGATATACCGGCGAGGGTTTCGAGGAATGGCTTTGCCTGGCCAATTTCGGCTCCAGCGACGCCTACGCTAATATAACCTATGTTTTCCGGGATCAGGGCCCCATCAACCGGGTGGTGAGAGTGGGTGCCCAGAGGAGGATAACCGTCTACGTCAACCAGGAGGTGGGTCCCGGAAAAGAGGTCTCGGTTTACGTACAGGCCACCGGCGAGGTGGTGGCGGAAAGGCCCATGTACTTCCAGTACCGAGGGACCGGAGGGTACCGCTGGACGGGAGGTCACAACGCCGCCGGCATGGACGCGCCCCTCAAGAAGATGTACTTCGCCGAGGGATATACCGGCGAGGGTTTCGAGGAATGGCTTTGCCTGGCCAATTTCGGCGATCAGATGGCTCAGGCCACCGTCACCTACATCTACCCTGATAGGGAGCCCAAGGTGGTGAAGTACACCATCCCCGCCCACAGGAGGGTGACTCTCAACGTCAATCGGGAGGCGGGATCCGGGACGGACGTTTCCATAAAGGTGGAAGCCGATCGTCCCCTGGCGGCCGAGCGGCCCGTGTACTTCCATTACCGGGGTGCTTGGGAC
This sequence comes from Actinomycetota bacterium, assembly GCA_015711955.1. Lineage (GTDB taxonomy): Bacteria > Actinomycetota > Geothermincolia > Geothermincolales > RBG-13-55-18 > JACVJK01. The sequence goes on along the minus strand of JACVJK010000049.1, from coordinate 15,324 downwards.
GGGGGACACGTGGTGACGGGGATCGATCCCCAGAGCGTGCGCTGAGTCAGGACCAGGAAGCCAAGGCCTTCACCGACGTGGCCCTTTCGACGCGCGAGGGCCCATGATCCAAGCCACAAGGCTTTGAGCGCTCGCTTCGGACCGTATGGGGGCAGGGGAGGCGAAAGCCTCCCCGTGCCTCTTGGGGAGGCGATGTCGATGTGGAGGAGATGTTGACGAAGCTCGCCAAACCCTCGGTACTGGGTCCAGGATGAGGGGTGATGGCCACGTCATCCCCGATGAAAGGCGAAGGGAAAAAGGAATTGCTTCTCCTACCCAGTGCTGGAAAGAGGCGAGGGGCGTTAAGCTTCATCGCCTTGGCTCTCTTGGCTCTCCTTGCCATCTGGGCGGTGCGGGGCTGCGCATACCTGCCTTGGAACCGAGAACCGGTCCGGGGCGTGGCCCGAATAACCGTGTCCCGGGATTTCGGGAAGGTGGTCCTGAGGGATCAGCGGGTAGAGGCGGCGGGCATCTCCGCCCTGGAGGCCCTGAAGAAGGTGGCAAAAGTCGAGACGGCCTACGGAGGGGGTTTCATCGTCTCCATAGACGGGCTTGCCTCCACTTACCGGGGCGAGGGATCGAGAAAGCTGGACTGGTTCTTCTATGTCAACGGCCAGATGGCGGAGACGGGGGCCGCAGAATACACGGTACGGGAGGGAGACCGGATAGTCTTCGACTATCACTCTTGGGAGTTGAGTCCGTTCACCCCATTCCTGGCCGGGTGTTTTCCCCAGCCTTTCCTGGGGGGATATCCGGCTGAGCCCCAGCGCTGCAGGGTACTTCACGGCGAGGGTTTGGGGGTAGAGGCCGAGGGTCTCGCCGTTTCCCTCAGGGAAGCGGGGGTCAAAGAGGTGGTGACGGGGCCCCTGCTCCTGGGAGGAGACCCCCTTCTGGGAGATTTTCCGGGGGAATATCTCGTTTTGCTGGCGGAGGCGGGTGAGTTGGAGACCCTGGAAGGGTGGCGTCGGGCGATGGCCGAGGCCCGGTCGCGGGGCCTGTTCTTCCACCTCGAGGGCGGAAAGCTCACCTTGCTAGACGAGAGAGGAAATAGGGCTGGGGAGCTTTTGGGGGAGTGGGGACTGGTAGCCGGCCTGACCCCCAGGATGGGAGAGACAGGTTCGGCGCTGGTGATCACGGGCAGGGGAAAAGGGTTGTGGGAGGCCTGGGAGGCCCTACGAAAGAGGTTAGATAACGAGGATCCCAGGCCCCTGCTGGCCATGGCCTATCTGGAGGGAGAGGGAGAGTTCCCGTTGCCTTGGGAGGGTGAGGCTGCGCGATGGGGGCTGCCGTCAGCTCACGGTGGAACTGCCCCGAAGCAGGAGGTAAATACGGAGAGAGAACGGTGGTCCGAATGATGGTCGCAGGTGACAAAAATGCTGCCGATCTACAGGAATAAGGGCACTCTGCTCCACTCGTTGCACGCTTCGGTGGTCCTCTTGTTCATGGCCGCGGTGGTGGGAGGCCTTCTTTTGCTCGATCACCCCCTGTATCTCCTGTTCCTGGGAGTGGGACTGCTCACGATGATGCACTCGGCGGACCTCGTCGGGGAGAGCAGGCCCTATGTCCGGATAGGCGCCACTTTGGCCGTCTTGGTCTTCTTGTTAAACCCCCTTTTCAACCGCAACGGATCCCACGTGCTACTCTTTGGGCCGCGGCTTCCTGTGCTGGGGAAACTGGACATAACGTTAGAGGCGGTACTTTACGGGGCCCTTTCCGGTGGGAGGGTTTTCTCCTTGGTCTTGGCCTTCGGTCTGGCCGGCATGCTCCTGGACCCCGACGAGGTCCTGCGCCTCCTCAGCCCATCCATCTGGAGGACTTCCCTGGCCCTGGGCCTTTCGGTGCGCATGTATCCCACTTTGGTCACGGAGGCGCAGCGGATGAAGGAGGCCCAGATGGCTCGGGGACTTCCCTTGGAGACGGGCGGGAAGTGGGAGAGGTTTAAAGCCTATCTTCCCCTATGGACGTCCCTCTTCCGGAACTCTTTAGAGAGGGCATCGACGGTGGCCGAGTCCATGGCTGCCCGCGGCTTCGGCGGGAAAAAGAGGACGGTATGGAAGAAGAGCAATTACAGGAGGATAGACGTTTTGTGGGTAACCCTTCTGGCCATCCCCTTGATGACCGCGGTGGTGGTCGCTGCTTGTTCCGATGGATACAGCCTCTTTCCCTCTCCCGATCCTTTGGGGAAGGGTTTCTCCCCATGGGCGGGGGCGGGCATCTCCTTGCCCTTCCTCCTCGTCTCGGGTTTGAGCGCATGGTGGAGAGGAAGGGGGAGGAAGTATCTTCTATGAGGGCGTTTTCGCACGGCCATGAATTCCGCGGTGGCCATTGTTTCTCGGACTCTGGAGGTGATAAGTGTCGAGCGTGCCGAGCCGCGGGCTCCGGGATAGGGAGTCGTGCGCCGCAAGCAGGGTTACGAGACCGATCCATGGTCTTGCTGGATCGCTTTGGCTTGGGGTGAGAGAGGAACTATGGCGTTGATCGAGCTTAAAGGGTTCACGTATTGGTACCCCGGCAGGGAGAAACCCGCCTTGCGCCAGGTGGACCTCCGGGTGGAGGAAGGCGAGTTCGTGCTGCTGGTGGGGTCGACCGGATGCGGGAAGACCACTCTCATGCGGGCCCTCAACGGCCTAGTCCCTCATTTCCACGGAGGAAGGGTGTCCGGGCTGGCCAAAGTGGCGGGGAAGGACTTGGCTGTTAGCTCCACCCGGGAGATGGCCTCGTTGGTGGGGATGGTCTTCCAAGAGCCGGAGGACCAAGCGGTGACCACCACCGTGGAGCGGGAGATAGCCTTCGGCCTTGAAAGTATGGCCCTACCGCCCGGCCTCATCTCCCGAAGGGTGGAAGAGATGCTTTCTGGGATGGGGCTTTCCCGGTTGAGGGAGGCCTTCATCCCCAACCTTTCCGGGGGCGAGCTCCAGAAGGTCATACTGGCCTCGGTGATGGCCGCCCATCCTCGCCTGCTGGTGCTGGACGAGCCCACTTCCCAGCTGGACCCGGTGAGCGCGGAGGAGCTTCTCAACTTGGTTCGCCGCCTCCACGAGGAGACGGGCACCACCGTGGTGATGTCCGAACACCGTCTGGAGAGGTGCTACCACTACGCCTCCCGGGTCATCTACCTGGAGGAGGGGGAAATTCTCTTCGACGGGGATCCGGTCCGCGCCGCGTTGTGGATGAGTGAACGAGGAAAGCCGTACCTCCCGCCGGTGGCTCGCGTCTTCGTCCGGGCGGGATGGGAGGAAATCCCCCTTACCGTGGTGCAAGGTCGTAGGCTCATCGGGAAGGCCGTGGACGGCATGGGAAGAGAAGGTTGCCCTCCTCACCCAGAAGACTGCGGTGGAGAGGAGGTACTGTCCGCCCGGGGTCTTAGTTACATGTACCCGGAGGGGAAGGAGGCTTTACGGGGAATAGACCTGAGCCTCAAGGCGGGGGAAAGCATGGCAGTCCTTGGGGAGAACGGGGCGGGAAAGAGCACCCTCGTCCGCTGTCTCCTGGGCCTCTTGTCTCCTACCCGGGGCAAGGTGCGGTTGCTGGGCGAAGAGGCAAGCCCCGATCGGCTAGCGAGGCTCAGGGGGGAAGTAGGTTACTGTCCCCAGAGCGTGCGCGGGCTTTTTCTGCGGGAAAGCGTATGGGATGAGCTCCTCCTGTCCCTTTCCCTGCGGGGTATTGAGGGGAGGGAGGCGGTGGACATGGCCTCTCAGCATTTGGAACGGTTGGGCTTGGAACATCTGGCGGCGCGTCATCCATGGGAGCTCAGCAGCGGCGAGAGGGAAATGGCGGCGCTGGCGGTGACGACGGTAAGCCGTCCTCGCCTCGTTTTGCTGGACGAGCCAACTCGAGGCCTGGATTATCTCGCCAAGTTCAGGGCCCTGGCGCTGCTGGAGGAGATGGAGCGGGAAGGAACCGCTCTGCTCGCGGTGACCCACGACGTGGAGTTCGCCGCTGCGGTCTCTAAAAGGGCCTCCATCCTGGGCAGCGGCAGGCTGGTGGCGGAGGGCCCCACCCGAGATGTGCTAAGGGGGTCTCTTTTCTTCTCCCCTCAGGTGAGCAGGCTCTTCCGGGGATATGACGATGGCATATCCACCGAGGAAGAGGCGGTGAGGTTTTTGAGAGATCTGGCCCACAAAAGGCTTGTCAGGTTCCCCCGGCCTTTCGATGGCGAGGTGGAGGGGCGATGAAGGCGATCACGAGGGTTGGGCTGAATAGATCCCCTTCTTCCGTTGTCAGGGCGTCAGGGAAGCAGTACGACGCGATTCCCCGATTTTTGAAGGATAGATGGATTTTGCGGGGGATATCGACCAACTTGATCTTTTTGGCAACCCTTGCGGGATTGGCCTATTTGGGGCTGAAGGGTGTACCGCCGTTCCAGCGGTGGTCCGTGAATTCCTTGCTCATGGCGGTGGCCATCCTCCTTTACCAGTTCTTCCGTTTCGAGAGGGCGGCGGCGGGCCCGCGCGAGCTGGCCTTGTTGGCCACACTGGCCGCGGTGGCCGCAGCCGGAAGGGTCTTTTTCGCTGCGGTTCCGGGCGTGCAGCCGGTGACCTTCATGGCCCTCCTCACCGGTTACGTTTTTGGGTCCGAGAGCGGTTTCGTGGTGGGAGCCTTGGCAGCCCTCCTGAGCAACTTTTTCCTGGGTCACGGGCCTTGGACTCCTTGGCAGATGTTGGGTTGGGGTATGGCTGGGTTGACGGGAGGGCTGCTTTGTCCCATTTCCCGCGGTGACAGAAGGAGGGCGACTCTCTGGGGCACACGTTTTCTGGTGTTGGCGGGATTGCTATGGGGATTCCTCTTCGGTTGGATGATGGACTTCTGGTACTGGATATCCTTCATCCGTCCCCTGGACTGGAGGAGTTTGGTGGCGGCGGTGGGCTCCAGCTTTTGGTTCGACCTGTTTCATTCCCTAGGCAATGCCGTCTTCGCTTTTCTCCTGGGACCCGCCATGTTCTCGTCCTTGCTACGCTTTCGGGGAAGGCTGGAAGTGGTATGGGAGAAGCCCTCGTGGGAGAACAACCCGGTTGACGTGGAAGGGGGACCGTCGCCGGTGGAGGATGAACGCCCGTCATCCACGTCCGGAAGGTGTTTAGTTGATGTGGCCGAGATGGAGGTGAATGAAGCATGATTCCCTCTCTCCATCGGTTTCGGGTCATGATGTTGGGGATCATGTCGACGGCCCTTTGTCTGTGGGTCGTGATTTCAGTCATTATTCCGCTCACGGCCTCATCCTTCGCCGGGGGAGTGGCGCTTGGGGGATCGAGCCTTTCCGGGGCCCTTTCTTACCTTGAAAGTAGGCAGGTGGAGGACGGTGGTTTCGCGGAACCGGGCCGATCCACCCGAGGGTCAGATTCCACCACTGCCTGGTGCGTAATGGCCTTATGCGCCGCCGGCAGGAATCCCCACGAGGTCAGGAAGGGCGGCCTTTCTCCCCTCGATTTCCTGGCCTCTCAGTCCGGGAATTGGAGGAGCGCCACCGATTACCAAAGGACCCTGCTGGCCGCGGCGGCCGCCGGAGAAAATCTGAGGGACTTTGGAGGCGTGGATCTGGTGGAAAGGGTGAAGTCCTTCCAGAGGGGCGACGGAAGGATAGGAGACGCGGTGAACTCCAACGCCTTCGGGATAATGGCTTACGTGGCGGCGGGGATCCCCGTCCCGCCGGGAGCGGTCAGCTGGCACAGGTCGGTTCAGAACCCCGATGGGGGCTGGGGGGTGAGCCCTGGGATGGTCAGCAACCCCGACATGACCGCCGCCTCCATAATGGCTCTCAGGGCAGCGGGGGTAAGCCCCTCGGACGAGTCCATTAGGAGGGCCATCTCCTACCTTCGATCGGCGCAGAACCCCGACGGGGGTTTTTCCCATGCGGGCGGGGCCTCCGACACCGCCTCCACCGCCTGGTGTGCCCAGGCCATCGCCGCGGTGGGGGAGGACCCGGGGGGAACCGCGTGGTCCAAGGGAGGAAAGACCCCCTTGGGCTTCATCGCCTCCATGCAGGCCCCCGACGGGCACTTCCGATGGAGGGCAGGGAGCGACCAGAATCCCGTCTGGACCACCGCTTACGCCATTTGTGCCCTTGCCAGGAAACCTTTTCCCATCAAGACCTCCTTCAAAAGCCCCGGAAGGGTGTCGGGCCTGACTGGGGCGGTCCGACAGCCGGATGATATTCCGTCGGAAGCCGTGGAAGAGGGGGCATCCGATGAAAAGCGCACCGAGGGCCAGGTGGAGGGGGAGAGATCCACCGAGGGGGAGGGCGAGGTAGTGGCCTCGGCGGGTGAAGTCGAGTCGGATGTCCAGGCGGGGGAGGCGGAAGTCGAGGATGGCCAGAGAAAAAAGGGTGCCCGGTCGTGGTGGGTTCTTTTCTTGGCGTTGATAATCCCCGCATGCGTGGGAGCCTGTTGGTTCCTGGGCAAGAAATTTGGATGGGATTTCCTGTCCTCGGGCCGCTCCCTCCTATCCCTCATGGCCCGTGTGTCCCGCTGGAAAAGTTGAGAATGGGCGAAACCCTTGAGTTTTCGTCCGGGTTTTCTCGACACCGTATGGAGGTCGGGAACACGGGGCTCAAAGCGCGAAGATGCCCTCGTCGGGAAGGACGATACCTCCTCTTGTCCCGTGGCCCAGCGAGCTAGGTACAGTCTGCCCCGTTGGGAGGGCGGCTGCTGTAGTAGGATAGATAATGAGCGACAATGACCTTGGGGGTCTTACCTGGGGGGAACGTCCCGTCTACGGGGATGAACATGCCGCTCCGCTGGCAGAGGGAAAGGTTCGCGGTCCTTGAGAAGGTGAGGCTCACCCTGCGCTGCCACGATACGATGGGATGGAAGGAGCTTCCAGGACTTTGGGCCCATCCTTCACCATGACGAGGGGATGAACATGCCGCTCCGCTGGCAGAGGGAAAGGTTCGCGGTCCTTGAGAAGGTGAGGCTCACCCTGCGCCGCTACGATATGCTGAGGAAAGGCGATCGGGTTTTGGTGGCGGTGAGCGGTGGGGCTGATTCCCTGTGCCTTCTGGACGTGATGGCCACGCTTTCACCCCGCTACGATCTGCAACTCCACGTGATCCACGTGGACCACGGATTGAGGCCGGAGTCTGGGGAGGACGCCGAATTCGTAAGGGAGGTGGCCGCCTACTACCATCTGCCTTGTCGGGTGGTCAGGGTCAGAGTGGAAAGGCGTAAAGGGAAAGAGGTTTACAGCCCGGAGGAGGCAGCCCGGAGGGCTCGGTATGAGGCCTTTCAGGAAGTTGCCCGGGAACTGAGGGCAGACCGGTTGGCCACGGGGCATACCGCCGACGACCGGGCGGAGACCCTGCTTTTACGCATAATAAGTGGAGCCGGTCCAGAGGGGTTGAAGGGCATACCTCCGGTGAGGGACATCTACATAAGGCCCCTCATCGAGGTTTACCGCCGGGAAGTGGAGGCTTACGTGCGCCACCTGCCCTTCCGGCCCCGTCTGGACGCGAGCAACCTGGACCTGAGGATTCCCCGCAACCGCGTCAGGCACGAGCTGCTCCCTCTGCTGGAAAAGAGGTACAATCCGGCGGTCAGGAAAGTCCTCTGCCGCGAGGCGGACACCCTTTATCACATGGTGGAGTTGGTGGAGGAAAGGGTCAGGGAGGTAGAGGAGAGGGCTGTGGATGTAAGGGATCAGGAGGTGGTGGTCGACCGCCAGCGTCTTCTGGAGGCACCCGTTTTGCTCCAAAGGCAAGTTTTGGCCAGGGCGCTCAGAAGGGCAGGGGGAGAGGTGAATCACCACCTTGTGGAGGAGTTGAGGAGGCGTTTCCTGGAGGGGGGCGAGAACCCCTGGCTGGATATCGGGCCAGGATTGGTGGCGAGGAGGGTGTACGACCGCATAATCTTTGGGCCTCGACCCGTGCCTGGGGAGTGGGACGAGGTGGAGGTTACCGGTGAAGGGACCTTTCGCCTTCCCGGCTGGACGTTGAGAGTGGCGGTGGAGCCTTGGAACGGGGGCGATCCCAAGAAGGCGGTGCAAAGTCCCCTGGAGGCCCTGCTGGATGCCGACCGGCTGCGGTTTCCCCTTAAGGTAAGGGGGATCAGGCCTGGGGACCGCTTCCATCCCCTGGGGGCTCCGGGCACGCGCAAGCTCCAGGACTTCTTGGTGGACCTCAAGGTGCCCTTGGAGAGGAGGAAGGACGTGGCCGTCTTGGAATCGGAAGGGGAGATAGCTTGGGTCCTGGGGATGAGGATAGACGAGAGGTTCAAGGTGACACCGGAGACCCGTAAGGTGGTCAGGATGCGTCTCTATCGGGATGGTGTGGTGTCCCTGCAGGCTCACAGGGGCCTGTGGGTGGAGGAGTGAGAAAGCAGAAGGTCTTTTCCTCAGGATCTGGGCGAGATGGCGGTTCCCTGGTTTACACGGGGTATTTCGACGCGACTTAAGAGGTGTGTGGGCGACAAGGAAAACGGCGGTTTGCGGAGAATGGCGGTTTGCAGGAGACTAGGCTTGATGAGGTTGCCCGGAAGGGAAGATGTCGCGGGGCATTTTCGTGGGAGCATTTCGACGAGATCGCCGTCGCCTAACTCAGTCAGTGTGCGGGTCCATGGTATCGGAGGGTTTTTATGAGGCTTCGCGGAGGCGGACTCTACACGCTTTTCCGTCATCGCCTTGGGGCCTCAAGGGGATCTGTCACGTGTTGCTTGAGGGAGATGTGGCGCCAAGGAAGCGCATGCGTTCGGGGTAGGGCGCAGGTTTTGTCTTCAGGAGGACCGGATGGAAGGGCGCATCGTCTTGAGCGAGGAGGACATCCGCCGCAGGTTGAGGGAACTGGGGGAGGCCATCACCCGGGATTATCGTGGTAAAGACCTGGTCATGGTAGGGGTGTTGAAGGGAGCCTTCGTCTTCTTGGCAGACTTGGTGAGAGAGGTGGACCTGCCTTTGGAGGTCGATTTCGTGGCCGTCTCCAGTTACGGAGCTGATACTGTCACCTCCGGGGTGGTGAGAATAATAAAGGATGTGGACCTGGACATATCCGGGCGGCACGTGTTGCTCGTGGAGGACATCGTGGACACGGGCCTCACCTTGCGTTACCTGATGGATCTTCTCCGGGCACGAGAGCCTGCTTCCCTGGAGGTGTGCGCCTTGCTCAACAAACCGGCGGCGCGTAAAGTGGAGGTAGAGGTCAAGTACTGCGGTTTCGAGATCCCTCCCCTCTTCGTGGTGGGATACGGTTTGGACTGCGCGGAGAGGTTCCGACACCTACCGTATGTTAAGGTCCTGGAGAGTGGGGATGCGGAGGACGCCCTTTCAGGAGAGAATGGGAAAGAAGGTATTGGAGGACGTTGAGCGCGGGTAGAATATCTCCCTGTGAGATGAGGGCCCAAAGGATGAGATGAGGGCCCAAAGAACCGCGCGACCGTTTCCGGGGCCTGGGAACCGCTTGGCGATGGCTGGACGTCGCAAGGGATCGAGGAGCTCACGTCGCTCAGTGACCCCTTTTCCGGACCGTTGAGGGAAGCGGGCGAAAGGAGAGGTGAAGGTTGAACCAGGGTAACAGGAAATTTTGGCGGGCTGCCATATTCTACGCCATCATATTCTTCATCGTGATCCTGGTCTGGACCCGTTCCCCCAGCCTCTTTGGCGACGGGAGGGAGCATGATCTCACATGGTTCATGGACCGGCTCCGAGCGGGGGAGTTGGCACGGGTTACCCTCCTGGATAAGGACCACAAGATCAAAGGGGTCCTTCAATCGGGCAAGGAGTTCGAGGTCAGCTATCCCTCCGACTACGGGGACGAGCTGGTCAAGGAGATCGAGGTCTACCGGGCCAAAGCGTTCTCCGATAATCCCGAGGAAGCCCAGGCTTACCAACCTTACCGGGACCTGGTGGTGGAGGTGGATCCCCAGAGGGGTTTCGATTTGTTGGGCATGATATTCAACGTCCTCCCCTTCCTTTTGGTGGTGGTCCTTTTCTTCTTCCTCTTCCAGCAGGCCCAGGGCGGAGGAAGCAAGGTCATGTCTTTCGGGAAGAGCCGGGCCAAACTGGTGACCAAGGACATGCCCCGAGTGACCTTCAAGGACGTGGCCGGCATCGACGAGGCGGTGGAGGAGCTCATGGAGATCAAGGAGTTCTTGGCCAACCCGGCCAAGTTCCAGGCCTTGGGGGCCAGGATCCCCAAGGGGGTGCTCCTGTACGGCCCGCCGGGCTCCGGCAAGACGCTACTGGCCAAGGCGGTGGCGGGGGAGGCGGGGGTCCCCTTCTTCTCCATCTCCGGCTCCGACTTCGTGGAGATGTTCGTGGGGGTGGGCGCCTCTCGCGTGCGCGACCTCTTCGAGCAGGCCAAGGCCAACGCCCCCGCCATAATATTCATCGACGAGATCGACGCCGTGGGACGGCACCGGGGCGCAGGTCTGGGAGGAGGTCACGACGAGAGGGAGCAGACCCTCAATCAGCTTTTGGTGGAGATGGACGGCTTCGACACTAAGGCAGGGGTCATCCTCATCGCCGCCACCAACCGGCCTGACATCCTGGACCCGGCCTTGCTCCGACCCGGGCGTTTCGACCGCCAGATCGTGGTGGACCGCCCCGACCTCAAAGGCAGGGTGGAGATCCTCAAGGTACATACACGAGACAAACCCTTGGCCGATGACGTGGACCTGGAGGTGTTGGCTCGCCGTACCCCCGGTTTCACCGGTGCCGACCTCGCCAACCTGGTGAACGAGGCGGCCATCCTGGCTGCCCGCCACGGCAAGAAGAAGCTGGACATGGAGGAGCTGGAGGAGGCCATCGAAAGGGTGGTGGCGGGTCCGGAGCGCAAGACCCGCCTCATCAGCGAGAAGGAGAAATCCATAATCGCCTATCACGAGACCGGCCATGCCCTGGTGGCCCACGTATTGCCCAACGCTGACCCGGTACACAAGATATCCATAATCCCCCGGGGAAGGGCCCTGGGCTACACCTTGACCCTCCCCACTGAGGACAAGTACTTGGTCACCAAGTCCGAGTTGGTGGACGAGCTCTCCATGCTGCTGGGAGGGAGGGTAGCTGAGGAGCTGGTCTTCGGCGAGATCACCACCGGAGACCAAGACGACATCGAGAAGGCCACCAAGCTGGCCCGCAAGATGGTCTGCGAGTACGGAATGAGCGAGAAGTTGGGGGCGGTGACCCTGGGGCAGAAACAGAGCGAGGTCTTTCTGGGGCGGGATCTGGCCACCCATCAGGACTACAGCGACCGCATTGCCTATCAGATTGACCAAGAAGTCAGGCGTCTGGTGGATGAGGCCTACGACAGGGCCCGGCAGATCCTGGTGGCCCATCGCGACAAGCTTGACCTCATCGCCCGCACCCTCATGGAGAAGGAAACCCTGGAGAAGGAGGAGTTGGAAGCCCTCCTGGAGGGTAGGGATTTGGAGCGGGAAAGAGACATCCGGGGGGAGACGCCCACCGAAGGGGTTACCGAGTCCGAGATGCCCCGCCCCTCACTACCGCCCATAGCCCCCAAACCGCTTCCTCAGGCCGAATGAGAGAAGGCGGCCGGAGGTTTCGCGCCCACCTTTCCATTATGGGAGGAAACCGGCTCTCTTCCTCGATGTCCCGGAGTCCATACCCCCCAGTTCATTGGACTTGCCAGGGGCTTTTCGCCTGAACCGTCCTTTTGCGGGTTTTCTTTTCTCGGTTGCCTTTTTCGGTGGGCCACCAGAGTTGGCGGGAAGATGGGCCTTGGTTTTCCCCGGTTCTCGACATCCTCGTTCAATGGAGGAAACCGGCTCTCCTCCCCCGTGGGACGGGCGATCCCCCGCACCGCCCATCCGCCCCTCGTTTTCCGAACCCTCGTCCTGCTCCAGAGAGAGCGGTTTGCGCCCTGTCCTTACCTCCAGGACTGAGTCTTAACCTTTTCAGGTACTCGCCTTTCTCCTGGGGACAGTGGTACCAGGGGCGGCCGGAGCATCCATGCCCTGCGTTATAATATGCGGGAAAAATCGCGGGAGGTACGGCACATTGGACAAGGACAAGATCAAACAAGGCGTGCGGCTCATCCTGGAAGGCATCGGGGAGGACCTGGAACGCGAAGGCCTCAGGGACACCCCGGAACGAGTGGCCAAGATGTACGAGGAGATCCTGGCGGGGATGAATATCGACCCCCAGGACGTGATCCAGACCATGTTCGCCGAACAGCACGACGAGATGATAGTAGTGAAGGACATCCCCCTTTATTCCATATGCGAGCATCACCTGATGCCTTTCCTGGGGAAAGCCCATGTGGCTTACATCCCTGGGCCTCAAGGCCAGATCACGGGCATCAGCAAATTGGCGAGGGTAGTGGACGTCCTTTCTAAGCGGCTACAGGTCCAAGAGAGGCTCACCACCACCATTGCCGATACCCTGGTCAAGGCCCTGAGACCCCGAGGGGTCCTAGTGGTTATCGAGGCTGAACATCTGTGTATGTCCATGCGGGGGGTGAAAAAACCCGGTTCCATCACCATCACCTCGGCGGTGCGCGGTACCTTCCACACCAACCCCGCGTCCCGGGCCGAGGCCATGGCCTTGATCAGGAGCGAGAAGAGGTAGTTATAGGCGGGAAAGGCCAACGCGGCTGGAGAAGTGGTTAGCGGGAGACGAGATTAAAACCGGAGAAGGGGTACGATGGAGGGGAAATGGCAGAAGAATTAGGCCCCTCGCGGAGCAAGTACAGGGTGCGTCTTCTGAAGGTACCCGAGGAGAGAGAGGCACGGCGCTTCTTGGAGGAGCTGGGATGCACCGAACACGGCAGGAGGATAATGGTGCCCAAGATGGTTCACCGGGTGGTGCGGGTGGACCATCTCGACTCCCGGGCCGCCAACATCCTAAAACAAGACATGCTGGCCATTGGAGGTGAGGTCTCCCTTCCCAGGGACGTCTTCGATTACGGGGGCAAGAAGGTCTCCGCGGTGATCTCGGGTACCCTGGCTCATTTCCGAGAGCTGATACCCAAGTTAAAACTGCAGCCCTTCGGACTCAAAGAGCTGGCCTTGGAGCTGGAAGGGTTGCTTTTCAAGAAGGGAAACAGGGTGCTCCATCTTGGCGGGAGGCAATTCGACCTGGATGAGAGGACCCTGGTCATGGGCATAGTCAACGTGACGCCGGACAGCTTCTCCGACGGGGGGAAGTTCCTCCAGGCCGACAGGGCGGTGGAGCATGCCCTGCGGTTGGTGGAGGAAGGCGCGGACATATTGGACGTGGGAGGGGAATCCACCCGTCCCGGTTCCGAATTCGTCCCGTTGGAGGAGGAGTTGCGCAGGGTTGTGCCGGTCTTGGAGAGGTTGGTGGAGCGAGTGGAGGTCCCCATCTCCATCGACACCACCAAGGCGGAGGTGGCCCGCAGGGCTCTGGACCTGGGTTGCGCCATGGTGAACGACATAAGCGCCGGACGCCTGGACCCGGAGATGCTGCCCCTCGTGGCGTCTCGGGGCGTCCCTATTTGCCTGATGCACATGAAAGGTCTTCCCAAGGACATGCAAAGGGACCCGCGGTATGACGACGTGGTGGGAGAGATCATGGATTTCTTGAGGGAACGGGCGGAGGTTGCCATGGAGGCGGGGGTCGAGAGGGATGATATCCTCGTGGATCCGGGCATCGGCTTCGGTAAGACCTTGGAGCACAACCTGGAAATACTTCGCCGGTTGGAGGAGTTCAAGTCCTTGGGATACCCTCTCCTGTTGGGGACCTCTCGCAAGTCTTTCATCGGGGCTATCCTGGACCTACCGGTGGAGGAAAGGCTGGAGGGCACTGCGGCCAGCGTGGCCTTGGGGATCGCCGCGGGCGCCGACATCGTCAGGGTTCACGATGTTCGGGAGATGGTGAGGGTGGCCAGGGTTGCGGACGCCATCTGCGGCAAGGGACTCAGGGGTTCCACGGTCTGAATCCGAAAGACCGGCCAAGGCTGCTTGAAGGGTGCCCACAACAGCACCACTCTAGACGTGTAGAAAAGGAATCCTGCTCCGGACAAGGGGATTTGAACTAGAAGGAGGCGAAATTGGGAAGGGCACAGAAACTTAAGCAGAAGCGCAAGGAGGAGCTGAGGAAGAAAGAGGAGGAGAGGCGAAAGAGATTCAGGGCAAGGCTCCTTGGTGCTATTGGCATGGCCTTGGCAGTGGCGATCACCGTTTTCCTGGTGCTTTTGGTCAATCACCTCAAGGAGATCGAGGAGAGAAAGGCTTCCACCGCGCCCGATCCCCTCCAAGAGGCCAGGTCCAGGGACGACAGCGTGCCCGCCGTTCCCGACGAGATAGGGGCCCCAAACGTGAGGGGAGCGGTGGGAATGGCCAAGCCCAGCGACCCCAACACCGGCGAGCCGCTTCCCGATTCGGCCACCTCCGAGTTCTACATACTCAAACAGGATGCCCGCCACCTGGACGCGGGTTACAGCGTGTTTGGACAAGTGGTGGAGGGAATGGATGTGGTGGACTCCTTGGAGATGGGAGATTACCTCTACGCTGCCGAGGTGGAAGAGGGGGAAGGAGGAAGGCACTTATCGCTGCTCACCTCGCGGGGGCCGATAAGGATAAGGTTGCTGGAGGAGGAGGCTCCCCAGACGGTGGCCCACGTTCTGGATCTGGCGCAAACGGGGTTCTACAACGGTTTAACCTGGTATCGGGTGGAGGACTGGGTCGTGCAGACGGGAAGCCATTTCCGTTCCCTGACTTCCTCTAACCCCTCTCTTTTCCAGAGGTAAGGGATGACTTTACCGGAAGTACACCCCGACCAGGGGCGTTTTCGAGGGGAGTGGCGAGGGGGTTGAGAGTCTAAGGTCCGGCAAGTCATATGGACTGAAGGGCTGAATGGCAAGACATGATCTCGCGAATATGCATCCACGGGTTGAGGTTCCGCGCCCACCACGGGTGCCTGCCGGAGGAACGAGAAAAGGGGCAGGAGTTCATCCTGGACGCAGAGATCGAATATCCCTCCCTTAAAGCGGCTCTCCATGATGAAATAGACTTCGCAGTGGATTACCATCCATTGGTCAATTCCCTGATACAGGTGGCCACCGCTGAACGATACGACCTGCTGGAAGCCTTGGCCTTGCGTATTCTGGGGGAGGTCTTCGCGCACCCCCAGGTGATACGGGCCAGAATACGTATACATAAGCCCGAAGCACCATTGGATCACCGACCCGAGGACCTCTTCTTAGAGGTGGAGATGACCCGAGAGGAGATGGAGGAACTGGGGAAAAGGGGGCTTGTGGGCCGCCCCACGAGCTCTTCCGGTCCATAAGGGGATCCTTGGGCGTTGCCGCGGGCGGACCCCCGCTCGAGGACCTCTTTTCAGAGGTGGAGATGACCCGAGAGGAGATGGAGGAACTGGGGA